>JANPCI010000237.1:0-2241 GCA_031430875.1 Actinomycetes bacterium | reverse complement strand
TACCTCGACGACGAGCTCTGGTACCTGCTGGACAACTCCGACTCCGAGGCGTTGTTCTTCCATTCGTCGCTCGGTGACCGGGTCGCCCGGGTCGTCGACCGTTTGCCGAACCTCAAGTTGATCGTCGAGATCGGTGACGGCGAGGGCGCCGGTCGGGTGTCGGGCGCACAGCCATACGACGACGTGCTCGCAGGCCACGACCCTGCTCTGCGCATCGAGAGGTCCCCGGACGACATCTACATGCTCTACACCGGCGGCACGACCGGAATGCCCAAAGGCGTGATGTACGCGATCGGTGACTTCAGCGGAAACCCTGGCGCCGATGCCGATGAATCGAGTTCCTCAGGCGCACTCGCCCGCGCGGCGGCCATGGCGGGGACCCGCAAGATCTCGTTGACCTGCGCGCCGCTGATGCACGGCACCGGGTTGTGGCTCGGCTGCTTCGAGGCCCACCTCGACGGCGGCCAGGTGATCACGCTCACCAATCGCAGCCTCGATCCCCACGAGGTGCTCGACACGATCGAGCGGCATCGCGTCACTATGGTCACCATCGTGGGCGACAGTTTCGCGAAGCCGCTGATCCGGGCGCTCGACGAGGGTCGGCCCGATGGATCGAGGTACGACACGTCATCGATCGATGAGATCGTCTCGGCGGGAGTGATGTGGACCACCGAGGTGAAACAGCAACTCCTCGACCGGATCGAGCAGGCCTCCCTCTACGACGCAATGGGCGCGACGGAGGGCGGGATGGGCTTCCAGATCTCCACGAAGGGAGCGACGAACGAGACTGCCCGCTTCCAGGTCTCGCCGACCACGAAGGTGTTCACCGAGGACGACCGCGAAGTCCAGCCCGGGTCGGAGGAGATCGGCATGGTCGCAGCCGGTGGCCGGGTCCCGCTCGGGTACTACAAGGACCCCGAGAAATCGGCGCGAACGTTCCGGATGGTCGATGGTGTCCGCTACTCCTTCCCTGGCGACTTCGCGAAGGTCGCCGAGGACGGCTCGCTCATCCTGCTCGGCCGCGGCAGTCAGGTGATCAACTCCGGTGGCGAGAAGATCTTCCCCGAAGAGGTCGAAGAAGCGGTGAAGCGTGTCGACGGGGTTGTCGACTGCCTCGTGGTCGGGATCGAGGACGCTCGGTTCGGCCAGGCGGTCACGGCGGTCGTGTCGGTCGCCGAGGGCATGACCGTCGATTCGGCAACGATCATCGCCTCGGTCAAACAGGACCTCGCCGGCTTCAAGGCACCACGGTCGGTCGTCTTCGTCGACCAGGTTCCCCGTGCCCCGAACGGCAAGGCCGACTACCGCCGAGCTCGCGAGTACGCCGAGTCGGCGATTACTTGATCGGCCCGATTGGCGAACGCCCAAAGACAGAATGACACAGGGCACGCCCCAGATTCGGGTTTCGCCAGTTGTGCCCTGAAAGAAGTCAGCCATCGAGTATCGAGTTGATCCCGAGGTCTCAGCGAGTCGGCCGGACATGGAACACTCTCGGCCATGATCACGCGCCTCGGCATCAGCGTTGTTTTCACGCTGTCGTGTGTGTCGTGCTCGACGGATTCGGACGGGTTTACCCCGACGGGCACTCCAGCAACGACCACTTCGGCCAGCGCGATCGTGCCAGCGGGCGCGCCGACAACGCCAGCGCCGGCCGCCGCTGACACCACCCTCGCCCCTGACACCGCCCTTGCGACTGCGCTGACTGCGATCGCGCTGACGGACGAGCTTTCCGCCATAGAGGCCGGTCTCCGTGTCCCGGATGCGAGTCCCGCCGAACTGGCGGCGCTCGGTGAGCGACAGCAGTTGGCATACCGGGCCGTGAACCGCCACCCCGAATGGCACGTCATTCTGCAGAAACGCGTGGACGCGGTCGCCGCCGGCCCGCTGGAGTTTCACCTTGCAGCGCGCGTCGCCCAGACAGAGCATGCGGCGAAGCGGCCACCGGTCGCACCGGTAACGACACTGCCCGCGTGGACGATCGTGGAACCGTTGCCGATCGACGAACTGCTCGGCTACTACCGCGAGGCACAGACAGTCACGGGGGTGCCGTGGCAGTACCTCGCCGCGATCCACTTCCAAGAGACGCGTATGGGCCGCGTCGTCGGCGTGTCCTCGGCCGGCGCCATCGGGCCGATGCAATTCCTCCCGTCCACATGGGCGGCTTGTTGCGAGGGCGATGCGACGGTTGCCCGCGACGCCATCATCGGTGCCGCGCAATACCTGGTCGACCGCGGCGGGCCG
>JANPCI010000236.1:0-1891 GCA_031430875.1 Actinomycetes bacterium | reverse complement strand
TCGCAGTGCTCTCGATGCGGCGCGACCCGAGTGGCTCCTCGAGCGTGATTGTCACCGTCGACTCGAAGGGAACATCGTTGCAACTGCCCGAGGCGTCGTACCGGGCGCTCAGACCGATCGAGGCGTCGTTCTCGTCGACCTGGACCTCAGGCCGATCGGCCTCGCACGAGTTGTGGCGGACCTGGAGCATCAACTCCGTGGATTCGGAGCGGCCCACGATCTCGACGATGTTGACCGGTTCGCTCCGATCCTGGAGGAACGCCAAATACCCGATGGCGAAGATGGCGCCGATCCAGAGCAGCGCCGCACCCGCGGCGACGGCGCTCCCTGTCGGTCGTGGCAGCTGCCTCATCACGAGTGCTCACTCCACCGTCGCCATCGCCGTCACTGGAACACGACCGCCGCGACACGGCCGTTGCCGTCGTCGACGAGCACGATCCGATCCCACCGTATGTCGGGGGTGATGGTGGTGGTCGGGTCGGCGTAGCTCACCGTGACGGTCCAGCAGGCCTGCTCCAGCAGCACCATCGCTTCGGTGGTCGACATCCCGATGATGATCGGCGAGATCGAGCTGACCATTGATGTACCCCACTCGTCGCGTGTTCTGCGGTCGACGGGGCCCGGGAGCGCTGGTGGCACCGTCATGACCGGCTGATCCGATCGCGGCCTCCCGGCGCATGGCACGACTGCGGTTGTTCCCGGCACGGGCGGCGCAAGCGGCAGCGTCATTACGGGGACGAACGACGCGGTCGGCAGGCCGGTCGCCGGTGCTGCGATCGCCGGGACGGCGATGGACGGTGCCGGCATTGCCGGAACCTCGATGATCGGTGGCGCCATCTCCGGCCCTGCACCGTCGCGGTCGCCGACCAGTGCGTCCACGACGCGCACCATGTCGTCGTCGATGGCGAACACCGTCAGCAACATGTTGCGACCGGTCGAGACGGTGAACGTCGGCACGATCCAACGGCGCCCCTCGACATCCCACAGCACCTCGTGGCCGACACCGAATCCGGTGACCGTGTCGACCGTCGATCCGGAGTAGTCGGGTGCGCCGGCCCCGGCCGGAGCGCTCGGCGGTACGCCTGGAGCGCCAACCCCGCCCGGTGCGCCAACCCCGCCCGGTGCGCTCGCCCCGCCTGGACCTGCGACGGTCGCGATCGGCACCAGCGACGTCGTGGCCGGCAACTCCGCGATGGGCGGTCGAGTCAGGAGCGGACCACCAAACGCCAAGGATCGCTCCGCTCGTTCGAGGGCGGTTTCTGCGTCGATGAGGTCGACGGTTCGGGACTGGTTCGCAATGGTCATTCGGCCACCCGCCTGGAGGACTGACCCGTCCGATCCGACGAGCAGTTCGACGTCCGGCTCGGTCAGTACTGGGAGTCCGTCGACCAACGACCGCACGCTCACGCGCATGCCGTCCTCGCGTACGTCGGTCGCCACGTCGATGTCGTCACGGTCGATGCCGAGCGCGTCGATCACCCGCTGTGCGGCCGCCAGAGCGACTGACTGGTCGGGAACGCCGGTCGGCCCGGGGCAGGTACTCGCCGGGTCGCACCGATTGCTGACGAACTGCTCCCACCTGGCGGCGCTCATGTAGGTGAAGGAATCACCGAGGTAGCCGCCTGCGAACAACCCGACGGCGCTGTCCGGCGATGCGCCGACCGACCAGGCTCCAGCAGCGTCGCGGTCCACCTCGCCGACTGCGCCGAGCGCCGCGGCCAGCGCCTGGACATCGTCGGCCTCCGGCTCACCGGCGTCCGTCGTCCAGGCGATCGTGCCGGTCGTCGCGGGCACTGTGACGGCCTCGCCGATGGTGAGATCGATCGCTGACGGACCCTCGAGCTGGCGGGCGAGGTTCGAATCGGCGTACACGACGAGCACGTCATCGGGC
>JANPCI010000235.1:0-3641 GCA_031430875.1 Actinomycetes bacterium | reverse complement strand
GGCGACCGCTCGGCCGGCTTCCTCGCGCTCCGGGCCGGCGGTCCACGTGAGCAATCGTTGCCGTTCCGACTCCTCGGGGACCTCCCCCAAGGCGACCCGAGTGGGGTTGTGCTGACCCGAGCGACCGCGCAGCGCGTCGGTGTTGGCATCGGCGACCGATTCAGTGTGGCGGGCTGGTGTAACGGTGACGGCGACCCGGTCGAGCTGTCAGAGCCGATCGATCTGGTCGTGACCGGGTTGTCGATCGGCGCGTTCGACGTGGAACCTCCGGGAGCCGGGCGGACGATCGAACCGGCCTACGTCGACCAGTCGGTCCTCGATGCGTTGTACGCCGCCGGTGCGGAGCGACCCCCTTACAACGCCGTGTGGCTCCTCGACGATTCCACCGCTGCGGTCACCCGAGAACTCGATGGCTACAACGTGCTGTTCGATCTCGCGGAGCAGACGGCGATCCTCGACGAGGCGCTCGACGCTGACGCCCGTCCACTGTGGATCCTCGCGGCATTCGGAGCCTTGACCGGGATCCTGCTGCTCGCTCCGATCATCGACAGGAGCATCCGCGCCGACGCCGACGACGTGGCAACTCTGGTTGCGCTGGGAAGTACGCGGTCCCAGATCGGGCTCCGGGCCGTGTCGCACATCGTCGTGATCACGGCTGCCGGCGTACTGATGGCGATCGCCTTCGCACCAGTGATCGCCGCAGTGCTCCCACTTGGTCTCGCCGGTGTGATCATCACCGACCGGGTGTGGTTCGACGGCCTCGGAACGGTACTCGGGACCCTGCTGCTGTTCTTGGGCGTTGCCGTAATCGCCGCGTTGTCGACGTGGCGGTTGGTGGCCGGACGTCGGACGAGCCGCCCGGTCACCGAACTCACGACCGATCGAGCCGTCGGGTCATTGCGGTTGCGTCCATCGGCACAGACCGGCGTGATGGCTGCAGTCGGCCGCCCGGCCGGGCGGCGCCTGGCGAGCCCATGGCCCGGTCTGGTCTCGCTGGTTCTCGCCTGCACGGTCTGTGTTGCCGGGCTGACCTATGTGGCCGGGCTCCGCCACCTCGAACAAAGTCCCCGCCTGTTGGGGTGGAATTGGGACGCCGCCGTCTTCATCGCGGACGATGCCGATGACCGCGCGAGCGTCGTCGCCGAGATCGCGCAGCTCGACGGCGTCGAGCAGGCGACGACGGGCACGCTGTGGCCGCCGGTGATTCTCTCGACGCCCAGGTCCGACCTCGAGGTCTGGCCGTGGTCGTTTGCCACCGGACCGGGTGCCATTACCCCCACGATGGTGCAGGGCCGGGCGCCCCAGGGTCCCGACGAGATCGCGATCGACCTCGTCTTCCGCGATCTCACCGGCCTGGCTCCGGGTGACACCGTCGAGCTCCAGCGACCATCACTGGCCTTTCAGGTCGCCGACGAACTCCAGCGTGCGATGGACCCCGGCGTTGCCATCGAGCCTCCCGAGGACGAACCAGTTGCCGCCACGTTCGAGATCACCGGGATCTCCGTGCTGTCGCTCGAGCGCACCCAGTTGTACCCGCAGACCTCGTTCACGTTGGCAGGTCTCGCCGCGTTCGTGGAGCCGAGCCTCGACGAAGTCGACGCGGCCCGTGCGTGGTTGCCGAACGATCTCCCCGTCGATGTGCGCGACGAGGTCGACCGGAAACTGTCAGTTTCGGATATCGCCGATCGCGTCGTCTGGGTGCGGACCTCCGGTGACATCCGCGGCGTCGCCGACAGTATCGGCGACCTCGACGGCGTCGACGCCGTCCAGGCACCACGTCCGCTCGAAGTGGTCACGCTGTTAAACGCACTCAACCTCTCCGACACCGACAACGTGCCGCTCGCATTGTCCGTCCTCGCCGCAGTGGCCGCCCTTGCGCTCGTGACCTATCTGCTCGCCACGGGCATGTGGGCACGACGAACGGAGCTCGCGATGTTGCGGGCGTTGGGGGTGTCGAGCTGGGGCGTTCGCGCGTCGCTCGCGGCGCAGGCGACCTTCACCGTCGTTGTCGTGTTTGCGGTTTCCGTTCCGGTCGGCGTCGCGATCGGGCAATGGGCATGGCTGAGATACGCCCGCGACCTGCTCGTCGTTCCCGAGACCACTATCCCGTGGACCGGACTCGTCGCCATCATCGGCGGGGCGCTCGTGGCGGTCAATGCCGTCGCGTTGCTCGTCTCGCAGCTCACCGTCAGACGGGCCGCCGCACGAGAACTCCGAGCGGAATGACCAGGGCGCGGACCTGCGCTGACAACGAAAGCTCCGCAACGATGCTGATGCTTGGGACACCTACGTTCGTGAGCGCGACGCGTGGCCGAACCCCGATCTGACGGCGTCGTGAACTTCGGTGACGTCGTCACCGTCGACTTCGGCACGCCGATTGGATCTGAAGCTGGTTTCACCCGCCCGGCCATCATTGCGACGGCCGATGCGTTCCTGCGATCTCGACATCGTGGCAATGATCACTGGCATACCGTGACGGTGAGCCAGCGGGAGTGTTGGCGCGGGCTGGCGGGCGGTCCTCAGACTTGAGTGTCGCGTTTGTTGTCTGGTTGCCGCATCGAGCCGTTCGATGAACGCCAGCCTCCAGCGCCAAGGTGGCCTAACCGTTGCGGAGGTCGCACTGAGGGAGAAACTCGGCGGGTGGCTACGCCGCGGGTAGATCACCTACCCGGGGCAAGCCTATTCCTGGGTTCTGCTCTGTGCGCGATAGTCGCGCGCGTAGCCTCGGATGACCGCGCAGCATGAGGTGGCACGGACGAGGTTGGGCGAGCACTCCGGACAGGTCGGGCCTTTCGGAGGAGCGGATCAGGTCTCGGCGTCGCCCACGGTCTCCGCAGGCGTGATGGGCTCGGCGTCGCCGTCGTGGAGTCGCTCGTCAACGTCGTCTCTTGCCTTGTCGTGCTTTGGCCGGTGCGACGGCTGTCCGGTGTTGTCTTTTATGTTGAACGGCTGCGTGGATTCGTTGTTCATATCGATCCTTCTGTGATGCCTAGGTCTTGGTGTGTCTCGGCGGGCGGTGCCGACCGGGGACTACCCGAGTTGACCAAGACTCAAACTGTGCAGTCCGCGCTATCAGACGTTGGACAGCCGAGAGATCGCAGCGATGGGTGGGTCGTTTGCCGACGCGCGAATGGTGGGACCTCGATGACGATGGAGCGCCTTGTCTCGAAGTTGCTCTCGAACGATGTCTCTCGCGATCGCCGTCGGGGCCTCGAGTCATGACGGTGGCGTCGCTCGGCCAGTTGTTGAAGTCGCCGACGACTGCGATGCGGTCCGCTCGGACCTGGCCCGGAAGTTCGAACCGAACGGTCGTGTGTGGCCCGCATCATCCAACGCCGGCGGGTCGAGAACACCAGAACTGTCCGTCGATGTTTCCATGATGTCCCGTGCCCCGTTCGCGCCTTGTTCAATCCACCGTGTCAGAAGAGGTTCCGCATCGGTCTGTGCCGCCATTGCGCGATCGGTTGGGGAGGTACAGGACGGGCGCGATGATCGGGATACCGGAACGCGAGCGGGTCGCTCGGCTTGCGACGCCGTCGTGAGGCGGTGGGCGTCACCTGTTGGCTGACGCCCGTTCCGGGCTCATTCGCTCAGGCGGCTACCACGAGTGCCTGATTGTGGAGTCGGAGTCCGACGTCGAT
>JANPCI010000234.1:0-3172 GCA_031430875.1 Actinomycetes bacterium | reverse complement strand
CGACCGCACTCGACACGGCAGGAGCCGACGATGACCAGCTCGCCAACGCCACCGATTGAACTGCTCGGCGAGGGGTCGCGATTCGATGGGCCGGGCGTCGATGTTCCCGAGGAGGCACTTCGTGCCCTCGAGTCGATCTGCGAGGTGGTCACAGAGGGCCCCGGTGTCGCCGAGGCAAGCCGCGACTGGTGGCCGCTGGCGTTGCACTGGGCACTTGCCGGCGAGGTGCCACAGCGTGCCGACGTCGTGGTGAGGCCGACGTCGACCGACGAGGTCGTTCGCGTCGTACAGGTGTGCAACAACGCGCGCCTACCGCTCACCGTGGCCGGTGGTCGCAGCGGCGTGTGCGGCGCTGCGGCGCCGGTCTTCGGCGGTGTGGTCCTCGACGCCACGGCGCTCGCCGGTGTCGTCGAGATCGACGAGATCTCGGGCGTCGTCGAGGTGCTCCCCGGCACATTCGGACCCGACCTCGAAGATGCACTCCGCCCGGCTGGGCTGTCGGTGGGCCACTTCCCGCAGAGCTTCGACCTGGCGACCGTCGGCGGCTGGATCGGTTCGCGTGGAGCCGGCCAGTACTCGACTCGCTACGGCAAGATCGAAGACATGGTCGTTGGCCTCGAGGTCGTCCTCGCCAACGGCACCGTGGTGCGCACGGGCGGTGCGCCGGCCGCAGCAGCGGGCCCGGACCTCACACAACTGTTCGTCGGGTCAGAGGGCACGCTCGGTGTGATCACCAGGGTCTGGCTGCGCACCCACCCGATCCCCGACACCGAACAACGTGCGGCGTACTCGTTCGCATCGTTCGGCGAGGGCGTCGAAGCCTGCCGGCGAATCATGCGCGCCGGCGCAACACCTGCCGTCTTGCGCCTCTACGACGCAGCCGAGTCGCAGCGAGGCCAGGGCGGTGACGGCACCGAGTGCATCCTGCTCGTGCTCGACGAGGGCGATGACGCGATCGTCGGCGCCACCATGGCGATCGTCGAGCGGAGTTGCACGGCCGTCGGAGCGGCGCCGGCCGACATCGGGCTGGTCGAGGCGTGGCTCGGACACCGCAACGACACCTCCGCCTTGCAGGGGCTCACGCGCAAGGGATTCGTCGTCGACACGATGGAGATCGCCGCATCGTGGTCGATCATCGACGCACTGTTCAACGACGTGCGCGCAGCAATACTGGCCGTGCCGCACGCCCGTGCAGCGACGTGTCACCTCTCGCACAGCTACGCCGACGGCGCCTGTCTCTACTTCACGTTCGCAGCCACACCGCCACCCGACGAGATCGAGTCGACGTACATCGCCCTGTGGGATGCCGGCCAGCGAGCAGTGCTCGCTGGCGGCGGCAACCTGTCGCACCACCACGGGGTGGGCCTCAACCGCGGCCGCTTCATGGCCGAGGCCCTGGGTTCGGGCCACGCCGTGCTCGCAGCGATCAAGGCGACGCTCGACCCGAACGGCATCATGAACCCGGGCAAGCTCGGCCTCCCCACTCCGTTCGGCGAGGTCCCGTGGCCGTGAGCGATCGCGCTGGGCGATGGGATCTCGACGCCATGCGAGCCGGAATCGGCGTGTGTCTCATCCTGGCGATTCCGCTCACGTTGATCGCCGCGTTCCTCGACTCCGATGACACTGGGCTCAATGCGTTGTTCTTCTTCGGCGCGACGTTCGGGTTCGTGCTCGGTGCCGGATGCGCCGCGTGGATTCAGCGCCGTGGTACACCGCTGAGCCACGGCATGGTCACGGCGATGGTCGCCTACGTCGGCGCCCAAGCGGTCTTCATCACGATCCGGCTGATCGGCGGCAACAGCGTCAACTGGTTCGGCGTGTTCTTCACGTTGTCGCTGGTGATGCTCGCCGGTTTGTTCGGCGGTCTACTCGGAAGCCTCCTCCAGGCCCGTGGTGTCGTACCGTCGAGCCGCAGAAACCAGAATTGACAGAGCACTCGTGACAGAACGGTGAGGACGCACACGTGACCAACATCTTGGTAATCGATGTCGGAACCACGGGCCTGCGCGCTGGCGTCGTCGACGACACGCTGGCCGTGCGCACGTTCGAGTACCGCACCTGCCATCCGACGAACCCGTCACCCGGGTTGGTCGAGTTCGATGGTGCTGAGATGGCCACGAAGTTGCTCGACGCAGCGCGCACGGCGATGGCCTCCTTCGGCGAACCGATCGCCGCGGTCGGCATCACCAACCAGCGGGCGAGCGTGATGCTGTGGGACCGCGCGACCGGTGAGCCAATCGGCCCCGGTCTGGGATGGCAGGACCTGAGAACGGTCGGCGACTGCATCATGGCCAAGATCGAGCACGGCTGGGCGCTTGCCCCGAACCAGTCGGCAACCAAGGCGGCATGGCTCCTGGCGAACACGCCCGACCTCGACGGACGTGACATCTGCATTGGCACGATCGACTCGTGGGTGGCCTGGACCTTGTCGCAGGGCGCGCTCCACGTCAGCGACCATACGAATGCATCGGCGACGACGAACGGGTTGCGACTGGTCGACGGTTCCGGTTGGAACCAGGCCGTGTGTGATGCCTTCGGCATCCCCGTGTCGATGCTCGCCAACGTCGTCGACTCGGTCGGCGTGTGCGGTGAGGCGACCGCACTCCCCGGTTCGCCACCCATCGCGGCACTGCTCGGTGATCAGCAGGCCTCACTGGTCGGACAGGGTTGCGTCCGGCCGGGGCGGGCAAAGATCACCTTCGGCAGCGGCGGCATGCTCGACGTGTGTATCGACCAGCCAACGCCAGACGGCGCCCATCGCCATGAGAACGGCACCTATCCCCTGCCACTCTGGTCGATCGACGGCCGCCTCACCTGGGGCGTGGAAGGCATCATGCTGTCGGCGGGGACCA
Organism: Actinomycetes bacterium; assembly: GCA_031430875.1. Lineage (GTDB taxonomy): Bacteria > Actinomycetota > Acidimicrobiia > Acidimicrobiales > Ilumatobacteraceae > Sva-07. Next base: position 320 of record JANPCI010000234.1, on the reverse strand, counting down.
ACGTCGAATGGCTCTGCGACGACCTCGGCCTGATCGCCAATCCGGCCGAGAGCCACGACGTTGCCAGCCGCTGCGCCGACACCGATGGTGTCGTGTACGTCCCGGCACTGATGGGGCTGGGTACGCCGCGCTGGGATTACGGCGCCCGCGGCACCCTGCTCGGATTGACGAGGGGATCCGGCCGTGAGCACGTCGTGCGGGCCGTGCTCGAGGGTGTCGCCCATCGAGGGGCCGACCTGCTCGACGCGGCCAGCGCCGACACGGGTATCGACATCCACACGGTGCGCATCGACGGCGGAATGAGCCGTAACCCGACGTTC
>JANPCI010000233.1:0-9995 GCA_031430875.1 Actinomycetes bacterium | reverse complement strand
GAACTTCTGCTGACGGCGAGACCGTGGCGACAGCCGCCGCCGATGATGTTGCATCCGCCGACACGGTTGCCGATGACGAGGGTGGCGACAACGCACCCGAGGTGGTCGTGGCTCCGAGCAGTGGTGATGGGTCCTGTGATGTCGCGGTCACTGGCGACAAGCAGGCGGAGTGGTCCGGTGGGGGCACGCTCGCCGACGTCCTTGTGAGCTACTGGTTCGACGATGCCGCTCGGGAGGTGATGGGCGACGGATTCACCATTCTCCTCAACTGCACCGGTGATGACGGCAACGCGTTGTCGATCTTTTCGACACCTGCAGCCGATGAGTCGAACGTGCCGCAGGGGCCGGGAACGTATGAGTTGACGGTGGACGAGTTCACGGACGATGGCGCGTTGGTCGGATCCGACTTGTTCGGTCTGCTGATCACGCTGGTTGACAGTGAGACCAACTGGCGCGTCGCCGATCCCGGTGGAACTCTGATCATCACTGAGTTCGATGGCGACAGCATCACCGGGACGTTCGAGTTGCCGATGGAGGACGCGCTCGCGGAAATCACCGGCGATCAGTCGGAGGGCACGATCATGGTGACGGGAAGCTTCGATTTCAATCGCCCCGAGACACCCTGATTCTCAGCCGAAGGGCGACGTCCCGTCAACGATGACGTGGGCGCAGTTGATTGGATCGTCACGTCGCACGTAGGCCACCTCGTTGGGCATCCACACATTCACCCAAGTGTCTCGTGAACTCTCACCGTCGCGCTCGACGCCGCGTGCCAGTCGCACCTCGTATGGCGCGTCGATCCAGATGCGCACGGCCAGATCATCTCGGAACATCTGGTGCAGCGCACACACCCCCTCGATGATCACCACACCCGCTGGCTCGACCCGGCGGCCGGGTCGTCGTTCCTTGGCCGCCCAGTCCCACTCGTCGTACTGGGCCGCCTCGCCCGTCAGGAGGATGTCGACCACGTCCGTGCGCAGGCGTTCGAGGTCGAACTGCGTCCCGCTCCAGAACGAGTCGGTGGCGACGATCTGGGTGTCGGGGATCTCCGCGGCGAGACGCCCCGCCAGGGTCGACTTCCCGGACGCACCGTGTCCGCCGATGCCCACGAACACGAGCGACGCCTGGTCCCGTGCGGAACTGATGCGTTCGACGATCTCGGCGAGGGGCGTCACGGCGCCCAGTGTGGCCCGTTGCGAACGATCTTCGTCAGCTCGCGGTCCGTTGCAGGGCGGCAGCCCGGGCTCGTGCGAGGTTGGTGAGATGCTCGATCTGCTCGTCGCCCGGTGGAGCGAGCGCTTGGGGGTGTTGTTGTCGTTGACCGACGGGGTGCATCCAGGTGCCGTCGCGTCGTTGCGTGTGGGGTCGGCCGTCGGGGTCGCGGTAGACGTGGAGTCGGGTGCGTTGCTTGTTGCGGTTGTCGGTGGCGCATTGCAGGCCGGCGTTGTCGAGGTTGGTGACACCGCCGTGACGGACCCATTCGTCGAGGTGGTCGATCTCACACTGGGAGCTGGGCGCGGTACAGCCGGGGTGGTCGCAGTGGTGGCCGAGGAGGCGGGCGACCTCTCGGGCGACTCCGGCGAAGAGTCGTCGTTTGCGGCCGACGTCGACGGGGATGCCGGCGGTGTTGATCACGACGCGACGGATGTGGCCGTGCAGTGCGGCGCGGACAGCATCTGCCGGGAGGAGCACGGTGCCGTCGGTCGTCTCACTGCGTCGCTGTGACCAGTCGGTGGCGGGCAGATCGGTCGGGGTGGCGATGAGTCCGTCGTGTGCGAGTTGTTCTTCGAAGCTGGTCTGGTCGCAGATCAAGTTGAGGACCATGTCGAGCGGTCGGGCCGTCGTGCGACCATCGGCTGAGGCCGCAGCCGCGGTGCGGAAGATGGTGACGAGCGCGTCGAACCGCCGTTGGGCGTCGGTGCGCGGCAACAACGCGTTCGCAGCGTTTGCTCCGTGAACCTCGAGCCGTTCTGCTGAGTCAGCCGCGAATTCGGCGTCGAGAAAGTGCTGGAAGATGGTCTGCAACTCGGCGGCGACGAGTGCCGTGCCGCCGGACGCAGACGTGTGGACGGTGCCGTCGAGTTCGATGACGGCCGCGGTGCGGCGCTCGTGATCGAGCTCACGTTGACGGTGGGCGCCGTCGAGGTCGGCGAACATCACCCAACGATCCAGGCAGCGCTTGGCGTCGACATGGGGGAGTTGTTCGGCTTGTTCCAGCAACACCTCGATCGAGTCCGCGAGCAGCGGTCCGCAACGCGGATAGGCGGCAACCGTCGCCAACTGCTCGGCTTGAGCGATCCCGATGTGTCCGGCGGCCAACGTGTCGATCACCACGGGCAGGTCATCGACCAAGTCCGCCAACTGCAGACGGGGACGGATCTGGCGGTTGGCGAGGTTGGCGTTCGCTCGCAGCCAGCCGGCCATCGAGCGGTGCCCGTCGTCGAGGAACAACTGCCGCCGTTTCGTTTCGGCGATCACGACGGCGAGTTCCGCTTCGATACGGCGGGCCTCGAGTTCCAGCTGGCGGAACCGCTCGGTCACCGCCACATCGTCGAACCCGAGGAGTTCATCGCGAAGATTGTCGACAATGGTGGCGACCATGAAGTGACGCTACCGTACATGTGTGCGAAAGTCAAACAGAAAAGCAACAAATGATCGTACTTACGGGTGATTCATTCTGCACGTGCACCAGGCGGTGCCGAGCCTGAATTCCCAGTGGTGCCGACGTGAGCGGAGAGGCCACGACCAAGGCATGCAAGGATCTTGGCCATGTGGAGCACCTCGTCCCGCTGATCATCGGGAGCGCGGTGGTTCCGGTGCAGACCGCTCGAGGATTCATCGGGAGATGCGGTCGGCGCAGTCCTCGATCACTTGAGCTGCTGCAATCGCATCGTCGACGGTCGTCTTCCACGACGACACGCTGATCCGCATCGCCGTCGCTCCGTTCCACTGGGTCGCGCCGCACCAGATCCGGCCGTCACGTTGGATCTCGGCGATCAGCCGCTCGGTCGTCGGCGGATCGTCGAGCAGCACCAGCACCTGGTTGAGGACGACGTCGTTGAGGATCGTGAACCCGGCATCGCGCAGGCGGTCCCCGATCGCGGTGGCGGCATCGCATGCCTGCCGCACCAGCCGTTCGACACCCGAACGGCCGAGGGTGCGCAGCACCGCCCACAACTCGACCTGGCGAGCGCGCTGCGAGGACTGCGGGGTGTGATGCATCGCCTCGAACCCGACGTCGGGCGGGAGATACCCGGCGACGGCGGCGAACGTCCGGCGCAGCGCACCCTGCCGGTGGACGATGGCGATGCCGCAGTCATAGGTGACGTTCAGCCACTTGTGTCCGTCGGTCGCCCACGAGTCCGCCCGATCGAGCCCGTCGACGAGGTGGGCTCGTGTCGGTTCCGCGAGCGCCCAGAGTCCGAACGCACCGTCGACGTGCAACCATCCGCGGCGCGCTGCAACCCAGTCGGCGATCTCGTCGAACGGGTCGAACGCGCCGGTGTTCACCTCGCCCGCCTGAGCGCACATGAGCACCGGGGCGCCGCTGGGAAGATCGGTCGGCAGGAGGTCCGCTCGCATCCGGCCTTGGTCGTCGCTCGGCACGATGGTGACCCGCTCCCGGCCAAGACCGATCAGACCGAGCGACTTGCGCAGCGTGCTGTGCGCCATGTCTCCGATGACGACCTGGACCTCGGGAGCGCCGAACATGCCGTCACGCTGGACATCCCACCCGTGCTCGGCGAGGAGTGCGTCGCGAGCGGCCGCGAGACAGCTCGCGTTCGCAACGGTGGCACCGGTGACGAACGCGACATCGCTGTCGGATGGCAGGCGGAGCACGTCGAGGACCCATCGGCTGGCGACGTCGTAGATCGCCGCGGAGACGGGCGACATCACGGGCAGGGCGGCGTTCTGGTCCCACGCGTTCACCAGGAACGAGGTTCCGAGCGCGACGGGATAGGTGGCGCCGTTCACGAAACCGAAGTAGTTCTGACCGGTTGTGCCCATCGTGGCCGGCCCGCCGACGCGCTGGAGCAGGTCGATGGTTGCGGCTGGATCGCTCGGACCCTCCGGAAGCTGCTCGTCGAACTCGGCGAGCGCGGCACGTGCTGCCGCCGTCGGTGTCGGAGAACGGTCGTCAATGCCTGCCGCATAGTCGATGGCGTGGTCGGCAGCAGTGCGGATCAGTTCGAGGTCGGCGGACATCGCCACAGTCTGCACGCAACCCCCATCCGAAAAATGCCTCAGCGTGCGCGCTGAGCGCGCAGCTGGAGGCAATTTTCGGACGTTGGGGTCAGGTGTCGAGGCGCAGCAGGTGGATGTCGGAAGGGTCGAGCGCCACGTACAGACCGTCGGTGGCGATCTGGCTGCCGTCACGCTCGAACTCGGCGCCGGAGAGGAGATCGACGAGCGTGCACGGACCCTCGAGGTCGGGCCAGGGGAGCCGCACCATGCCGTCGGCGCGGATGTCGGAAGGGTTGACGACGACGAGATGGCGTTGGCCCGGTTGTTCCCACGTCCATGCGATCAGACGTTCGGCGCTCCGGTTGTCCGGCCAACCTTCGATCGGAACGGGTTGCCATGCTCCCCGGCGTAAGCCGCCGGACACCGCGGCCAGGAGGCGGTCGACGAACGACCGCAGCTGTCCGTCGGTTTCCTCGACGGCACGCCGGCCGAGCGTGACAGGGGTGCGCAGACGTCGGCCTTCCGCCTCGCCTTCGTGGAGCAGGGCAACACCCGGCAATGTCATCACACTGGCCAAGGCCGCCTGGTGGCCCCGGCGATCGAACACCGACGCAGCGCGCGGCTCGTCGTGGTTCTCGACGAAACGCAGCATGTGGTGCTGGTAGTCGGGGTCGGCGCCGAGGTGGGACCGCAGCGACGTCGCCGACTCGTGGTGCACCAAACGGTCGTAGAGCCGCTTGTCGTAACAGGCGTCGAACCCCTGCTCGACGAGGACCGACTCGAGATCCCAGTACGCCTCGGCCCAGAACACGAAGTCGGGATGCGTCGATCGGACCGATGCGATCAGCGGTGGCCAATAGCCTCGGCCATCGGCGGGGCCGTCGGTCCGGTCGCCCCAAGTGCGTGCGAACACATCATCGAGCATGAGCATCGCCATGTCGCAGCGGACTCCGTCGCAACGGTCGGCAATGCTCGAGACCACTTCGGTGACGGCTCGGCGTACGTCGGATCGCGTGGCGTCGAACTGCACGACCTCAGGCCACGCCGGGAAGTAGGGGTCGCGACCGCAGACGAGGATGTTGCCGTCGACATCGATGAACGACGCGGGATCGCGGCTGAGGTCGTCGGCAGTGCCGTGCACGAAGTACTCGGGATGGGTGCGCGTCCACTCATGATCGGGGGCGACGTGATTCGGGACGAAGTCGAGGACGAGCCGCACGCCGCGCCGTGCCAGTTCGGTGCGAGCGACAGCGAGACCCTCGTCGCCGCCGAGATGGGGATCGACCGTGTAGCCGCGCACGCAGTACGCGGAGCCGACGATGTCCGCGTCGACAAGGCCGGGCAATGCCCGCTCGGCGTCGCCACGCATCGCAGGATTGTCCGCGGCTCTGCGTGCACCTTCGGGGCTGCGCTCCCAGACGCCCATGAACCACACGGCGTCGATGCCGGGTCGGGCGATGTCGTCCCACACCGTTTCGGGCACATCGGCCAGGGTGATCGGTCTGCCGGCGAACGCCGCGAGTTCGGCCAACCACACCCAGGTGAAGATCTCGTGGACGGCTGGATTCAAGGGCCACAGGTCAGCGAACCGCCCAGCCAGCTTCTCGGTCACGGTTTCACGCCCCGGGTTCGGCGGGCCATGGTGACGTCGCCGATCTTTTCGTCGGTCAGACGGCGGTACGGGCGCGCCAGCGGTCGGCTGCCGAGCCGGAGCACGTCCTCGGCATCGAGTTCGCCGAACAACTGGATGAGGCGGGCGACCACACCGGTCCATCCGGTCTGGTGCGAGGCGCCAAGGCCAGCGCCGTTGTCGCCGTGGAAGTACTCGTAGAAGAGCACGAGGTCGCGCCAGTGCTCGTCGGTCTGGAACTTCTCGGTGCCGCCGTACACCGGCCGCCGTCCGGACTCGTCGGTGAGGAACGTGCTCGCCAGGCGGTCGGAGATCTCCTTGGCGACCTCGAACAGGGTCATCTCGTTGCCTGAACCGGTGGGACACTCGATCGTGAACTCGTCGCCGTAGTACTGGTAGTGCTGGAGCAGGGCTCGAATGATCAGCACGTTGACTGGGAACCACACCGGGCCGCGCCAGTTGGAGTTACCGCCGAACATCCCCGACGTCGACTCCGCTGGTTCGTACTGCACCTTGTAGGTGGTGCCGGCCACCTCGATCTCGTAGGGGTGCTCGAGATGCCACTTCGAGAGTGATCGGATGCCATGGGGACCGAGGAATCGCTCCTCGTCGAGCATGCGGGCGAGGATCCGTCGCAGCTTCTCCTCGTTCACGAGCGACAGAATGTGACGCCCGTTGACGCCGGGCTTCAACGGGTCGGCGATACCGGCGAGCAGGTCACCGTTGCGTCGCAGATGGTCTTGCACCGCGGGCCGCAACGATGGGAACTTGGCGAGTGCCTCGGCCTCGAACACGGTGGTGGCGCAGAGTGGCAGCAGGCCGACGAGCGAACGCACTTCGAGTCGATGCCCCGTGCCGTCAGGCAGTCGGAGCACGTCGTAGAAGAAGCCGTCCTCCTGGTCCCACATCTCGTCGGGATGCTCGCCGACGGGGTCCATCGCGGCGGCGATCCAGAAGAACCGCAGCAGGAACTTCAAGATGAAGTCCTCATAGGTCGGGTCGCGCTCGGCGAGGATCAGTGACAGGTCGAGCATGTTCTGGCTGTAGAGCGCCATCCACGCGGTGCCGTCGGCCTGTTCGAGTCGGCCGCCGGTCGGCAGTGATGCGCTGCGGTCGAACACACCGATGTTGTCGAGGCCGAGGAAGCCGCCCTCGAACACGCTGCGGCCGCTCGGGTCCTTGCGGTTGACCCACCACGTGAAGTTCAGCAGCAGCTTGTGAAACGACTCGCGCAGGAACGCTCGGTCGATGTCGTCGTCGCCGCTGAGTTCGTAGTCGAGGTTGTGCACGAGCAGCGTGGCGAACGCGTGTACCGGCGGGTTGACGTCGCTGAAGTTCCACTCGTAGGCCGGGATCTGCCCACTGGGATGGAGATAGGAGGGTGACAGCATGAGGTCGAGCTGACCCTTGGCGAAGTCGGGGTCGACCATCATCAACGGGATCGTGTGGAACGCGAGATCCCACGCGGCGTACCACGGGTACTCCCACTTGTCGGGCATGGAGATCACGTCGTGGTTCTGCATGTGGAACCACGATTCGTTTCGGGTGCCGTGGCGGGTCGGCGACCGCAGGGGATGGGAATCTCGCTCTCGCAGCCACATGTCGACGTCGAAGTTGTACGTCTGCTTCGACCACAGCATTCCCGCAAGTGCCTGGCGCATCACGGAGCCTTCGTCGGCGGTCAATGCCGGCGGGGTGATCGACTCGTAGAATTCGTCGGCGTCGCCCCGGCGAGCATCGATGATGGCGTCGAAGTCGGCGAACGGTTGGAGGAGTTCCTCGATCGGCTCGTCGGTCAATCGCACACGCAGCACCGAAGTCCCGCCGCCCGGCACGACTACCCGAGTGTGTGTTGCCACCTTCGTGCCGGTCCCCGACGGATTCGTTGCTCCCGTGAGCCCATTGACGACGTGGTCGTTGATGCCGTCCTTGACGTACGGGCTGAGGTTGGCGCCGGTGCCCAAGCTGATGTGATTGGTCTCGTTCTCACAGAACAGCAGGGTCGCGCCGGCCTCTGCGTGCAGGAAGTAGCGACCGAGTTCGTCGTGGTCGGCCTGGACGACCGGATGATCGGCATCCATCGTCGAGAGCTGTGGCTTGGAGCTGTTCGTGGTGTCGTCCCACGACCATGTGTTGCGAAACCAGAGCGTGGGGAGCACATGGAGCGGGGCCGCGTCGGCACCGCGATTGTGGACTGTGATGCGACACAGAATGTCGTTGGGGCCGTCCTTGGCATACTCGACCTCGATGTCGAAGTAGCGGTCGTCGTCGAATATGCCCGTGTCGATCAGCTCGTACTCGGCCTCCAGCCGGTTGCGTGAGTGGCTCGTCGTCACGAGATCGTCGTAGGGGTACGGCTGGTGCGGGTACTTGTAGAGCCATCGCTGGTACGAGTGCGTCGGAAGGTTGTCGAGGTAGAAGTAGTACTCCTTGACGTCCTCGCCGTGGTTGCCCTCGGTGTTGGTCAGCCCGAAGAGGCGCTCCTTCAGAATCGGGTCGTTCTCGTTCCACAGCGCAATGGCGAAGCACAGGCGCTGCTGGGTGTCGGAGATACCCGCGAGGCCGTCCTCGCCCCATCGGTACGCCCGCGAGCGTGACTGGTCGTGGTTGAAGTAGGACCAGGCGTCGCCGCTGTCGCTGTAGTCCTCGCGCACCGTTCCCCACTGGCGTTCACTGAGGTACGGCCCCCATCGTCGCCAGGGTGTTCCGGCGCGAGCCTCGCGTAGTCGACGTTCCTCGGCAGTCAGGTCCATCTCGATCGCGTCTCCTTCGGGGGGTCGGATCGATGGTACCGGTGACGGATCCTGGCCAGAGCAAGCATGGTCCGAACCGCTGACGTCGATACGATCCCGAGGTGTTCCAGGGCGCATAGCTCAGTTGGCTAGAGCGCTTCCCTTACAAGGAAGATGTCGGGGGTTCGAGTCCCTCTGCGCCCACCATATACGTCCTACTAGACCGCCATATTTATCATACCGGTCGAGGTGAGACCTCGGACAGAGACCTTAAGGGAGACCTTGAGAGGTGAGCGGCGGTATCCCGAAACGATCCAACGGTTGCGTGATCGGGTCCAGACCATGGGAGAGCCAACACGAAGGTGGGAGGCGATTCACGAGCCCACCCGACCTACGACCTACCGGATGCTCGGTGGGACAGTCAGACGTGGAGTCGACGTTGGACGAACGCCTGAAGTTCGTCGACAGAGAACCTGACGCTACGTCCAATGTGGATAGGCGTCAGTTGACCGTCCCAGATCAGTTCGTACAGGGCCGTGCGGCCGATTGCGAGAATTCGGGCCGCTTGCGTCGCCGTGAGAAGAAGTGGAGCCAGGTCGTCGCCATCGGTCAGGGTGGGACTGGTGTTGGTCGTCATGGGAACCGCCAGTTGGGCACGTCTGGCTCTTGCGCTCGCCAGAAGTCTTGGTCATTGGGGATCACTGCGAAGACGTGTTCCATCGTCCAGATCTCGAACCACTGGACATCAACAAGGAACAGCACGTCGGCGTTCCGGAACTCTTCCAACAGCTCCCGGTTGTACGCGCCGGCAAGGCCACCCTGGAACGGCGTCGGCTCAGGACGTTCGATGTCGCATCTCAAGAGAAACGGCTGACCGACCTCGAGGGTCGAGAAGTGAACGATCACGGAATCGAGCACCTCAAAGTCCTCTTCGGCTACCGGCGGATACCGGTGAGCGTCATGGACAGCGAGCGACAAGGCTCGCTCGCCGAAGCTGAGGGGCTCGAAGTCATCGACAAACTGAGCACCCAAACAGAACGTGGAGAAGTAGGGGTTGTCCGCCAGTGCCCACATGTCGTCGGACAGCTCCTGGTGCGCCGCGCGTCGCATCCCCTTTCTCCTGCTCATCGCAGACCTCGCACGCACTTGCGAGTACGAGGACCAAGCGGTGCTTCTCGACGTTGTCTCATCGACTCACCGTCGACTTCGTGCGTCACGGATCACGACCCGACTTCGAGGGAAGCAGCCGGGGCTTCCGGGCTGATGGCAGCGACATCGTCGAGGACCCCGTACTGGCGGGGGAGTGCTGGTGACATCTCGTGGCGCCCTTCTGACATCGAGCCGTACTCGACGCGATCACGCACCACGTACCGCACCCGGCCGTCGCTGAAACAGGCGAACACAGGCCGGGCCGGATCAGGCGCTGTCGGCAAGTTTGCGGCGGCGAC
>JANPCI010000232.1:0-3902 GCA_031430875.1 Actinomycetes bacterium | reverse complement strand
CGTCAACAACACCACCTGGTCGTCAACTTCACCATCAGGTAGGTCGTCGGTATCGGCGACGAGCGCGACTTGTTCGAGGAACTCGTCCATCACGGTGAACTCCCGGGCCGAGCCGACGAGTTCACCCAGATTCTCGATGCGGCTGTGCGCCTCGACGGTGTCCTCCGCTTCGAGCTCGGCCAGGTAGCCGGACCCGTCGATGGCTGCTTGAAGCACGTCGCCAGGGCCCTGATCGGTGTCGGCGGCGATGACGGCCACGTGGTCGAGCAGGTTGACGAACGATGTGATGCCGCGGATCGCCGGGCCGGTGACACCGGCCTCGTCGGCGCGGCGGAGGGCCTCGACGAACGCGATTCCCTCGGTTGCAGCAAACGCGTCGAGTTTGGCCACGCTGGCATCGCCGATGCCGCGCTTGGGCGTGTTGAGCACCCGCTTGACGCTCACCTCGTCGACCGGGTTCACGACGGCCTTGAGGTAGGCCATTGCATCCTTGATCTCGCGCCGGTCGTAGAACCGCGTGCCGCCGACCACCTTGTAGGGCACGCCGAGGCGCATGAACGCCTCCTCGATCACTCGCGACTGGGCATTGGTGCGATACAGCACGGCCATCTCGCGGAAGTTGGTGGCGTCGTCGGCGTGGAGCTGGCGAGCGGTACCCGCGACCCAGGTGGCCTCGTCGCCCTCGTCCTCGGCGTGGTAGCGCACGATGCGCTCGCCGTCGCCCGCATCGGTCCACAGCGACTTCGGCTTGCGTTCGACGTTGTTGTCGATGACCGCGTTGGCGGCGTCGAGGATCGTCTGGGTGCTGCGGTAGTTCTGGTCGAGGATCACCGTGGTGACGTCGGGGAACGCCTCCTCGAACTCGATGATGTTGCGGAAGTCGGCGCCGCGAAACTTGTAGACGCTGTTGTGGACGAGCACATCGTTGGCGGCGTAGGTGTGGGTGACGTCGACCTCGAGGTCGTAGACGGGGCCGCTGTAGGGCACGAACTCCACGGAGCCGACCGGTGCAGCGGCCCAGTCGTTGCCGTCACGCACGAGCATCTCCATGCCGGGGTGGACGTGCGAGATCGGGATCAGGTCGTAGGTGGTTCCGTCGTGGGCGAGACGGCGGCGCACTTCGAGCCCACCGATTGACGCGACCCGCTTGGCGTCGGCGAGCGCCTGGCGATAGCTCTTCCACGATGTCTCGTAACGCAGCGACCGGTGTTTGCTCGATCGAAGCGCGACCCCAACATCACGCAGCGCAGCGGCGATCTCGGCTCGGTTCGACGACCACTGCACCCGGTGGTAGCCGACCTGGGTTCGGCAGTCGGAGAACATCGTGAGGTTGATCGACGAACGGCGCGCCCCGTTCTGCGGGCGATGGTGGGGGAAGTCGCGATGGAGCAACCGGTCCTCCATCAGGAGCTTGGCTCGAGAGTCGGTGTCGATCGAGCGGTACAGCCGCTGCAGCCAAACATCGTTCATCGCCAGTGCGCGTCCAGCATCGTGGAAGCACGCCGTCGGAAGCCCGTACTCGGCCGCGAAGAACGACTCGAAGTAGGCGGCCTCTGCCATCGACGCACACGCCTTCAGGATCCACGCGGCGTCGGCATGCTCCTGATTGGTCCGCACGACCAAGCCGTGCTGGAGCTTGCCGGTACGGGGCGGGCGGGCACCGACCGTGCGACCGACACGCCAGCCGCGATCGGCGCGAAACATGAGGTAGACCAGCCACTGGTCATGCTGCGGTACGAGCCGGGCGGGCACGAGGTGATGTGGCGTCGCCGTCAGCCGACGACCGTCGATGGTGATCTCGACAAGATGGCCGTCGTAGCGTCCCTCGTGAACGTGCTCGACCGTGCCCGCCTGCCGGTGTCGACGGCCACCGGCGCCCCACACGATGTCACCGATCACCACCTGTTCGATCGGCTTCGAGCCGTCCGGCCCGTCGACGAGCGTTCCCGGCGGCAGGCACTGGTCGGTGTCGCCGACGACGCAGACGTTGCGGTGGCCGTCGGCGAGGAGGAGGACCATTTCGTTCTGAGCCCGATTGGTGTCCTGGTACTCGTCGACGAGGATGTGCTCGAAGCGCTGGCGGTAGTGCTGGAGGACGTCGGGATGTTCGCGGAACAGCTTGACCGTGTTGGTCAGGAGGTCGTCGAAGTCCATCGCTCCCGCCTTGAGGAGGCGGGCCTGGTACTCGGCGTAGACGTCAGCATGCTTGCGGTCGAAGATGTTCTGGGCCCGGCGCTGCGCTTCTTCGGGATCGACGAGTTCGTTCTTCCAAAGGCTGATGATGCCGTGCACGCCACGAGGCGTGAAGCGCTTTGCATCGAGGCCGAGGTCGCGGATGACGTAACCGGTGAGGCGGTTGGAGTCGGCGGCGTCGTAGATCGAGAACTGGCGGGGATAGCCGAGCAGGTCGCCGTTGGCGCGCAGGATGCGCACACAGGCGGAGTGGAAGGTGGATACCCACATGGTCTTGACGACCGGGCCGACGAGCGCGCCGACGCGCTCGCGCATCTCGGCCGCCGCCTTGTTCGTGAAGGTGATCGCCAGGATCTTCGAGGGATGCACGCCCATGTGGATGAGGTGGGCAATGCGATGCGTGAGCACGCGGGTCTTACCCGATCCGGCTCCGGCGATGACGAGCAGCGGGCCGGACTCGTGGACCACAGCATCGAGCTGGTCGGGGTTGAGTCCCTGTGCGAAGGGAGAGGGGTCGAACGGTGACGGGCCACGATCCACATCACCGAACGGTCCCTCATCAGCCCGGTCGGCCGGGTGCGGGATGTCGGCGAACAGCTCGTCGTCAGTCATGTTCCGTCCACTCTAGAGATCGGGTGTAACAGCCGGTCTTTCGGGGTCAGACCCCGAAAGACCGGGCCGGTCTGTTGGGGTCGGGTCCGGAAAGACCGGCTGCTCGCCCGCCGTTGCCGGCGTGGTTGACTTTGCAGATGGAGTACATCGATGTCACCCCGGAGGAGTTCGGCGAACTCGACGGCCTCGACGACTGGCGGGTCGTTCTCGATTCGATCCACGCCACCTTCACCGCACCGGATTACCTCGCCGGTGCCAACCTGGTGAAGACGATCGCGGAGATCGCCGAAGCGCACGTCCACCATCCCGACGTGGAGCTCCGCTATCCCGGTCGCGTCCATGTCGCACTGACCACGCATGCGACTGGCGGTCTGACCACGCTCGACATCGACGTTGCCAAGGCGATCTCGGCTGCAGCCGCCGAGGCCAGCGCGTCGTCGGATCCCGCGAGCACCCGGGCGATGGAGTTCGGGATCGACACGCTCGACGCCGACCGCATCCGACCGTTCTGGGCGGCCGTCCTCGGCTATCACGACCACGGCGGATACCTCGTCGACCCGATGGGAGTCGGCCCGTCGGTGTGGTTCCAGCTGATGACGGAACCGCGCACCCAGCGCAACCGCATCCATATCGATGTGATGGTGCCGCACGACGTCGCCGAAGGTCGCGTCGAAGCGGCACTCACCGCCGGCGGCACGCTGGTCACCGACAAGTACGCCCGATCGTGGTGGGTGCTCGCCGATGCCGACGGCAACGAGGTCTGCGTGTCGACCTGGCAAGACCGCTGACCGCATCGCCCGGTAACTCTCGGCGGAATCCGTGCCGGCATCCGAAACTCACTCCGCCGAGACCTTCGCCACGCAGGCTGGGATCACCGGATCTGCACGCCGAGCAGCCCGTGACGCCGGCGATCGCCGATGAGCGCAACCATGTCCGACGGTGATGCAGCGTCGTCGGCGATCACGTGGCGGTGGTCGATGTCGCTGGCGGCGAACTGTCGGTGCATCGATGCTGCCGCTTGCGGATCGCTGAAGCCGTGGGCGACGCGGCTTCGCACACGCTCGAGACACGCGTCGAGCGACGGGAGGATGACTGCG
>JANPCI010000231.1:0-2344 GCA_031430875.1 Actinomycetes bacterium | reverse complement strand
GCCGCGGATGGGCACCAACGCCGACATTCGCTGGTTCGAGGTCGACCCGTGCTACGTGTTCCACCCCTTGAACGCATTCGTCGACGGTGACAAGGTCATCTGCGACGTCAGCCGTCACGACTCGATGTGGCGGGGCTCGATGGAGCAGGGCACTCCCCCGTACCTGCACCGCTGGACCTTCGACATGGTCTCCGGTGCGGTCAACGAACAGCAGCTCGACGACGTGCCGAGTGCATTTCCGCGCGTCGACGACCGTGTCGTCGGTCTGCAGAACCGCTATGGCTGGGGGACAGCTCCACGCGATGCCGCCAATGGGGGCGTGCTCCTCGATGCCGGAGTCGTTGTCAAGTGGGATCTCACGTCGGGCACGAAGGCGAGCTACGACCTCGGACCGACTTCGTTCCCGGCCGAATTCGTCTTCGTCCAGGACGACGACGCGGCCGGCGAGGACGAGGGCTGGGCCATGGGCTTCGTCTACGACGCCGCCACGGACTCGTCCGACCTCGTCATTCTCGATGCGTCAGCGCCCGGCTCCGATCCGGTTGCGAGGGTCCATCTCCCCCAGCGAGTGCCGTTCGGTTTCCACGGCAGCTGGGTCGACGACTCCGCCCTCCCCTCCTGAACCGTCACACTGTGCCGGGTCAAATGTGACGTTTGCCGGGGTCGCGGCTCGCCCGACCCCGGCTACGTCTTGCGATTGTCGGTTGCTTCGAGGCTGAAGCCCTCCGGGAAGGTGAAGGCATCTTTCCACCATGCTTCGGTCGCCTCGGCGTCTGACTCGGCGAGGTCGAGCGGGTTCCAGATGAAGGCGTCCTCCATCTGCTCACCGAGTGCCAGCAGTCCGTCGGCGAGCCGGACCTGTGACGGCCCCCACTCGCCGAGCGCCGCATCAAGGTCGTCGTGGCGCTCGAGGCTGTCGAGCAGGCCGCTCACGTTGTTGTAGCCCTTGAACACGCCCGAACCGGTGAACGGTTGGGCGACACTGCCAGCATCGCCGGCAAGGCACATGCGTCCTCGGTGGTAGCCGGGCACCCGCGCCGTATAGATGAGCTGCACGGAGGTGTTCGTCGTCCTCGCCACCATGTCGGAGTAGACGTCGGGGAGCTCGGCGGCCATCAGCTTCTTCAACCGGTCCTCCTCGTCGGATCGCAATGCACCCGGAGGGATGGTGCCCATGCGCGGCATTCCCGATCGATCGACCATGAACGAGGCGAGGTCTTCCTCGGCCAGCGCGATGTACGCCGCCCAGTTGACCACGCGCTCGCCTGCCACCGAGGAACCGTCCTCGCCCGGTACGAGGTACGCCACCATGTTGCCGGGCATGGTCGGATAGAACATCCTGACCAACGACGACTCGAGCACCCCGACGGACTCCATCTGCTGCTCCGGCAGCAGCCCTCGCCACAGCATGTAGCCGCGGTAGCTCAGCTCGACGTCTGGGAACATGAGTTGTCGTCCGAGCGACTGGTAGCCGTCGGTCCACACGACGAGGTCGGCGTCGGTGGTCGATCCGTCGTTGAACGTCAGCTCGACGCGGCCGGTTGACGCATCGACGGCGTCGACGACATGCGCCGCCTGGTGGTACCGATCGTCGGGTACCCGGCGACGCAGCGAACGCCACAGCGAGGTCCAGTGGAACACCGCCAGGCCACCGGGCATCTGCCAGGTGCTGTGCCCCTGCCGCGGTGCCGCCGCCGTTCGGACCAGTAGGGGAACCAACGGCGGGTTCAGATGTGGCAAGTCGTCATCGACGATGTCCTGCTCCATGAGTGAGTCGAGAACCGATCGCGGCGTACCGATCCCACCACCGCGACCGACCAGCCCACCTTGCGAGCGCTCGTAGACGTGCACGTCGTGCCCCGCCCGCGTGAGCAGGATCGCAGCCGAGCAACCGGCAATCGACCCACCGACGATCGCGATGTCGAGCTTCCTCATCCGTCCCCCGTTCCAGGTCTGGGTCGGACCCTAGTGACGTCGCGCTCCGTCGTCCACGGACCACGCACGTTCGCGTTAGCGTCCGCCCATGCAGAGCCTCGCAGGGAAGACCGCAGTTGTCACCGGTGCCGGGTCGGGGATGGGCAAAGCCTTCGCCGAGCGCTTCGCCCGCGCCGGCATGAACGTGGTGCTCGCCGACGTAGAGGAGCCCAAGCTCGATGACGCCGTTTCCGCCATTCGTGCAACGGGAGCCCAGGCGATCGGCGTGCCAACGGATGTCACCGACGGCGCCGCGGTCGATCGCCTTCGAGACGCCGCCATCGACGCGTTCGGACGTGTGCATGTGCTCTGCAACAATGCCGGTGTTGCGGCTGGCCCGGCGTCCGGCGGCGAGTGGGTGTTGGAGAAC
>JANPCI010000230.1:0-4658 GCA_031430875.1 Actinomycetes bacterium | reverse complement strand
CGCAGTCACGTGGGTTCGGGCCAAGAGATCGTCGTAGGCCTTCCACGTCGCCTTGTTGATGTCGGCCGCCTCCCAGATCCGCTGATCCGGTACCGCCTGGGCCTCCAAGATCGCCAGCACCCGCAACGTCGTGAGCAGCCGCGAGGCATCCCGGCCCTCGTCACGGGCGCGCTGAGCGACAAGCGCCGCGTACCCATCGAGGAAGAGTGATGCGTCCGACAACGATCGTGCAGCAGGAAATCCCGTCCGACCCAGCTGCTCGAGGGGCAGCGACCTCCGGTGTCACTGGCCCCCCAGGCTACGCAACAGCACCAACCACGCCATCGGGTACCATGTCTCCTGATGGGTCACAGCCTCGAGATCGACAACATCATCGCCACGACGGCGATGGAAGGCGTCACCCTCGACGAGTCGGTCATCGACGACCTCGACAAGATCGAACGAAGAGAGCGGTCCGCTGACGAGATCGTCGAAGAGCGCGTCACACGCCTTCGGTCACACCAATCACGCGTGTGACCGACTTCGTCGATCCGTACCTCGACGCCGAGCATGGCTGCCTCCGCAATCTGTTGGAGATCATCGACGCCCGCCACCTCGCCATCGAGGAAGCAGCCATCGTCGCCGTCCGACTCCGTCAACTGGACGACCGAATCGACGTACCCCCACCACAGTCGACAGCTGGCGATCCGGGCACCGCCACCTCTTCGGTGACGTCTACAGCTGGGCGGGCGAGTTCAGGACCGTGAACATCACCAAGGGCACCCATGCGTTCCATCCGGTCTCGCATCTACGCACCGCTGCAGAGTTCTGTGCAATGCAAATGCAGCAGATCGCACGCCTCGACCGTCCGGGCGCTGACGCTCTGGCAGAACCGTTGTCGGTGCGGTTGTCGGACATGAACGAGACACATCCGTTCCGAGAAGGCAACGGGCGCACACAACGCTTCATCATCGGTCGACTCGCAGCACACCACGGCCACCCGATCGCCTGGCGCGGAATCAGTCCGAAACAGAACCTCGAGCTGTCGATTGATTCCCGTTCCGATCCCCAAGCGTTTGCGCAGGCACTGCTCGTGGCCATGATCGCCGCCCGCCAATACGGCGTCTTCCCCGCCCGCGACCCCGAGATCTGACCGCGACACCTCTAAACCCGACAAGCGTTCGCTAGACCGCGACCCGCGCTGGCTCCGCGAGCGGGTCGGGACCGATCTTCTCGATGACGCCTGGGTTCCCAGCCGCCACCACTTCGATCGCCTCGGCTCGGCGGCCAAACACCACCTCGCCGATCCCGCGCTCGCGTGAGGCTGCTGCGAGGCACCCGCCGACACCTCCTCACCGACGACACCGGCAGCATCGTCGTTGCCAATGACGGCACCATGCTCGACAACTTGTTCGAATCGTTGGTCGCCCGGTCGATCCGAAGCTACGCACAATCATCGGGAGCCGACGTACACCACCTGCGCACCGCCGGAGGGCGCCACGAAGTCGACTTTGTCATCGAGACCGAGGGTCACGTCCTCGCCATTGGTGAGTACAACCGCGCCGCGCGCGGAAACGGCTCCCGGCGGCGAGATCGGCCGCGCCGGGCACGGGTCGGAAGATCACGTTCTGCTCAAGTAACGGGTCGAGGCGACCGAAAGACGGTGTGGCGCTGCGACGACAGCGGGCGACACGGGGCGGCGCTGTGCCGATCCGTCCACAGAAAGGATCGTCAACATGGCAATGACCCTCACCCCCCAGAACGACACCGAGTTCGAGACCTCCGGACGTCGGCGCAAGATCACCAAGTTCGCCCTGGCCGGCGTCGCCGTCCTCGGCGTAGGCGCCGCCCTCACGTCGGCCGCATGGTCCGACAGCGTGTTCTTCGCCACTCCATCCAAAGCGGCGACCTTCGAACTCGAGGGCTACAACCCGTCGACACTCGGCTGGGAAGCAGCTGACACCAACCTCCCCGGCGTGGCGATCCTGCTCCCCGCTGACGCAATCGACGCAATCGGACCGAACATCGCCGACAGCTACACCGTCCGCGTGCGTAACGCCGGCAACATCAACATCACCCTCGCGCCGCCGACGTCAACCCAGACGGGTCTGCTCTTCGCCACGCCCGATCCGGCGTTGGTCACGTTCGGTAGCTACTCGGAGTTCATCGGCGGATTCGCACAGTTCCCCAACGGCGTGCTCGTGCCCGGTGAGGAAGCAACCGTCGAGGTCTTCGTAACCGGAGGCAACTGGACCGGTACGCAGAAGCAGGGTGAGTCCGGCACCGTGATGGTTCAGATCCAGGGCCAATCCTGAGTCTCAGCAAGTAATTCAGCGCTTCAGGGTGGTGCCCGATCGGCACCACCCTGAGGCTCCGTTCCCCCACCGACTGCGAGCCCGCCGTGCGCATCATTCGACTTCTCGGAAACGTCGCCCTCTGGGTCGGTGCTTTCCTCGGCGTGATAGCCGGCACCGTCTGGATCGGTGGACAGCTCGGGTGGATCCAACCGCTCATCGTGATCTCCGGTTCGATGGAACCGGGCATCGACACCGGCGACCTGCTCATCGACCGATGGGTCCCGACCGCCGATCTCGAAGTCGGCGACGTGGTCTCGCTGTCGAGCAGCGTCACCGACAAGGTCGTCACCCACCGAATCGTCTCCATCACCCCTGCGGGTGACACATGGGAGATCCGGATGAAGGGCGACGCCAACCCCGAGGAAGACGTCGAGCCATACGTCGTCGGCGACAAGGTCCTTCAACCGGCGCTGCAGGTGCCCGGCGGCGGCGCCGTCGTGTCGAAGCTCATGGATCCGAGCGTCGCCCTCCCGATACTTCTCGCGCTCTTCGCACTCCTCGGCATGTCGTTGCTCGACGAACCACAACGCCAACGGGTCCGCGGCGACAACCTCCTCGATCCCGACCACTCCGACCACTCCGACCACGAGTCGGTCGACCCCTGGCTCGACGATGACGCACCGGCGGCGCAACCCACGGCGCTCGACGAGTTGGACATCGCCCTCGCCGCGCTCGGGGTGGATGTCGCACACCTCGACGAACCGGCAGCCGGCGAGCGGGGCGATGAATGGGATGTCGTCTGGCCGGACGACGACCACCTCGGCGTCGACCTCCCGCGCCGGTCACTGAACGACGAGCGCGAACTCGTCTCCACCGGATAGGGGAATCGGTACCGCAATGAGCTCCGCCGCATCCAAGGCCACTGCCGCACTGTTGTGCGTGGTGGCCTTCGGCGCGCTCGTGCTCGCGTTCGTCGGCATGCCCACGAGCACCGCCGTCGCCGAACCGGTGAACCTCGACCTCGACTTCGCCGCGCTCGTGCCGGGTGTTGCGCAGACCCGAACCTCGTCGCTCGACGTCCCGGTGCCCTCGACGGTTCGCAGGGCCTCTGCAGCCAGCACGTCGGGAGACGGTGACGTCGACGTCACCTTCGAACTCTGCCGAGGGGCGACTTGTCGCCGACTCACAGCCGGAGAACGTATCGAGGCAGGCCTCTACACCCTCCGGGTGTCGGCCACGCTGTCGCCTGATCTCGCCCCTGGCACCACCACCACGATCGCCGGGCAGCTGCAGCTGACCGAGGCGAAGTCGAGCGGTCTCGCGAAGCCAGACACGTTGATCGCGGTCGCCGGGATCGGTGTGGTCGGCGTGATCGTCGCCGCGCTCGCCACCAGGCTGGGCGCACGCCACCGGCGAGGGGCGACGCCATGAGGCGACGGATGCTGCGACTCCACCTGCTCGGGCTCCGCATGGCGTGGCTCCGCCTGGTGCGGCGCCTGACAACCGGGAGGGGTGGCACGTCGGCGTATCTCCTCGACCGGCGTCGGGTTCGCGCGACGGCGACACTCGCGATCATCATCGGCCTCGTCGCCACGGCAGCCGGCATCCAAGCGACGGCGGCATCGTGGACCGACTCGGTCGACTTCGCGCTCAAGGTGACAGGTGCGACCACCAGCACGACGACCACGACGAGCACGACGACCACCACGACGACGACCAGCGTTCCCAAGGTCCTTGCATCGGTGCGCGTGACGGCGGTGTGCAAGAACCAGAACACCTACACGCTGCGGGTGAACAACGACAGCACGGCAACCCTCGCCTTCACCCTGCAGGCCGGTGGCACCCTGATCTCGGGCCCGCACACGATTGCCGGCGGGGCCTCGCAGGTCTACGAGATCCCCAACGGCACCAGCGGCGTTGCCGCCGTGCCCGCGGGCGCGTGGACCAACACCTTCGTCGGCACGGCATCCACACCGCAGGCCGTCTGTCAGGCCACCACGACAACCACGACGACCACGACAACCACGACGACGACAACCACCACGTCGACAACCACGACCACCACGACGCAACCCCCTCCGCCGAGTGTCACCTCCGGTGGCATCAGCTCGGCCAACCCCGAGACGGTGATCTCGGCTGTCGTGTGGGATCAGCCCACCGCCACGAAGGTGTGCACCGAGGTCGCCGTCACCGGCATCAGCTCGACGGCGTATGACTGGGCGTTCAAGATCGACCTCAGGTTTGCGCCCTGGTTCGGCACGTCGGCACAACACATCAGCGCTCAGGGCACCGGTGTCACCACCATCTTGAGCCCCACACTCGTGCTGGTCACCGGGAAGTCCAGCGGCGGTCCGTGGGACCCGCAGCGGAACAACACCCCGA
>JANPCI010000229.1:0-7137 GCA_031430875.1 Actinomycetes bacterium | reverse complement strand
CGGCGTCGCCGCCTTGATGGCATCGTGGAGCGTGCCGGTGAGTGAGAACTGGGTGCCAGCGGCAGCCCAGGCCATGAAGGTGAAAACGAACAGCATGCCGCCGGCGGCGAGGACGGCGTTGAACCAACCGCCCGTGCTGCTGCGCATGATTTGCACACCGCCCATGACGGCAAGTGACACGGCGCAGATCCACGCCAGTGGCACCCCCGCAACCCCGAAACTCGAGTCGTCGCCGAGGCCGAAGGTGGACGTGCCTCCTTCGCCACGGGCAAACACCACCATGGTCACGGCGGCTGCAATGAAATAGACGATCCCGATGTTCCGCGCGCGCTTGGCCTCCTCGGGTGGGCGCGTCGTCGCCTGGAGGAACCCGAGATACAGGTCCTCGCCCGGGCGGCCGCTACTGCCGGCGATGCCGAAATCGTCAACTGGTGCGCTCACGATCCCCACCCTCCGAACGATGGTGCGGCTGCAGCGCCCTCGGCCTTGACCCGCCAGATTGCCCGCATCAGCTGGGGCGCAGCGATGAAGAGCACGATGAGCGCTCGCAGGATGAGGACGAGGTCGACGGGAACGCCGGTCTCGACCTGCATCTTTTGGCCCCCGGCCTGCAGTGCTCCGAAGAGGAACGCAGCAAGCACCGTCCCGATCGGGGTCGATCGGCCGAGCAGCGCAACTGCGATGGCATCGAAGCCGATGCTGCCGGCAAAGCTTTGCGTCGCCCGCCCCTGCGTTCCGAGTACCTCGCTCGCTCCGGCGAGCCCGGCGAATGCGCCGGCGATGGCGAACGAGGTGATGATCAGGTGGCCGGGCCGCATCCCTGCATAGCGGGCCGCGTCGGGGTTGGCGCCCTGGGCGCGGATCTCGAAGCCGAGCGTCGTCCGCTCCAGCAGCCACCAGAAGAACACCGCCGCGCTCAGCGCAATCACGATGCCCAGGTGGGCTCGCAGTTCTGGCCGATCGAGGAATCCGAACAGCGTGGGCAGACGGCCCTGGGGATTCACCAGCTTGGAAATCGGGTCCTGGCGGCCTTCGCGACGGAAGGTGTCCGTCTTCAGCAGCCACAGCACGAACGATGCGGCGATGGCGTTGAGCATGATCGTCGAGATCACCTCGTGGACCTTCGCTCGTGCCTTGAGAACGCCGGGAATGATGCCGTACAGGATCCCGCACGTCATTCCGGCGAGCACGGCGAGAGGCACCTGGATGATTCCGGGGCCCGACATCGTGAAGCCCACGAAGACCGCGCCCATGCCACCCATGAGCATCTGGCCGGTGCCGCCGATGTTGAACAGCCCCGCGCGGAAGGTGATGGCGACGGCCAACCCGGCCAGCAGCAACGGCGTCATCGCAACCAACGTCTCGTTGAACCCGTTGAGCGAGAGGAAGGCTCCCTGGATGAGCGCAACGTAGGCATCGATGATCGTGGAGATGATGCCCCCGATATCGCCATCGCGCAGCTGGTCGATGTCGGACAGCGCAATCACGACCGTGCCGACGATCAACGCGCTGAGGAATGCGAGCACCGGGAGCACAACTGCGTTGGTCGTGTCGATCTGGTTGACGAACCGTCGGAACGCGTTCGGTCGGTCGGCGTTGGGCGCAACAACGGGGTCAGTCTGCGACGACAGTTCAGTCATGCCGGCTCCTGTTCCTTGGCGCCCGCCATGTACAGGCCGACTTCGGAGTGATTGGTGTCGCCCCGGGCGAGATTGGCGACGATTCTTCCGCGGAACATGACCACCACTCGATCAGCAAGCGCCATGACCTCGTCGAGCTCGGTACTGACGAGGAGCACCGCCACGCCTGCGTCACGTTCTTTCACGATCTGGGCGTGGATGTACTCGATCGATCCCACGTCGACACCTCGGGTCGGTTGTGATGCAATGAGGAGCTTGAGGTCGCGGCTGAGCTCACGCGCGACGATCACTTTCTGCTGGTTGCCGCCCGACAGTGTTCCGGCGGCAGCAGCGATCGATGGGGTGCGCACGTCGTACTGTTCGACGAGCTCCTCGGCCTTGGCGTAGGCCACCGGCCAGTGCATGCGGTACGAGCTGCTGAACGGCTCCGAGTGGTAGTCGGTGAGCACCATGTTCTCGGCCACACTGAACGCACCCACGAGGCCCTCGCGCTGGCGATCCTCTGGAATGTGGCCGACGTCTGCATCGTGAACTTCCCGTGGGCCGGCGTCGGTGATGTCGACACCGGCGACGGTCACCGTGCCACTGATCGGCATCCGCAGACCGGTGAGCGCTTCGACGAGTTCGGACTGTCCGTTGCCCTGCACGCCGGCGACCCCGACGATCTCGCCGGCGCGCACGTCGAGCGAGATGTGGTCGACCTGGGTCCGGCCGTCGGTGCCGATCACATGAAGATCCTTGATGGCCAGCGTTGTGTCGCCGGGCTGGGCCGGCGCCTTGTCGACGGTGAGTTGGACCGCTCGTCCCACCATCATCTCGGCGAGTGACAGCTCGTCGATGTCCTTCGGATCCGCTTCGCCAACCGTCTTTCCTCGCCGAAGTACGGCGATTCGATCGGCGACGTGGAGTGCCTCCTTGAGCTTGTGCGTGATGAACACGATGCCGCGTCCGGACTCCTTGAGCGACTCGACGATCTTGAAGAACTCGACGATCTCCTGGGGCGTCAAGACCGCGGTGGGCTCGTCGAACACCACGATCTTGGCCTCGCGAAAAAGCACCTTGAGAATCTCGACTCGTTGCTGGATGCCGACCGGTAGGTCGCCGACCATGGCCTCGGGGTCGAGGCCGAGCCCGTAGCGCTCGGAGAACTCCTCGACCTGGCGGTTTGCGGTGCCTCGCTGGAGCTTGCCGAGGAATCCCGTGGGTTCGATCCCCAACACGACGTTCTCGGCCACCGTGAACACCGGGACGAGCATGAAGTGTTGATGCACCATGCCGATCCCAGCGGCGATGGCGTCTCCGGGCGACTCGAACCGCTGTGTGACTCCGTCGATCGTGATGTCGCCTTCGTCGGCGTGGTACAGCCCATAGAGGATGTTCATGAGGGTGGACTTGCCGGCGCCGTTCTCGCCGACCAGCGCGAGTACCTCGCCTGTTCTGATCGTGAGGTTGACGTCGTCATTGGCGACGACGCCCGGGAAGCGTTTCGTGATGCCCCGCAGTTCCAGCTCCATGCCGGGGCGACGTTAGTCGCGTCGTGTGAATGATTCCGTAAACGCAAACGGGGGATCCCGAAGGATCCCCCGTCGAACGCGCAGCCGGCGCTGAGGCCGGTTGCGATTGTTGGTTCAGCTGACGGTGACGTCGCCGGCGATGATCGCTGCGATCAGTGCGTCAACAGCGGCGGCCAGTTCGGCCGGAACGTCGGCTTCCTGGTCGTGGTAGGGGGCAATGCCGACTCCGCCGTTCTCCAGCGTGCCGACGTACTCGCCGCCGTTCTCGCCGTTGACGACGATCGACTCGACAGCAGCGAACACTGACTCGTCGATCTTCTTCAGCACCGAAGTGAGGTAGACCTCACCTTCGGTCGGGTTGCTGACGAACAGGTCGTTGTCGACACCGATGATCCGGATGCCGCCTGTCTCCTTGGCGAACGCCGAGGAACCGAGGCCGACCGGACCGGCGACCGGGAAGATGATGTCGGCGCCTTCATCGGCGAAGCTCGAGGCGATGCTCTTGCCGTCGTCGAGGTTCTCGAAGTTGCCGGCGAAGGTACCGGTGGTTCCATCCCAACCGAGGACCTTGACGTCGGTGCCGGCCTCTTGGTTGTAGTAGGTGACGCCGTTGTTGTAGCCCTCCATGAACACGGTGACCGGCGGGATCTCGACGCCGCCGAATGTGGCGACCGTGCCCGACTCTGTCATGCCGGCCGACAGGTACCCAGCGACGAACGACGGCTCAGCGGTGTTGAAGTTGAGCGTCTTGACGTTCGGGATCGGGGTTTCGTAGCCGTAGTCGATGATGGCGAACTGCTGGTCCGGATTGTCGGCGGCGGCAGCGGCGGTTGCATCGCCGAGCAGGAAGCCCACGGTGACGATCAGATCGCAGTCCTTGTCGATGAAGCTCTGGATGTTGGTCGCGTAGTCGGCGTCAGTGGCTGACTCGAGGACCTCAGCGGTGAGGCCGAATTCTTCGGCGGCACGCTGGAGACCTTCGTATGCCAGTTGGTTGAAGCCCTTGTCGTCGACGCCGCCGACGTCGGTGACCTCGCAGATGAGGCCGCTTCCCTCGGTCGTCGCATCGGTGCCCGTAGGCGCATCGGTGCCGGTTGTTGCGTCGGTGCCCGCGGGCGCCTCGCTCGATGAGCTGGCGTCGTCGTCACTGCCGCACGCGGCCAGGCCGAGCGCAGCAATGATGCCGATAGCGAGCAGCTTCTTGCTCTTGATCATGTTCTCCCCTTCAGGATGATTGTTGGTTGGTACATGCCCGCCCATCGCCGTCGGCGGTGGTCGTGTTCACGTGCTGAGAGGTTACCCCCTGGTAGCTGGGCGTGGGTACCACCGGTTATGACCGGTGTGTGAACTGCTCGACGCGAGCGGGCGGCGAGGTGCCGCTTGGTCGGAGTGCGGCGCCCGTATCGTGGAGGCCACTGTGTCGAGCCAGCCAACTCCTCGACGCCGCCACAGTCGGCGGCGTTACGCGGTGCGACGAGTTGCCGCGCTCATCGTGGTGCTCGTGGTGGGCTTTGGGCTGGTCCGTGTGGTCGGTTCGATCACGGGTGGAAGCGAAGGTGTCGCCGATGCCGACGGATCCGAGGTCGTCGATGGCACTCCCGTCACCGTTGCCCTGACGACTGATTCGCCTGACTCGACCGACACCGTGGCGGCCGACACCGTCCCCGCCGAGCCAGAGTCAACTGGGCCGCCGTCACCCGACAATCCGTCGAAGGTGTTCATCGTCGGCGACAGCGACGCCGGCACGTTCGGCCCCTACCTGCAGACGTTGCTCGACGGCACGGGCATCGTGACGACCGAACTCGACTACAAGGTGTCGTCGGGGCTTGCCCGGCCTGACTTCTTCGATTGGCCCGCGGAGATCGACGCGCAGCTACCAACTGTCGACCCCGACATCGTGGTGGCCACGTTCGGCGGCAACGACGCCCAAGGCCTCGCCGACGAGACTGGCGAGTTCATCATCGGTGACCCGGTGGCCAACGAGGCCGAATGGGTGGCGGAGTACACCGAACGCGCCGGCGCCGTGATGGATCAGCTGTTGGCTGAGGGTCGCACGGTGATCTGGGTCGGGATTCCCAACGACGACAACCCTGAGGTCACCGCCCGCATGGCCATCCAGGACAGGGCGGCCAAGGCAGCCGCAGCCGAGCGGCCCGATGTGATCTTCATCGACACGTGGAAGCGGTTCTCGGGTCGTGACGGCGGGTGGGCCGAGTTCGTCATCGATCCTCGCGACGGCCAGGGCAAGGATGTCCGCGCCGACGACGGCTTCCACCTGAACCAGAACGGCGCCGAGATCCTCGCGATCGACATCGCCCAAGCCATCCGCGACGCCCTCCGGGCCGACGGCGCCCAGATCTGATCACAACAGGGGTCAGACCCCTTTTGTGATCGTCGTCGCAGTACTATTGCTGTTGGCCGCGGGCTTGAATGGCGACGCGGCGGGCTTCGACCGCCTCCGGGCTGAACTGGGTGCGCCGCCACGCACGGCTGTCGCGAGCCTCGATCTCCCAGTGGTCGTCGTCGGTCGACACCTGGAAGTACGTGTCGCGGATCTGGCGAACGCCGGGCTGGTCGTTGCCGATGATGTCGAATGCGAGTTGGCGGGTGAACGGCAGCAGGTCGGCATGCGCCACGACGTGGTTCACGAGCCCGAAGGCGAGCGCCTCGTCGGCCAACATGAAGTTGCCGGTGTAGCTCATCTCGCGGGCGCGGCGCACGCCGATGGCCTGCGGCAGCAGCACGGTCAGGCCCCACCCGGGCATGACGCCGACTCTCGCGTGCGTGTCACCGAACTTGGCGTGTTCGCTGGCGACGAGGAAGTCGCAGTTGAGCGCGAGTTCGAAGCCGCCTGTGACGGCCACACCATTGACGGCGCCGATGACGGGCTTGGTCAGGCGCGGGAAAGGGCCACGCACGCCGTCGCGATTGCGACTGCCGTCGGCGCCGGTGCCGCCACCGAGGTTGGCGCCGTTGCTGCCGAGTTCCTTGAGGTCGAGTCCGGCGGTGAACGCCGGATCGGTGCCGGTCAGGATCAGCACGTCGACGTCGGGGTCGGCCTCGGCCTGCTTCATCCGTTCGGGCAGGAGCGCAAGGACCTCGCTCGACAGCGCATTGCGGGCCTCGGGACGATTCATCGTGATCGTCGCGATCCGCTCCGACACCTCATACAGCACCACGTCGTCAGCCATGCCCGACATCCTCCCACGCCCGTCGAAACCCCCGAAATTCGGAGCACATCTTGCGCAGAGCGCAATGATTGCTCCGAATTTCGGGGTGGTTGCGGGTGGTGAATGGGGTGGCGTCAGTCGTTGTCGTCGGGGGGAAGGAAGGCGAGGGGGAGGTCGCCGAGCTTGACGAGCGTCGCGGCGACCCAGCCTCCGAGTGCGCCGAAGTGCTCGTCGAGCAGGGTGCTCGTGCCATCGGCGACGGTCTCCTCGGCGAGTTCGTACAGGCCCTCGAAGGTGATCTCGGCTGCGTACTCGGTGACGAGGTCGAGCGGATCGGTCGCCGTGTCGGGATGCGCGATCTCCGACGTCAGCCCGGCGCGTTCCATCCGGTCGTCGCCCACCAGCGGGCTCTGTTCGGGAACGGCGTTGAACAGCATCTGCGGATCGACGGGCTTCGCGAGGCGCTGGATGCGCAGCACGATCTCCATCTCGATCGCCGGGCGACGCTCGAGTTCGGCCTCGACATACCACTGGCGGTACGCCGCCTGGCTCCACGCTGGCCAATCGAAGGTGATGTGTGCCACCACCCTCGGCGGCTCGCCTTCACCGGGCAGGCCGTAGCTGGTCTCCCACGTGAGATCGCCGAGCAGTACGTCGGACTGGAAGTGCTCCTCGAACGCCTGACGTTCGAGGAATGCCGCCTCGAACGCGTCACGCAGGGCGCTGATGGCATCGGTGAAGACGTGGTCGAGCATGTGCGACCAGCAGGCTAACCGGGCGCCCGTGCCACACTTGCCCCCATGACTGGTTCCG
>JANPCI010000228.1:0-8873 GCA_031430875.1 Actinomycetes bacterium | reverse complement strand
CGCAAGGTCGGAGATGTATGGGAACGGGTGGCCCGGATCCACCGCCAGCGGGGTGAGGACGGGGAACACGCGCTCTTCGAACCACAGGTCGAGCAACTCGAGTTCGTCGTCGGTGACGTCGGCCCACGAGATGATGTCGACACCCGCCTCACGCAACTCGGGCACCAACCGGTCGACGAACACCGAATCGATGCGATCGATGAGCTCGAGGATGGTGTTGCCGACCTCGGCGAGCGTCTGCGCCGGTGTGCGCCCATCGGGTGAGGGCCGGTCGATTCCCGCTTCGATCTGGTCCTTGAGCGCGGCGACACGAACCTGGAAGAACTCGTCGAGGTTCGTTGCCGTGATCGCGCAGAACTTCGCCCGTTCCAGCAGGGCAATGCCGGGCTCGGCTGCGAGTTGCAGGACCCGGTCGTTGAACGCCAGCCAGCTGAGTTCTCGATTGAGGAAGCGTTCGTCGTTCATCACGAAACCGCCACCTGCGAGTTGCTCGCGGCCGCTCAGATGTCCTCGGCGTAGCCGAGGTCCCATTCGATGGTGATGAGTTCACGCTCGGCGTCGCGCACGATGCGCTCACGATTGCGTCGGAACTGCGGATCGTCGCGTGGAAGCAGAACAAGCCGAGCCAAGACGCGGGCACGGAACTCGTCGAGCACCTGTCGGTCGCCCCAGTCTCCGTAGACCTCCCAGTGCGGCGCTACCGGCCCGTGGTAGACGATGCGGGCGTGTGCGCGCGGGGCCTGGGTCTCGGCGAGGTCAGTCATGGACGACGATGCTACCGGACCGGCGATCACCCGAACGGTGCTGGCATTTGCATTACGGATACGTTACGATTTGGCTCCAACATCGCAACATTGCGTCGGTACGAGGAAAATCCGCCCGAACCGGGAACCGCTCGTTCAGTCGCAACGTCAAACACACAACGCCCGCCACAGCCCCCACAACGACCACGACCCCCCGTCAACTGGTCGGAGAAAGGTTTCCCGATGATCAACCGCAAGCGCACATCACCCGGCACATCAACCGTGAGCGTCGAACGCCCGGCCGAGCTCGGCAACGCCCCGCACGACCCCGACTCGATCACCGCATGGATGGCCGAGGGCAACTGCCGGTTGCATCCGCCGGCCACGTTCTTCCCGAGCGATGGTGTCGGTGTCGATCGCGCCCGCAAGATCTGTCGCGACTGCCCGGTCGCCAACACGTGCTTGGAGTTCGCCCTCGACGAGCGGATCGACCACGGCGTGTGGGGCGGCTGCAGCGAACGTGAGCGCCGGCGAATTCTCAAGCGCCGCCGAGTCGAAGCGAACGTCTGACGTCGTCGCGATCACACCCGCCGATCACATCCAGGCGATCACACGGCGGCGACCACCGCTGAGCGACCGCGGACGTTACTGCTGCGGTGAAGCCGGTGGCGGAGGCGGCGGCGGCGTCGCCGCAGACGGCGGTGGAGTCGCTGACGGTTGCGCAGCGGACTGGTCGGCCGGTGTCGCGGTCGCTTCGCCCATACCGTCTTTGAATTCCTTTTGCGCCTTGCCGAGGTTCTTGGCGAGCTTGGGCAGCTGCGAGCCGCCGAAGAGCACCAGGACAACAACCAGGATGATGATCAACTCGGGGCCACCAGGCATGCCGCCACGCTACCTCACGAAGTCGGCCGCCGGGGAACACCCGGCGAATTCGTCAGGCGCCGATGGTGCTGCGGGCAACCTGAGCACGCTGGCGGCGGATACGCCGGCGTTCCCGCTCGGACAATCCGCCCCAGATCCCGAACTTCTCACCGTTCTGGAGCGCGAACTCCAAGCAGTCGTGACGCACCTCGCATCCTCGACAGACCTCTTTGGCCTCACGCGTGGACGCGCCTCGTTCGGGGAAGAACAGATCGGGATCGACACCCAGACAGTTGGCGTAGTCGTGCCAATCGGGGTCGGGTTCCACCGGAGTGGCGCTGACCGTGATGCTGGATGTGGTGATGAACTGCATATGAGGACCTCCTGCAGGCCCGTGGGCAACAAGTTGGGCGTAATCACCCGCCCCCAAACGGATGATCGACAGCGATGTAATTACAGTGCCGTCATTCTGCCATAGCACACGCCGATTTCGCAAGGGGGGATTTCAGGAAATCGCGCGCAACGCGCGAATCAACCGGCGCGGCGACCGCGAGCGGCGAGGGCGCGTTTGCCCTCCATGTAGTCCACGAGCACGTAGTCACCGAGGTGCTCCGGCGTCGTGAAGAACGCTCGACCTCGGTTGATCTGCGTCATCTGCTCGATGAAGGCTCGCAGCGAACCGTCGGCGCCGAGGCCGAACGTGTTGATCCGGATCTGCTCCTTGGTGCAGCGAACGACCTCACGCAGCGTGGCCTCGACCGTCTCGCGGACCGGGGGATAGTTGAAGAACGGCATCCCGTTGTCCATGATGTGCGCTGTCGGCTCGCCGTCGGTGATCATGATGATCTGCTTGGTGCCCGATTCGCGAGCGAGCAGCTTGCGGGCGAGGATGAAGCCGTGTTGCATGTTCGTGCCGTACACGAAGTCCCACGACACTTCAGGGAGTTGCTCAGCGGTGAGGATCCGAGCAGTCTCCGAGAACCCGACGATGCCGAAATAGTCCCGCGGAAACTGTGAGGTGATCAGACTGTGCAACGCCATCGCGACCTTCTTGGCCGGCAGGAAGTTGTCGCGCATCGGCATCGACAGCGACAAGTCGAGCATGAGCACGGTCGATGATCGGGTGAGGTGTTCCGTCCGCTCGATCTCGAAGTCGGACGGGTCGAGCTGAACCGGTGAGCCGCCGCCCGAGCGCCGGATTGCATTGCGGATCGTCCGGTTGAGGTCGAGTTGGAACGGGTCGCCGTACTCGTAGGCCTTGGTGTCGTAGGTGCGCTCGTGGCCCTGGCCGAGATTCGATGTCTGGTGCTGACCAACGGTGTCCTTGGCCAACTTCGCAAAGAGGTCGCGCAGCGCGTTCGAGCCGATCTTGCGGAGCCCCTTCGGCGTCAACTCGAGGCGGCCTTCCTTCTGTTCGATGAGGCCCGCCTCCTCCAGCATCTTGGTGAGTTCGGCCAGCCGCTCGAGTGACCGGGCGGCGTCGTCGCCCATCAGATCGCGCACTCGATCCATGTCGGCCTCGGCGAGCGCACCGGGACTCGACGCATTGCGCAACAGGTTCTCGAGCTGGTCGAGGTCACCCATGTCCTGCATTGCCTGCATCGCCTGCTGGAACCCCATGGGATCCTGGCCCTCGAAGTCGTAGCTCTCGTTCCAGTTCAGCTGCGGGAACATCTGCTGGAGGTTCCCCGACAGCTGCTGCATCTGCCACTGCAGATCCATGTCCTCCATCAACTGATCGGACAGCTGCTGGAGCTGCGCCCGCTGCTCGGGTGTCATCGAGTTCATCATCGCCTGCATGGCGGCCATGCGCTTGGCCATCTGTTCGAGCAGCTCCTCGACCGTCTCGGGGTTCTCGGGGAAGAAGTCGCCGTACTCCTGCATGAATTGTTCGAAGCCAGGGTCCTCGCCCCGCTGATGCTTCTCGAGCATCTCGTTGAGGGCCGCCATCATGTCCTTTATGCGCGCCATGTCCTCAGGCTTCATGTTCGACATCGCGCCCGACATCTGGTCGACCATCTGCTGCATCAATTGCTCGCGCAGCTTGTCCATGAGCTGTTCGAACCGCTGCTTGGCCTCTTTCGACTCGAAGTTGTACGAGTCGAGCTCGCGGACCTTGCCGGCGAAATCGTCGGGCATGAGGTCGAGACGCATGTTCCGCTCGTCGGCAGCCGCCTGGGCATTCTGGGCTCGTCGCTCATCGCCGGAGTTGAGCGCGTCGTTGCGGGCATTCTCGACGGCGTGACGTTCCTCGTCGATGATGTCGTCGAGCTGCGCCTTGATCTCGTCGTAGACACCGCCGAGGTCGGAGTTCTCCAGACGCTGCTGACGCTCTTGCCGAAGGCGCTCGAGCAGCTCACGGATCCCCTGCAATTCCTCGCCGTTGCGGTCACGCATGCCCTCTTGCATCATGCGACGCAGCGCCGCGTTGACGTCGCCGTGGTAGAGGAGTTCGTCGGTCAGCTCGTCGAAGGCGGCGTCGGCGTCGAACTCGAAGCCGGTCTGTGTTCCATCCCACCGCGAGTACATGAACCGCTGCGCCATGAAAGGAACTTAACGGGTCGTCCGCCCCTTCGCCGTTCGGAGCCAATAACATCATTGACATGCGTGTCCCCCGCACGTTCGTGTTCGTCGACTTGTCCGGATTCACGAACTACACAGCCGCCTTCGGCGACGACGCCGCGGGCCGCATCCTCAGCACGTTCCGAGGCATCGTGCGCACCGTTGCCTCAGATCGCGGTGTACGCATCGCCAAATGGCTCGGCGACGGCTGCATGATCGTGGCAGTCGAGCAACGAGATGCCGTCGAGTTCGTTCTCGACCTCGAGCAGCAGGCAACCGATGTATGTGCTCCACTCACCATCCGCGCCGGCCTGGCGACCGGACATGCGTTGTTGTTCGAGGGTGACGACTACATCGGTTCGGCGGTCAACATGGCCGCCAGACTGTGCGACCACGCCAAGGGCGTCGAAGTGCTGATTCCGACGATGCAGCTCGAGCGGCTTCCCGAGGGAGTGCGCGCCGAGCCGTTCGGTGAGGTCGAACTGCGGGGATTCCCAGGGCCGATCGATGTCGTCGAACTCGTCGGTACTCCGGCGCCGGCAAGTGTCGACACGTCCGATCTCTGGACTCGCAGTCCGTTCATCTGATCGTTTCGCAGTCACCACTGATGCACTTCCGGCGCGGCGCTGCATTGACCACGGCGAGCACGCTCGGATTCGCCGACAACTCCGACGTCGGCCTCACTGCCGGCAACGGGTTCCTCTCGCAGTGGCCCGACGACCTCGCAGCCCTGCACGAGGTCGGTATCACCGACGTACGGCTGACGCTCGACTGGGCGCGGCTGCAGCCTCGCCCGACGGATCTCGACGGCGACTGGGCCGAGCGCTACGAGCAGATGCTCGCGACCGCCGAGGCGGTCGGCCTGCGGGTCTGGGCCACGCTCCACGACGGCTCGATCCCCCGCTGGCTCGACAACGACGGCGGCCTCGACGACGACGAGACGTTCACCACGTGGTGGCCGCGCTGGGTCGAGCGCGTCGCCGACCGCTTCGGCGACGGCGTGGCGGGGTGGGTGCCGTTCGCCGAGATCCCTCGTGGCGCGCCGACGCAACCATGGCGCGACACCTGGAGCATCCTCGAGGGAACCTGCCCCGTTGTGGCATCGGTGTCGTCGGAGACGACCTCGATCGACGAGTACGCCGGGCGTGCGTCATACCTCGGTCTCTCGCTCCCGACGCCATGGGAGCACGACGAAGCCATCGGCGACCGCCAGCTCGAGACGGCCTCGACGCAGTGGGGACAGGCGATTCGCGACGGGGCCGACGACTTCGACGGACCGGTGTTGATCACAGGGTTCTGTCCTGGCCACGACGACGTCGACGCTGCTGGGCTGATCGTCGAACAGCTGATCACGTCACTCGACGACGCGATCACCGACGGCGTGAGGGTCGACGTGTGCTTCCTCGAACCCGCCATCTCGACGCCCGAATCACCGCCCGGCCTCCTCGACCCCGACCGCAACCTCACCCCCGCCGCCGAGCGCTACCTCCCCTGAACCGCCACACGGTGACGGTTCAGGTGCGGCCGCGGTAGGTGGCGCTGGCGCCACTGGCGTCTTTGTTCAGACGCTTGCTGAGATGCAGGCCTTCGAGAACGAACTCCACGGCGGCGGCCACCGCAGCGGGTGATTCGTCGCCGCCGGTCAGGATCACCACCGGAGTGCGCAAGGCATCGACTTCCTCCACCAGCCGAGCCAGATCTTCGGTGGTGACACCTGGGCCCGTGTGGGCAATGGCACCGTCTTCGAAGGCACCGATGACCGCCCGCGTCTGCTCGGGCGGCACAATCTCCTTGAACACGCTGAGCACGGCACCCTTGATGAGGTTCTCCATGATCGCTCCCTCGCGGCCGTCGTCGAGCGACTCGATCTCGATCTTGCCCATCGAGCTCGCGGCCAGCGCGTCGAGGTCGTCGACCCGCGCCACCACATGGCGCTCGCCGGCGCGCAGCCCGCGACGCAGTGCGTTGGCCGCGAGCGCCTCGAAATTGGCAACGCTGAGCCGAACGCTCACACCGGAGCGCTGGTTGACGTGATTGCTGGCGCGAGCAAGATGACTGAACGTGGCCACCACGTCGGCCAGGTAGTCGGGAACATCGACCTGGATGTCGCCGGCCGCAGTCGTGATGTTCAGCGGCGCCGCTTCCTGGCGCATGATCTCGACCTCGGTGGCCACCTCGAGCGGGTAGTGGGTGCGGATCTGGCTCCCGAAACGGTCCTTCAGCGGAGTGATGATCCGGCCCCGGTTGGTGTAGTCCTCCGGGTTGGCCGATGCCAGCAGCATCACATCGAGCGGCAGGCGGATCTTGTAGCCACGGATCTGGATGTCACGTTCCTCGAGCACGTTGAGCATCCCGACCTGGATCCGCTCGGCAAGGTCGGGAAGTTCGTTGATGGCGAAAATGCCCCGATTGGTTCTCGGAACGAGCCCGTAGTGCAGGGTCAACTCGTCGGAGAGATATCGACCCTCGGCCACCTTGATCGGGTCGACTTCACCGATGAGGTCGGCGATTGACGTGTCGGGCGTCGCCAGCTTCTCGCCGAAGCGTTCGCTGCGATGCACCCAGTGGATCGGCGTGTCGTCGCCCAGTTCGGCCACGAGGTCGCGGGCATGCTTCGACACGGGTGAGTAGGGATCGTCGTTGATCTCGCTGCCGGCAACGATCGGCATCCACTCATCGAGCAAGCCCGTCAGCGACCGGATCATGCGGGTCTTTGCCTGCCCGCGCTCGCCGAGGAAGATCACGTCGTGGCCCGCCAGCAGCGCGTTCTCCAGCTGCGGCATCACGGTGTCTTCGTAGCCCGCCACGCCTGCGAACAACGGCTCGCCGGCGGCGACCTTCTCGATGGCGTGCTCCCGCACCTCCTGCTTGACGGGCCGCGACACCCACCCTGACGCCCGCAACTCACCGAGCGTTGCTGCGTGATCAGTCGGTCGATCCAATGCCGTTTCAGCCATGGCCCGAACCTAGCGCTCCGACTGCGAATGCGCTTTGCGGAGCGGCGACGCCGCTCGCGACGATGCTGAGTACCATCCGATCGATGGAACTGTCCGGCGTCTGGTTGGCGGCTGTCGCCGACGACGACGTTCGACGCAGCGGAATCGGCCTCGACACCGACGACAGTACCTGGACGCCGATTCCGGTCCCCGGCCACTGGCGCAACACCGCCGAGTTCGCCGCCACCGACGGCCCGGTGATGTACCGACACGCGTTCACCGCCGCGCCGCCACCCGACGGTCGGCGACGCTGGATCACCCTCGATGGCGTCTTCTACCAGGCCGACGTGTGGCTCGACGGCGCCTACCTCGGCGACCCCGAGGGCTATTTCTTCCCGCACACGTTCGATGTGACCACGCTGTCGAGATTCGCCGACGATCACGTTCTGGCCGTCGAGGTGACCTGTTCGCCGCAGACGTCGACGACGGGTCGGCGCAACATCACCGGTGTCTTCCAGTCACCGACCTCGACGGCCAGTCCAGGCGGGCTGTGGAGGCCAGTTCGCTGCTTCGACACGGGCCCGGTCAGAATCGATCGTCTTCGAGTGCTGTGCCGCGATGCTGATGAACGACGCGCCCATCTGCGCATCGCCGCTCGACTCGACAGTGACCGCGAAGCGGCCGTGACGATCCGCACCTCCGTCGGCGGTGACGTCCGTGACGAGTCGCTGCTCGTCGTCGCATCGGGCCAGAACGAGATCGAGTGGAACATCGACATCACTGATCCGGCGTTGTGGTGGCCGCGGGCGCTCGGTGAGCAGCCACTCGTCGATGTCGCCGTCGAGGTGGTGATCGACGACGAGGTGAGCGACCGGCGCAGTCGACGAACCGGACTCCGCCAGATCACGTGGGACAACTGGCAGTGCACCGTCAACGGAGAGCGCCTCTTCCTCAAGGGGGCCAACTACCTCCCGGTCACCGAGCTGCCCGCAGATGCCACCTCCGAGCGGGTCCGTGGCGACCTCCAGGCGGCCGTCGAACTCGGCCTCAACGCGCTTCGTGTGCACGGCCACATTGCCGATCGCGAGGTGTATGCCGTTGCCGACGAACTCGGGCTGCTGCTCCTCCAGGATTTCCCGCTCCAGTGGGGCCACGCCCGCTCCGTGCGCACGCAGGCGATCGAACAGGCCCGTGCAGCGGTCGACTCGCTCGGACACCATCCGTCGATCGCGATGTGGAACGCGCACGATGATCCGGGCGGGACCGACCCCGACGACGGCCCGCCCGGCTGGAGGCGTCAGGTGCGCACCATCGCAACCGCCCAACTCCCGAGCTGGAATCGCAGCGTGCTCGACCGGTGGGTCAAACGGGCATTCGAAAAGGCCGACAGCACACGTCACGTGGTCGCTCATTCGGGTGTCCTGCCCCACCTTCCCCTCCTCGATGGTACCGACAGCCACCTCTGGTTCGGGTGGCACCACGGTGAGGCCAGTGACCTCGCGGATTTCGCCCGTCGGCTGCCGCGGATGGTTCGATTCGTCAGCGAGTTCGGATCCGGCTCACCACCTCGCTCAGCGCCGTTCATCGACGAGGAGTTACTCATCAACGAGTGGCCCGACCTCGACTGGGATCGCCTGGCCCGTGAACACGGCTACGAGCGCTCGACCTTCGAGCGGCTTTTTCCCCCGAGCGATTTCGACACCTACGAGGAGTGGCGCGACACCACTCAGCACTACCAGTCCCACGTCCTCAAGGTGCAGATCGAAGCGCT
>JANPCI010000227.1:0-5943 GCA_031430875.1 Actinomycetes bacterium | reverse complement strand
GCGAGCAGGAGCCCCGTCGCCGCATCGGGCGGCCTGACCACCACCCAACGCTTGGGTCGACCGTCGTTGGTCGTCGATGGGGAATCCTCGACCAGCTCGAAGCCCAGCGCGTCGACGAAGAACCGGATCGCCTCGTCGTATTCGTCGACCAGCAGCGCGCCGCTCTTGTTCCACACCGCACCGCCGGAGACACACCAGTGGCGGGTCATGTCGCCGACCGGCGCCGTGACCGGTCAGATCAACTGCGGCTGCTCAGCAGGTGGTCGGGGTGAGCACGTAGTTCTCACTTCCCGACCCCGCCTGGTCGGCGATCGAGCCACCCGAGGTCCCGATCATGGTGCCTGGTGTACCAAGCCCGTTCTCGAGGGTGATCTGATAGGTGCCTGCGTACTGGAAGTTGAACACCCCGGTCGCGCTGTAGGTGCCGCTCAATCCACCGGAGAATTCGGCAACGCCGACACCAGGCGACGTGAGCGTGAAGGGCTGCGTGAGATCACACACGACCTGGTTCACCTGCCAATCCTCCAACCCACCCGCAACCGTGTAAGCGGCCGGCTTCGACGTCGAGAACGTCACGGAGGCCTTGCCGACGCCACGCTTCGATCGTGACTCGTACGACACCGTGCCCGTCTTGTCCTGCTCGTCAGGAGCGGTGTACGTCGAATTCGCGTCGGCGGGAACCGGCGACCCGTTCGGCTCGACCGACGCGCCACCCCCGCTGAGTGTGGCGGTCACGTTGCCACCCGTTGGTGACCCGTCGACCTTGCTGCGCGGTTCGGCGAGCACCTCGACAACTTCCGACGGCGTGAGCCCCTCGGGACCCGCCGACGGCGTGACCTTCAGCACGACACAGCGCCCCGACTTCCAAGCCGTCTGCACGGCGTCGAGCAATTGGTAGCTGATCATCACTGCGACCAATACCGACATCGTTACCGCCGTGTTCACGAACTCTTGGGTCACAGTGCCGCCAGACCGGTTGAACGCGAACTCGCCGGCACCGTTCGGGCCCGACATCGTGAAGTCGACGAACTGGCCCTTGCCGCCACCGAAGTCGGACCACTGCGTGTGATTCTCGATGTTCTGACTGGCGAGTTCGGCGTTGTCGTCGACGGTACCGCTGATCTTCAGCTCAATCTTGGAGTTCTGACCGGCACCACCCTTGCTGGCTTTGACGTCGATCATCGCGTCGAGCGTGAACGTCCCGTCCGGTTCCGGGCACGGATGGATCGTCGCGCCGGCAACGAAGTCGACGTCGACACCGTCTTGGTCGCCCTTGAACTTCAGCTCCACGTCGACCTCCTCCAAACTCAACGCGAGTGCCATGCCGTCGCCCTCGCGAGCCTCGACATAGTCGGGCTTGGCCGTGTTGGTCGCCTCGGTGGCGACCTTGCCGAACGTGGCGAGCGCCATGTAACCCAGAAAGAGACCGATCGCCGCCACAGTTCCACCACTCGGAGCCGGGTCAGGAGACGCGAGCGGACGACGGAACCCCTCTGGCTCCTGGGCGGCAACCGTGGCTGCTGCAGCGTCGCTCTGGGCGCGCACCTGCGACATCGCGCCAATGAGCGCCGCTTCGGTTGCGTCGCGGCCACCTGCGGCCGCCTCGAGTCCCGAGATCGCCGCAAACTCCAGCTCGGTGCGCAGTGCCAGATCAGCAGCGACTGCCTCCTGCTGATCGAGCGGCAGTTCCGAGAACTCCGCCACGAACGCTTGCAGCACCTCGACGTTCGCCTGCCCATCGGCGGTGAACACGGCAGCGAGCGCGGCGTCGGTCACAACGCCGCCTTCCACCAAGCTCGGGATGCTGTCCGACCCACCGGTACCGGAGGCGCTGGTGGCCTCAGCCGAGTTCGATGGTTTGTCACCCGAGGCACCGTCGGACCCGCCGCCGCAGGCCGGCAGGACGAGGGCAATTGCGACAACGACCCCGACCGTACGAATCGACCATTGCGTCATCTCCATACCCTAGACACGTCGCGACTCGCCGCCGACCTGGATGCAACCACCGACCCTCAGCTGCCGATCCCAGAGCCACCGATCCCATAGCCTCGCCTCATGCGGATCATCGTCGTCGGTGCCGGAGCGGTCGGTGGGGTCGTCGCCGCCAACCTCGCGATGGCGGGTACGCCGGTCGTGGCCGTCGCCCGCGGCGAACACGCACGGGTGATGCGCGAGTCGGGGCTGCGCTACGAGTCACCCGGCGGCACCCGGACCGTCGAACTCCCCGTCACCACATCGGTCGGCGAAATCGACGTTGCCGACGACGACGTGTTCATGCTCGGCGTCAAGAGCCAGGACACGGTCGGCGTGCTGAACGACCTCCGGGCCGCCGGCGTCACCGACCAGCCAATCGTGTGCATGCAGAACGGTGTCGAGAACGAACGCCAGGCGCTGCGCCTGTTTCCCAACGTGTACGGCATGTGCGTCATGCTCCCCGCCGACCATCTCGCCCCCGGCGTCGTACGGGTCTGGACCGCACCGAGCTCCGGGCTCCTCGACGTCGGCCGCTACCCGCACGGTGTCGACGACCTGAGCGTGCAACTCACCGCCACGCTCGAAGCGGCCACGTTCGGCTCGATCCCGCGTGACGACATCATGAGCTGGAAGTACCGCAAGCTGCTGATGAACCTCGCCAACGCGATCGAGGCGGTGTGCGGCCGCGCCGGATTCGGGGGACGCCTCTACGAGATGGTCCAGGCCGAAGGCAGCGCCGTGCTCGCCGCCGCGGGGATCACGGTGGTGAGCGCCGAGGACGACCAGGCCCGACGCAGCGACGCACTCAGGATCCAGCCCGTCGGCGACGAGCAACGCCGCGCCGGAGGATCGTCATGGCAGAGCCTGCAACGCGGCACCGGCACGATCGAGACCGACCACCTCACCGGCGAGATCGTGCTGCTCGGCCGGCTCCACGGCGTCCCGACCCCGGCCAACCGTGCGCTGCAGGACCTCGCCGCCGAGATGGCCCGCACCGGCGAACCGCCCGCCTCGCGCCGCGTCGACGACGTTCTCAGGTCGATCGACGCCGCCTGACTGTCGCCTTCGAGCAATCTGTGCCGCCTGCGTGCCGGATACCGGAACAGATCCGTCCCAGATGCGCCGGTCTGTGCGTTACACCTATCGTACACCCAACGTGTATAGTTGGTGTATGAGCAGGACTCGAACCAACATCGAGATCGACGACCACTACGTCGAGGCGATCATGGATCGCTTCGGAGTTCGCACCAAGACTGACGCAGTCGACCTCGCGCTGCGGCATCTCGCCGGCCAGCCGATGACGCGCGACGAGGCGTTGGCAATGCGCGGGAGTCATGCGATCGCGACCGTGCCCCGCGACACCGGACCCGCAACGGAATGATCCTCGTCGACACCTCGGCGTGGGTGGAGTTCGATCGGGCAACCGCGAGCCCCGTAGACACCCGCCTGGCCGAGCTGATCGCCACCACCGACGACATCGCCGTGAGCGAACCCATCATCATGGAGGTCCTCGCAGGGGCGCGAGATGACCGTCGGGAGCGAGATCTCCGCCGACTCATGAACCGCTTCACACTGCTGCGGTTCGACGCTCCGGTCGACTTCGACGGGGCGACGAGGATCTACCGGGCATGCCGGCGTTCCGGCGTAACCCCGAGGGGTATGGTCGACTGCATGATCGCCGCAGTGGCGTTGCGGTCCGGGGCCAGCCTGCTGACTACCGACTCGGATCTCGAGCAGGTCGCCCGCGTGATGAGAATCGAGCTTGACACCGCCTGGACCCCGGGGATGGATCAGCCGGGTCAGGCCTGATCACATCCGCACACGTTCCCCTCAGCCACCCGCTCGCTTGCGGGGGTCCGCAGGAAACGAACGGGCGTCCAACAGCCGGGTCGAGATGTCGGCGGCCAGCCCGATGATCTGATCGAGATGATCGCCGCAGGTATCGACGAGCGCCTGTTGGCTCTCATCAGTTGCCGCTTCGATCGCCACGCGAGCAGCGCGACCCGAGTCGGTGAGGTCGATGTCCTCCATCCAGCCACGCGCCTGCAGGCGGCTCACCCCGCCCGCCAGCGCGTCCGGCCCGAACCCGCGCGTCGCGCTGTACTCGCCCAGCCCGAATCCGAGCCACCGTTCGGTGAGCACGTTGGCCTCCACCGCATCGAGCCCTGCCGCTACGAGCGCCGCGAGGTGACCATCACCGCGATGCTCACGAACGAGTTCGGCTGCCCGCCACAGTCGACCACCCGGCGATAGCGGCACGGGGAGCGAGCGGAGCGCGCTGAACAGGGGACGGCCGAGGCCGTCGAGGGCGTCCGTCGCGCGGAGCAACGGTTCGGCGATCGTGGCGCACTCGTCGGAACCTGCGATCGCATCAAGACTCGCGGCACCGCCGGCTGCTCGCGTCGCCAGGATGTCGTCACGCGTTGCACTTGCCACGCCGGCTTCGTAGGCGGCGGCGATCATGCCGGGCTCGAAGACACCGAACGTCGCAGCAACCACCGATGCTGACGGTGCACCGAGTGCGGCGGCGCGGCCCCAGACATACCCGGGGAAGAAATCCACCCCGAGCGCCATCAGACCCTCCCCCGCCGGCCGAGACCACCAGCCCTGCGTGGCGATCGGCTCCAACGCGTCACGAAGACGACGCGCCGGAGTCGGCGCCAGCTCCGGTTCGGCGATCGGCTCGGTGAGCGGCGCGAGGAAGATGGCGGCGATGTCGTCGTAGGTCACGCCCCGAGTCTCTCAGGGATCCGCGAACTCAGCGGCGCCGCGAACGCTTGAGTCGCTTCGGGCCGGCGTCGACGAGGTCGGCCAGGGCTCGTTCCACTTCTTGGGCCAGGACGATGCTCGACATCTCCCGGGCCACCGGCCGCAGCGCGCCGACGGCAGCCTCGATCTCCTCGGGTGATGCGCCACCCGCGAAGCCGGTGCCCGTGCGCTCGACGAGCAGCTTGACCGTGTCGTCGACCGCCTTGGCGAGGCGACGACGCAGCAGATCACGCACACGCGCCGTGACCTCGACGTCGACGCCCGCCTGACGGAGCTGCAACGCATGACGCAACAGTGTCGGGCTGTCGACGATCCACGTCCCGTCAGCCGACGGCGTCACGAACCCGGCTCGTTTCAACTCACCGATCACCCCCGGTTTGGTGACGCCGTACTGTGTCGCCACGGCAGCGAGCTCATCGTGGGTGAGCGTCCGTGGCCGGTCGTCTGACCACGGAGCGGTCAGTGTTGCATCGACGCCGAGCCACTCGGACACGGTACGAACAGGAGAGTCGGTGGCGACGAGGTCGCGGATCGTCGACAGTGTCAATCCCCGGTCGCGCAGCTCGCCGATCAGCCCGAGCCGATCGAGGTGCTCGTCGCCGTACACGGCGTCGCGACCGTGCTTGCCGGGTCGGGGCAGCAGCCGCTCGGCCTGGTAGTAGCGGATCGTTCGCTCCGTCACCCCGCTCGCCGAGGCCAGCTCCGACAGGGTGTAGGCGACCGGTTCTGTGTCGAGCTCGGCCATCACCCCATTCAACCACGATCCCGTTCATTGTGACAGTTTTCACTGTCACGATATGTTGACAGTGATTACTGTCACCGTCATACTCATCCCATGCCAACCGCCACCGCCACCCCCCACACCGCCACGCCCAGCAGCGCGGCACGAGCCGAGCAGTTGATCGCCGCCTCGCAACGAAACAGTCATGATCCGTTCGAGGAGATCGAGTGGAGCATCCCCATCGACGACTCCGCCTACCACCTCCCGCCTGAACTGCTCGCCCTGTACGGAACGTCGACGTGGGAACGGATGAGCGAGATCGAACGGATCGCGTACAGCCGCCACGAGACCGCCGCCATGTTCGCGGCCGGGATCTGGTTCGAGAACGCCCTGATGCAGATCGTGCTGCGCCATCTCACCGACATCGACGTCACCGACCCCACCCACCGGTACCTGCTCATCGAAGTGGCCGACGAATG
>JANPCI010000226.1:0-3287 GCA_031430875.1 Actinomycetes bacterium | reverse complement strand
CGAAGTCGATGCCGTCGACAGCCACGAAGTCACCAAACTGTTTGCGCAGGTCGCGAGCAGTGATGATCGGCTTCGGCACGATGGCGACCGTACGGCAACGTCACGATGCCAGCCAACGCCAATTACCGTGCGGCAGGTGTCTCCGCTGCCGTCACGACCCGATGATGTGGTGATCCGTTCGATCGAGCCGACGGACCTCGACCGGATTCTTCAGATCAACGAGGCCAACGTCCCCGAGGGCGGCTCCGTCGATCCCGACCGCATGGCGTTCATTGTCACCGAGAGCCCGATCGCGCTGGTCGCGAAGATCAGCGCCGAGGTCGTCGGATTCTGCCTCGTGCTCCCGAGCGACTCGACGTACGACTCGGTGAACTACCGCTGGTTCACCCAGCGCTACGACGCCTTCATGTACCTCGACCGAGTTGCCGTCGATTCGTCGGCCCGCGGG
This sequence comes from Actinomycetes bacterium, assembly GCA_031430875.1. Classification (GTDB taxonomy): domain Bacteria; phylum Actinomycetota; class Acidimicrobiia; order Acidimicrobiales; family Ilumatobacteraceae; genus Sva-07. The sequence goes on along the minus strand of JANPCI010000226.1, from coordinate 2,839 downwards.
CGCGGGGTCGGTTCCGCCCTGTACGCCGAAGTCGATCGCCAGATGGTGGCGATCGCCGGGGCCGACCATCTCGCGCTGGAGGTCAACGTCGATCCACCGAACGAGGTGTCGCTCGCGTTCCACGCCAGGCTGGGATTCAGCGAAGTCGGCCAGCAGGACACGCCCTACGGCATCCGCGTCTCGATGCAGATGCGCCCGACGTCACCCCGCTGAGCATTCTCGTGAACCGGTGCGCGAATAGTTCCCGCACGAGTTCACGAGAAGGGTCAGCGGCGGTCTTGGAGGAAGCGGAAGTGGTCGCGGGTTGATGCGACGTGCGCGGGGTCGAGGTCGGCGAGCAGGATCGTCTCGCCGCCGGCCCCGGTTGCCAGCACCTCACCGAGCGGGTCGATGATCGCGCTGTCGCCCGAGTAGTCGAGCCCGCCACCTGAGCCGACGCGGTTGACGCCAACCACGTACGCCTGGTTCTCGATCGCCCTCGCCCGCAGCAACGACGACCAGTGAAGGCGTCGCTTGGCCGGCCAGTTCGCAACAACGAAGTAGGCGTCACTCTCGTTCGCCAGCGCCCAGAACTCGTCGGCGAAACGCAGGTCGTAGCACACGAAGAGGCTGCAGAGCAGACCGTCGATGTCGACGGTGACGAACTCGGTGCCGGCGCGTACGTAGCGCTCCTCGTCGGCATGCGAGAAGGGATGGATCTTGCGGTACCGGTGCTCGGTGCCATCCGGAGCGACGAGCACGAACACGTTCGAGGGTCGCTGGTCGTCGGGTGGTGCATCGGGGGCGATCTCCGGACACGAGCCGCCGACCCACACCCCGTGTGTCGTCGCCATCTCACGGAGGAACCGCGATGACGGTCCACCCTCCAATTCGGCGATGCCCGGCGTGTCGAACGAGAAGCCCGTCGAGAACGTCTCGGTCAACAGCACCACCTGGGCACCTGAGGCGACGGCGCCGGCAATCATTGGTGTGACGTGATCGAAGTTGGCCGTGCGGTCGTGCCACACGATGTCGTGCTGGATGGCGGCGACGCGGACGCTCACGACCCGAACCCCTCGGCGAGGCACTCGACGGCAGCATCGATGACATCGAGTTGCTTGCAGCACGCGAACCGGACGAGATGACGCCCGTGTTCGGGCCTCGCGTAGAAGACCTCGTTCGGGATCGCGACGACGCCACACCGTGCCGGCAATGAGCGACAGAAGGCCATCCCATCGCCAGTCGGGTCGACCGGGCGGATGTCGACCGTCGTGAAGTAGGTCGCCTCCGGCACATAGGTGGTGAACCCCGCCGATCGCAGCCCGACGACGAGGTGATCACGCGCGGTTTGCAAGTCGGCCGCGAGACGCTCGAAGTAGGCGTCAGGCAGGTCCAGACCGACGGCCATCGCAGGCTGGAAGGGCGCACCGTTGACGTAGGTGAGGAACTGCTTTGCCGTCCGTGCGGCGGTCACCAGCGGTTCGGGGCCGGTCATCCAGCCAATCTTCCAACCGGTGGTGTGAAAAGTCTTGCCGCCCGACGAGATGGTCAGCGTGCGGTCCGCCATCCCCGGAAGTGTCGACAACGGCGTGTGCCGACGCCCGTCGAAAAGCAGGTGTTCGTAGACCTCGTCGGTCACCACGATCAGGTCACGTTCGAGGGCAACGTCGGCGATGATCGCCATCTCGTCGGTCGTGAAGACCTTGCCGGTGGGATTGTGTGGCGTGTTGAGCAGGATCAGTTTCGTGCGGTTGCTGACGGCGGCGCGCAGGGCGTCGGGATCGAACACGTATCGGCCCTCGGCGTCGGGGGCGAGCAGCACCGGGACTGCCCGCGCACCGGCGAGAGCGATGCATGCCTGATAGCTGTCATACATCGGCTCCAACACGACGACCTCGTCGCCCGCGTCGAGCATGCCGAGCAGGGCACCCGCCAGGGCTTCCGTGGCACCGGCGGTCACCACGACCTCCGTGGCCGGATCGAGTTCGATGCCGTAGAACCGCCGCTGGTGATCGGCGATCGCGTTGCGGAGGTCCGCCATGCCGATCCCCGGTGGGTACTGATTGAGGCCCGCACGGATTGCTGCGATGGCGGCGTCGAGCACCTCCGGTGGCCCGTCGGTGTCAGGGAAGCCCTGGCCGAGATTGATCGCCCCCGTCTCGACGGCCAGCGCCGACATCTCGGCGAAGATCGTCGTACCGAAGCCTGCGAGCTTGCTGGTCAGCACACTCCGAGGGGGCACGTCAGAAGTGTAGGCGTCGGCCATCGACGTGCCCGGAGTGTGCGTCAGACGCGGTTGACGTCGTCGGAATACGTCCGACGACGGTCGGGTCGGTGAGGCGCCTCGGCGCCGGCCTCGCTGCCCAGCGGGTCGGCAAGCCGATGGGTCACACCTGTGGTCTTGGCGCCGTACATGGCTTCATCGGCGGCGCGGATCAAGTCATCGAGGGTGGCACCGTGACGCGGGTACAGCGCCGCACCAATGGCGGCGGTGACCGTCACGTCATCGGCAATCGGCGTGCCGCCCAGCAGTCCTCCAATCCGTTCGGCACTGCTGCGGACCCCCGATGCGTCGTGCACGCCAGGCAGCAGGATCACGAACTCGTCGCCACCCCAACGGCCGACGACATCGGTGTCGCGCACAGCGTCGCGAAGGCGTTTGGCGGCCGCACGCAAGACCAGATCACCGAACTGGTGGCCGAGCGTGTCGTTGATCAGTTTGAAGCCATTGAGGTCGATGAGCATCACGCAGACCCCGGTCTTGAACCGCTCGGCGGCGAGCAGGGCCTCCTCGGTTTGGCGTTCGAACTCGCGGCGGTTCGGGAGTCCTGTCAGGTCGTCCGTGGTCGCCTGACGCTTG
>JANPCI010000225.1:0-4088 GCA_031430875.1 Actinomycetes bacterium | reverse complement strand
GATGTAGTCGACCTGCCCGGTCGCCTCGACGATCTCCGCGATGCGCACCGCGTCGTCGATCGTGGTGCCGTTCTCGATCAGCTCGTCACCGCAGATGCGCACACCGAGCGCCATCCCTCGGCCGATCTCCTTGCGAACCGCCGCCACGATCTCGACCAGCAGCCGTGCCCGGTTCTCGAGCGATCCGCCGTACTCGTCGGTGCGGTGGTTCGTGGCCGGGGAGAGGAACCCGCGGACGATCGAGCTGTGTGAGCACTGCAGTTCGATGCCGTCGAAGCCGCCCTCGGCGCAGTGCTCGGCGACGAGCGCATAGCCCGCCACGATCTCGTCGATCTCGGCCTGCGTGACGGCCTTGGGTACCTCGCGGAAGAGGGGGTCGGCCACTGGTGACGGGCCCCAAACGGGCAGGCGCGAGAACATCGACGATGCCTGGCCGCCGTTGTGATTGATCTGTGCGAAGACCGGAACCCGGTGCCGGTGGACCGCATCGGTGATCCTGCGGTAGCCGGGAATCACGCTGCGATGGAATCCGTGGATCAACTTCTCGTATGGCCAGTCGGTCGGATGTGTCGAATGCTCCTCCGTGATGATCAACCCGGTGCCACCGGCCGCTCGAGCGGCGTAGTACGCGGCGTGCTGCTCGGTCGGCAAGCCGTTGCGTGCGTAGTTGGTGAGGTGCGCGGAGAACACGATCCGGTTGCGCACCTCGACGGGGCCGAGCTGCAGCGGTGACCAGAGGTAGCGGTAGGCCATGGCGTTGACAACGGTAGCTGTCACGTTCTGGCACTGCAGTGCCCGTCTAGATTTGGGCGATGTCAGATTCGCAGCCTGGAACAGCGCGCCCGTCCGCCGTCGCACCCGGAAACGTGGGAGTCATCACGGGTGGTGCGAGCGGCATCGGCCTAGCGGTCGCCGAGGCGCTGATCGCCGAGGGGATGAAGGTGCTGCTCGCCGACATCGATGCGCCGAAGCTGCGCGACGTGGAGGCCCGCCTCACCGAATCGGGCGCGGAGGTCGCGACGATGATCTGCAACACGACCGCCGAGCCGGAGGTGAACGCCCTCGCCGAATACGCGCTCGAACAGTTCGGTGCGATCCATGTGATGTTCAACAACGCCGGCATAGGTGGCTTCGGCGATCCTTGGACCGATCCGATCGAACTCTGGCACCGAGTCGTCGACGTCAACCTGTTCGGGGTGGTGCACGGGATCCGTGCGTTCCTCCCGATCATGCAGCAGCAGGGGATCGGTCACATCGTGAACACCGCGTCGATGGCTGGACTCAGCGCGGCGCCAGGTCTGGCGCCGTACTTCGCCACCAAGCATGCAGTTGTCGGTCTCACGGAGTGTCTGTTCCTCGAACTCGAGGCCCTCGCCTCACCGGTCGGCGTGAGTGTGCTGTGTCCCGGCTTTGTCAAGACCGATCTGTTCGACAAGGAGCCGGCCTCCATCGACTCGCCTCTCGGCCCGTTCATTGCCGAGTTCTTCCGGGCCGGTGTCGACACGGGCATCCCGGCGAGCGACGTTGCCGATCAAGTGGTCGCAGCGATCAAGGCGGACCAGTTCTGGATCCTCACCCATGAGGACATGCGCCAAGGACCAGTCGAGCGCATGCAGCGGGCGGCAGCCGGAATCAATCCGACGTTGAACATCGGAAGCTGACCGCGCGTCGATGGGTACGTCCACCTCTTCGTTCGGCGTCGGCAAACGCGAGTCCCACGATTCGTCGGACTTCTATGCCCGCTTCGCCACGCCGGAGATCAGCGACGACACCGCGATCGGCGAGCGCGGTGTGCTGGATGTCATCCACGTCGGTGATGCCCGCACGATGTCGCACGTGCCCGACGCCTCGGTCGCGCTGGTGGTCACCTCGCCGCCGTACTTCGCGGGCAAGGAATACGAGACCGCACTCGGCGAGGGTCATGTACCCGGTGATTACATCGACTACCTCACAATGTTGCGTGACGTGCTGCGTGAGTGCGTCCGCACGCTCGAGCCCGGTGGCCGTATCGCGATCAACGTCGCCAACCTCGGCCGCCGTCCGTATCGCAGCCTGGCATCCGACGTCACCACCATCCTGCAGGACGACCTGCGATTGCTGCTGCGCGGCGAGGTCATCTGGCAGAAGCAGCGCGGCGCGACCGGTTCGTGTGCGTGGGGTTCCTACCAGTCGCCGGCGAACCCCGTGCTGCGTGACACGACCGAGCGGCTGATCATCGCGAGTAAGGGCCGGTTCGATCGCGTCGGCCGCGGATCGGCAGGGCCCGGCGAACCCGGTGTGGCGACGATTCCGGGCGACGAGTTCATGGAGGCGACGCTCGACGTGTGGGAGATCCCCGCGGAGAGTGCCACCCGCGTCGGGCACCCCGCCCCGTTCCCGGTGGCGCTCGTCGAGCGGTGCATCCAGCTCTTCACCTACGAAGGCGACGTCATCCTCGACCCGTTCATGGGCAGTGGCACGTCCGCCGTCGCCGCCGTGAACACCCGCCGCCACTACATCGGCTACGACACCGACGCCGGCTACGTCCGCCAGGCTCGCGAGCGTGTCGAGTCGATGGTCCCCGCACCGATCCGCGACCGCCGAACGCTCAAGGAGATGGCCCGCAACCTACTCGACGCCGCGGGCTACGTCGACACTGCCGAAGCCGTGCGCATCGCGCCGAGTGTGACCGTGAGCTTCCGTTCGACAGGCCCCGACGGCGTGGTTCGCCTGTTCGAACTGGCGGGGGCGCACACGCCGGCGCGACCCGGGCTGGCCCGGCTCGATGCGGTCTGGCGCACCATCGCCAAGGCCGCAGTCGTCGCCGAAACGAATCCGGGTGCCGAGTTCGTCGTGCTCACCTCTGGCGCCGTTCGCGGTGGCCCGCTCGCGACTGTCGTTGGCGAGGATCGACCCGTTCGCGCCGTGATCGACGTCGCGGGCCCGGACGCCCTCGACCGCCTCGCCGCTCTCTGATCGGTCGTGAAGATGCCGGCTCCCGCAACGGGGACCACCGACGAGATCGACCGCCGCGCGTTGCGGTCGGTGGCCGTCCAGTTCTTCTCCAACGGCGCCACCTACGCAACGATCGTGCCGCGCCTGCCGGAAATCCGTGAACAGGTCGGCGTCTCCATCGGAACGCTTGGGCTCGTCCTCACGATCGGGAGCCTCGGCGGGCTCGTCGGCACGTTGCTGACCGGGCCGGTCATCGCCCGAGTCGGGAGCCGCCGGGTGATGGTCTACGGGGCGACGACCTCACTCTTGTTCCTGCCGATCATCGGGTTCACGACGTCGCCGGCGATCCTGGCGATTGCGCTGTTCGGGCTGTTGTTCTTCGACATCTTCATCGACGTCGCAATGAACGTGCAGGGCTCGGCGATCAGTGCTCGCCGCCACACCCCGGTGATGAACAGGTTGCACGGACTCTGGAGTCTCGGTTCGGTCGCCGGTGGTGTCGTGACGGTGCTCACGCTGCGCGCCGGGGTCAGTACGGAGGTGCAGTTGACGCTGACTGCGATCGTGTTGATCGTGACGCTCCGGTTCATGGCGCCCGGATTGCTGCACCGAGATGCGACACCGGAGCTGGAGGCGTCGGCTGCCGCCGTGGCCGAACGGCCCCACGTCGGCCGGTTCGGTTTCGCCACGATGTTGCTCGCTGCCGGTGGTGCAACGGCGATGGCCGTCGAACTCACCAACGGCGACTGGGCGTCGTTCCGCCTCGGCGACGACCTCGGAGCGTCGCCCGGAGTGGCGGCGTTGGCATTCCTCACCTTCACGACAGCGATGACGATCGGCCGGCTCGGTGGCGACTGGGTCCAGGTGCGGGTCGGCCCGGTGCAACTCATGCGCATCGCCCCCGTCGTGATCGCGGCTGGCTGCGTGCTCGCCACGCTGGTGCCGAGCGTTGCGGTGTCACTCATCGGGTTCTTCGTCGGAGGCATCGGCTGCTCGGTGCTCTTCCCGCAGCTGTACGACCGCGCCGCCCGATGGCCCGGGCCGCCGGGTTCAGGGTTCGCCTCGATGCTGATCGGCCAACGCGGGATGGGCATCGTCACGCCGTTCATCGTGGGCGGGCTGGCGAACTCGGCGAGTCTCGACGTCGGCCAGGC
>JANPCI010000224.1:0-1507 GCA_031430875.1 Actinomycetes bacterium | reverse complement strand
CCGGGGTGGTGGCCGAGGTGACGGTCATGGTCGCGCTCCTTCGGTGACGGGTGCGGCAATGGCGGCGTCGTTCGGGTAGTAGCGCCGGCGCGCCCACAGCGACACGTACACGAGGCCGACGAGGGCGGGGACTTCGATCAGTGGCCCCACGACGCCGGCGAGGGCCTGGCCCGACGACACGCCGAACACGCCGATGGCGACGGCGATCGCCAGTTCGAAGTTGTTGCCGGTCGCCGTGAAGGCGATCGAGGCGTTGCGGTCGTACGGGAAACCCATCTTGAGCCCGGCGGCGAACGAACCGGTCCACATCAGCGCGAAGTAGATCAGCAGCGGGATGGCGATGCGAGCGACGTCGAACGGGGCGTTGGTGATCGCGTCGCCCTGGAGGGCGAAGAGCACGACGATGGTGAACAGCAGCCCGTAGAGCGCGATCGGTCCGATCCGGGGCAGGAACACTTCCTCGTACCACTGGGTGCCCCTGCGGCGTTCGAGGATCGTTCGTGTGAGGAACCCGGCCAGCAACGGGATGCCGAGGAAGATCAGCACCGACTTGGTGATCTCCCACACGGTGACGTCGATGCCGTCGGAATCCAGTCCCAGCCAGCCGGGCAGGAGCTCGAGGTAGAAGTAGCCGAGCAGTGCGTAGGCGGCGATCTGGAACAGCGAGTTGATGGCCACGAGCACCGCCGCCAGCTCTCGGCTGCCGCACGCGAGGTCGTTCCAGATCAGCACCATCGCGATGCAGCGGGCGAGGCCCACGATGATGAGCCCCGTGCGGTACTCGGGCAGGTCGGGTAGCAGCAGCCAGGCGAGCGTGAACATCAGCAACGGCCCGATCAACCAGTTCAGCACCAATGACATCACCAGCGATCGCCGCTCGATCACGGTGCCGATCGAGCGGTACTTCACCTTGGCGAGCACCGGATACATCATTGCGAACAATCCGATCGCAATCGGGAGCGAGACCGTGTCGATCTTCACCGAGTCCAAGGTGTCGTCGAGGCCCGTGAACACCTTGCCCAGCGCGATCCCCGCCACCATCGCGAAGCCGATCCACACCGGCAAGAACCTGTCGAGCACCGACAGGCGAGCGACGACCGCTTCCTGCGACGGGGCTTCGGTGGTTCGTTCGTTCACCATGTTGACTCCTCCATCGACGTTCGACGATACACGATAACCGAGCCGCGTGATCCGGGGGACCGGCACCCAATGTTCACCTGACATGCACGAGGTGACGGCGTAGCGTCGCGCTCGTGCCAGGGCTTCTGCGGTTGATCGCCATGCTCTGCGTGGGTGCGCTCGGTGTCGGGATGCTGGCTGCGTGCGGGGACGAGCCGTCGGGCTCGCAGCTCGAACCCGTGTCGATGCCCGATGACGTGCTCGTCGTGTACGCCGATTCGAACCTCGCCCGCCAGCTCGAGGGTCCGTCAGCGATCGATCTCACCATCGGCGAGGCCGTCACAGTGCCCGCGACGACCGGCACGATCGCCTGGACGACGGACGCCGG
>JANPCI010000223.1:0-3470 GCA_031430875.1 Actinomycetes bacterium | reverse complement strand
CGTCGGCCTCGCCTCACTGGCCGGATCGCTGTTCATCTTCGGCTACCTCGTCCCAGTGGCCATACTGCCGGCCTTCTCGGACGACCCGTGGATGGGCGTGTTCCCCCGGCTCGCCAACCATCATCGCAACCTCACGCTGCTACTGGTCGTGTTCGCCCTCGTCCTCGCTGCGCTCGTGGTGTTCGGCACGAGTAGTCGACGTCGGCGTCGCCAAGGATCGACTCCCCTCAACGTCTCTCGATACCGCGACGACCGCAGCTGGAGCCGATAACCCCAACCGTCACACTGTGCCGGGTCAAACGTGACGCCGAGGTGGTGCTTCCCCTGGGATTCGAACCCAGAAACGGCCATGTTGCCCAGTGCTGGCAAGTTCCAATGAGTCCAGCGTGCGGCACATTTCCGCACTGTCGGCCAGCGACTTCATGTCGTCCGGTACCGTCTCGTGATCACAATTCTGTGACCACGGTGTGACCACAACGACGCGGTGAGGTCGACAGTCGGCCCCGATTGCAGAACGGCAAGCGGAACCGCGCTCGCAAGCAGAAATCAGCCAGATGACTCGTCTCCGGAGGGATGAATACAACAGCACCCATGACCCCTCCAAGGGTCTGGGGCGCCCCCGTTGACTGCCGGGCCCAACTTTGGGGCGCTAACCCTGGGCCTTGACAGCCAGTTCCAGTACGGCGGTGACGACACTTGCGAGGTCGGCGTCCTGCTCCGGCGAATCGCCGCGGGGGCGTCCTGCGGCGGTAGCGTCGGCAGCCGATCGTGAGCTGCCATGACATTTTCGCAACGACTCGCCCGCCGTCTGCTCCGTAGCGTCGGTTGGCGCCTCGAGGGCCTTCCCCCTGACCGGCACCGGTTCGTGCTGATCGCCGCTCCGCACACCTCGAACTGGGATCTCTCGCTGATGCTGTTGATGTCGGTGGAGTGCCAGCTCTCAATCCACTGGCTCGGCAAGGACGGACTGTTCCGCGGCCCCATGGGATGGCTGCTGCGACGGCTGGGCGGTCTCCCCGTGCGCAGGGGTGAGCCGTCCCAGCTCGTGCCCCAGTTGGCGGCAATGTTCGCGGATCGCGACGAGTTCGTCCTGGTCGTGCCGCCCTCCGGCACGCGAGGAAGCACCGATCACTGGAAGTCCGGGTTCTACCGGGTCGCCGAGGCCGCGTCCGTGCCGATCGTCTGCGGCTACCTCGATTACGCCACGAAGGTCGGCGGCTTCGGCCCCCAGATCGTCGTGTCGGGCGACGTCGGAGCCGATATGGACGAGATCCGACAGTTCTACGCCGGCAAGCGTGGTCGCTACCCCGATCAGATCAGCGAGATCCGGTTGCGCGACGAGTCGCGCTAGGTCCGAACGACGGAGCGAACTCGCCCGTCGCTGCCTCGAATGGCGCTTGGTGATCCGGTCTCGTTTGCCGGTCCTCGACCGGACGCCGGTCGACCAGTCGTCAGTTCGAATCGGCGATGATCAAGTGCCTATGAGCTGGCATCGGATGGTTACTTGAGCCGAGCGGGTCGACGGAGGCCCCGTCGACCCCGCGGTCTGCAGCGGATCCGAGACTTGAGGTCTGCTCGCGATCACCGTACCGGTGCACGAGAGCAGGTTGGGTAGCGTTGTTGCAGCTGAGACGGCGTCCGGCGAGATGGTGGCCGTTCCCGATCACCAAGTTCCGCCAGGAGGACTCGTGCACTCAATCAGCAGTCCCCAACCAGGTTCGAACCGCGTTCGACCGGCCCACGGTCTCTTGGCGCTCGCCACCGTCGCGGTGTTTGCGCTCGTGGGATGTTCGTCGTCGGACGATTCGTCTGCGCCGACAGTTGACACTGTTGGTTCAGCGGTGGCCGGCACGACGGTGCCGGCCACACCGCCCGTGACGAGCTCGCTGGATAGTGCAGCGCCCAGTGCAGACCCGGGACTTTCGGCTGCGTTTGCCGATTCCCTGATCGTGTTCCAGTCCGGCGGCGGTGTGCAGACGGTCCTGCCCGACGGCACCACTACAGGCGTCGTCGCATCAGAGGCCCCCGATGGCCAGGAGCATCCGGATTGGTCACGCGACGGACTACGCATCGTGTTCGACACGCAGTTCTCTCAATTGTGGACGGTGAACGCCGACGGGTCGGACCTGTCGGCCGCGTATGAATGTGTGTCCCCGTGTCAGTCGCTTCAGGACGGGTCTTGGTCCCCTGACGGCACGGAGATTGCGTTCATGGTTGCCGAGTCTGTGGATGGCACCACTACGTCTCGGTCGGCGATCATGGCCTTGAACGTTGCCACCGGTGACGTTCGGACGATCTATGATGACACGTCCGGGACGGTGTGGTTGTTCCAACCGCGTTGGTCTGGCGACGGCACGTCGATCGTGTTCGAGGAGGACACCTTCGCCAGCAACCTGCTCAGCGAGGGGGAGATCACTTCGATGGCGGTCGCCGTCGTGCCCGCCGATGGAGGGGCGACACCGGAGTATCTCGCCACGCTGAGTGGCCCGTTCGACGGTCCTGGCGCACCAGCGCCCGACTGGAGCCCCGTCGATGATCTCATCGTGTTCTCCCGAGCCGACAACTTGTTCACCATTCGCTCCAACGGCGATGACGAAGCGCAACTGACGGACTTCGATGCGGTGAAGGAGCACGCCATTCAGCCCACGTTCACCCCTGACGGAAGTGCGATCGTGTTCACCTACGTCACGGGCGAGTTCGGCGTGAACGACTCACCGACCGCCGCACTGATCGGGCTCGACGGCAGCGGCCAGGTCGCCATCGGCGGTGGTGCGCCGATGACCCATTCCCGGTTCCAACCCTGAACCACGGTCCAGGAGCTGACCGGAACCCCCGCAGCGCCGCTCGATAGCGCAGCAGTCAATCCCGACTCGAAGTCTGCGTGCGACTGCGAGCCTCTTTGTGGCGTCCCGCAATCGCTCTGAGCGAACAGCCGTAGGCGACGCGTGTCAGGCGGATCTGTTGCCTCGCGAACTATGAGATGATCTCCCGCCATGAGTGATGGGGAGCGCGGCAGGTAGGCCCTGGGATTGTCCGATGGTGAGATCCAGCGGTAACGGTCTGCGACACAGCACGGTCGCGATCACGTTGGACACCTATAGCCACCTCCTGCCGGCGCACGACCAGGCGGCGGCGGACTTCATCGGCGGGTCACTCGACGAGGCTTCTCAGACCCTCCGTCAGGATTCGGTGACCAATCTGTGACCACCAAAGGCCCCAGAGGCGATAACGCCTGGTCATCGTGGTGCTTCCCCTGGGATTCGAACCCAGAACCAATGGATTAAGAGTCCACTGCTCTGCCATTGAGCTAGAGAAGCAAGCGGCCTGAAAGGGTACAGAGCGAATGGTCGCTCTGCACCCAGTCAGGGCCAGCTTTGGGGTGGCCAAGGGGACTTGAACCCCCAACCGCCAGGATCACAACCTGGTGCTCTACCTGTTGAGCTATGACCACCATGTGGTCGACCAGTCTG
>JANPCI010000222.1:0-2318 GCA_031430875.1 Actinomycetes bacterium | reverse complement strand
TCTTGACGTTGGCCGCCGAGACCGGTGCCGGGTTTGTGCTCGACAGTCAGACGTGGAAGGCCCACCTGCATTGGGCCGACGATCTGCAAGCGAGCGAACCCGAGCTCGCTGCCGCCAACCGCGACGCAATCGCGTTCATCGCCGGGATCCGTGCCGAGTTCAGCGGCAACTCGGCACCGATCGTGCTCAACGGCCTCATCGGGCCGTGCGGCGACGCCTACGCTCCAGATGTAGCCGTCGCCGTTGCCGAAGCCGAGGAGTACCACGCCAGCCAGATCGGGTGGCTTGCCGACACCGATGTCGACATGGTGACAGCGATGACGTTCACGCAGTCCAACGAGGCGATCGGTGTGGTCCGAGCTGCCGGGGCTGCTGGGTTGCCGATCGTGGTGTCGTTCACCGTCGAGACAGACGGGTCGCTCCCGACCGGCGAGTCGCTCGGCCATGCGATCGACGCTGTCGACGCGGCGACCGGCGGATCAGCCGCGTACTTCATGGTCAACTGTGCTCACCCCGACCACTTCCGTGATGTCATCGTCGACGCCGAATGGGCTCGCCGCATCCGGGGAGTTCGCTGCAATGCCTCACGGATGAGCCACGCCGAACTGGACGAGTCAGAGACGCTCGACGACGGCGACGTCCACGAACTGGCCGCCGGCTACCGCAGCCTCGTCGCTTCGATGCCGTGGATGAACGTCTTCGGTGGCTGTTGCGGATCAGATCTTCGCCACGTCACCGAGATCGCGCACATGCTCGACAAGAGACACACGCCACCCGACTCGTGATCATCGTGCAGACTGATCCGCAATGAGAGTGATCCGACTCGATCATGTGCAACTGGCGATGCCCGTCGGACGAGAGGCTGAATCGGTCGCGTTCTACGAAGGAGTGCTCGGCATCCCCCATGTTCCGAAGCCTGATCACCTTGCGGTTCGCGGTGGATGCTGGTTCGAGAAGGATCATCTGAAGGTTCACCTCGGGGTCGACGTCGAGTTTCACCCTGCGACCAAGGCGCACCCCGCCTTCATCGTCGACGACGTGCGCAGCATCGCCAGAGCTGTCAGTGCCGCCGGCTTCGCCGTCAAGGATGACGAGCCGCTCGACGGCTACGACCGCGTCTACGTGTACGACCCGTTCGGCAACCGCATCGAGCTGATGCAGCCGAATCCGTAGCGGACGAGCCGAGCGGATTCAGGTGGGGATGAGCGCCGCGCGGAAGAATCCGATGATGTGCTCGCTGCGACGATCGAGCGCTTCGGGCGCAAGCGGATCTTCATCGAGCAGTCCCTCGAGGAACGGCGCATCGGAGAAGTAGCTCAGCAGTGCGCCGTAGCCGGTGAGCAGGAGTTGCTCGGGGTTGTGCTCCCGGAATGTGCCCGACGCCATCTCGCGCCGGAAGTAGTCAGCGGCCTGATCGAACATGGGTCGCAACACGGCCGACAGGTCGATCCCCAGGTGAGAACCGCCATCGATTGCCTCGCGTCGCATCAACGTGACGTACGACGGGTTGTCGGCGAAGTACCCGAACCCGGCGCGAAGCACCTGTTCGATCTTCGGCCAGCCCCGTGCGGTCGACTCGATGGCACCGGCAAGTCGAGCGAACCAATCCGAGAGCAGCCGCTCGAAGACCTCTCCGTAGAGCGCTTCCTTTGATCCGAAGTGGTGCAGCAGGCTGGGACGCCGAATTCCGACCTCCGCCGCGATGTCGTTCAACGACGTACCGCTGTAGCCGTTCTGCGCGAAGCATCCGAGCGCCGCGTCGAGGATCTGATCACGCGTTGACCTGCCCTCGACGGGCAACTCGATGACAGAAGCGACATCGACATCCGACATGGTGCCGACGAACGCTAGTGCCGGTGGGGGGTGGCTCCTCCCCCACCGCCCGACAGTGGCCTCAGGCGGGTGGGTAGACGCCCATCTGCTTGGACTTGTCGGTCTGCCAGAAGATGTCGGCGATTTCGTCGATGTAGGCCACGAGCTGCTCGCCAACTGCAGGATCCATCGACTTCTTGGCCTCGCCGGCCTGGTGGATCGCCTTCCAGAACAACTCGTGGAGTTGTGGGAACGCCGCAAAATGGTCCGGGGCGAAGAAGTCGGCCCAAAGCACCATCAGGTGATGCTTGGTCTCCTCGGCGCGAGCCTCCTTGATCGAGATGCAGCGGGCGCGGAACACCTCGTCGTCGGACTCGGCGTACTTCTTTGCGGTCTTGACGACCGACAGCGCCTCGATCTTGGCCTGGGCCGGGTCGTACACCCCGCAGTACAGGTCGCAGTGGGCATGGGCAACGGTGGCCGATGCGAACAACTTGGCGAACATG
>JANPCI010000221.1:0-7636 GCA_031430875.1 Actinomycetes bacterium | reverse complement strand
TCGGGCGGGAGGTCGCCGGCGACGAGGTCGGCAACGCTGACCGTCTCGAGCACGCTGCGCAGGCTGCCCCGGACCGCCATCCACACCCGCGGCAGTGCCTCGGCCGGCGCGGGATACTCGAGGCCGCGCAGGCTCTCGTCGTGCACGTCGGCGAGTGGGCCGTCGATCGCGCGGAAGATGTCGGCCAGCGAGATCTCGGCCGCCTGTCGGGCCAGGGTGAACCCACCGTCGGGACCGCGCTTCGAGCGCACGAGTTCGGCCCGCTTCAGTTCGCGCAGGATGTCGAGCAGGTATTTCAGCGAGATGTCCTGGTGGCGGGCGATCGCCTCGGCCTTCATCGATGGGCCCTCGGCCGCCGCGAGCTCGGCCATCGCCCGCACGGCATTGTCGACCCGCTCGGAGATCCTCATCGCGCGATCCTCATCGGTCGGGATCGGTCGGGGCCCATCGTCGAGCGACGCTACCTGCCGCGACGCCCGGCACCCGGCCCTTCACCAATCGCCTATTCTCGATACATGGCACTCAAGGAATCGCTGAAGGATCTCCAGATGAAGAGCATGAACGCCGTGCACAAGTCGGTGCTCAAGCTGTCGGGCGGGCGGCTGCTCAACAGCTTCGGGACGATGCCCGTCGTCGAGCTGCACACGATCGGGCGCACGAGCGGCAAGCCGCGCACGACGATGCTGACGGCGCCGATCCACGACGACGGCAACTACGTCCTCATCGCGTCGAAGGGCGGCGACGACCGTGACCCGGATTGGTATCGCAACCTGGTCGCCAACCCTGACATCGAACTGACCGTCGACGGCAAGACGCTCCTGATGACCGCCCGTGTTGCGTCCAGTGCGGAGAAGTCGGAGATGTGGCCGCGCATCGTCGAGGCGTACAAGGGTTACGCCGGCTACCAGAAGAAGACCGACCGCAACATTCCCGTGGTCGTCTGCGAGCCCCGGCCCGCCTGAGCCGAGGAGTACGGTCGAAGCATGAGCATCGATCAGGTCAGCGTGGAGCGTCTCGGCGGGTCGTGCGGTGCGATCGTGCACGGGATCGACGCCACCGGGCCGCAGTCGGCCGACGAAGCGGAGGCGATCCGCCGGTTGCTCGACGAGTACCTCGTGATCGCACTGCCGGGCCAGCGGATAGATCTCGATCGGCTCGAGGCGTTCACCGACGAACTCGGCGGACGCGACGTCACCCCGTACGTCACGCCGGTCGAGGGGCGCCCGTACGTGATCCGGGTGATCAAGGAGCCGAGCGACGAGCTGAACTTCGCCAACGCGTGGCACACCGATCTGTCATATCTCGAGGCCCCGCCCGCCTACACGGTGCTGCACGCGCACGATGTGCCGCCGGCCGGTGGCGACACCATGTGGGCGAACCAGTACCTGGCGTACGAGACGCTGCCCGAGAGCGTGAAGGAGCAGATCGCCGACCTCCGCGGCACGCATTCGGCCGGGATGGCTTATGGCTCGGGTGGCTATCTCGAGGCGGTGGCCGACAAGAGCTCGATGAAGGTCGAGCCGTCGCCCGATGCGTATGCAAGCGAATCCCATCCGCTGGTGATCCGTCATCCCCGCACGGGTCGCCCGGCGCTGTACGCGAACTCGGTGTACACCACCGGCATCGAGGGGATGGATCCCGACGAGGCGCGGTCGTTGCTGGCCCGCCTGACGGCGCACGCCACGCATCCGAACTTCACGTGTCGCCTGCGCTGGGAGCCGGACATGCTGACGATCTGGGACAACTCGTCGACGCAACATTTCGCCATCAACGACTACCCCGGCGAGCGCCGCGAGCTGTTCCGCACCAGCGTCGCCGGCACCGCACCCCAAGCCGCCTGAGCGTTACATCCGGGGTCTGACCCCAGCTGTAACACCCGATGTCAGACGATCGCTAGACGCTTGCTGCACTACCGTTCATCCACTCACTGCGCTACCTCTCATCCACCTTTGAGGCCCCCATTCGGGGCGGTCAGGCGGCGGCGGAACGGGCGGCGGCGGCTTCCATGGCCATCCAGAGTTCGGTGCGCAGGCGATCGGCTTGGGGCGGACGCAGGCCGTTGGCGACGACCACACCTTCGATCATGTCGGCGATCACTGCGCTTCGTGGACGACCCTTGAGCCGGATCGACACGACCGCCCCATCGGGGCGCCGACGGATCGATCGATCGATGCCGACGAGTCGGGGCGGGCACCGGAAGCTCGGACCGACCAACCCTCGCCGCCTGGCCTCTCGGGTGAGGGCGCGGGCGGCGCTGGCGAACTCGACGGTGGTTGCGGATTCCATACGCCATTCATCATGACGAAGGGGTCATACAGAGTTCGCGGGCGCCCGCGGGCGCGTTCGCGGCGGAGCGTCAGTTGGCTCGGTCGATGCCGACGTACTGGAGGAGCTGCGTGTCGGGCTGTAAATCGGGAACGTCGGGCGCGTCGGCGAGCGGGGCGATGAGATCGGGCGCGATGTCGAGATCTTCGGCCATGCGGGCGGCGGCCTCTTCGAATCCGTCGGCGTAGTAGATCGTGGTGAGCTCGACGATGGCGGTGCCGTCGAGTGGCGTCACGTCGACGTAGCCGAGGTCAACAAGACGCGTCACGGCGCGGGCAGCGGTTCCTGCGATCCCGGCGCCATTGGCCGCCCCGACGATGATCTCGCTGCGGTCCGGCAGGTCGGCGGGCACCGAGTCGGAGGGATCGGTGGTGTCGGGCTCGGTGGTGTCGGGTTCAGGCTCGGTGGTGTCGGGCTCGGGCGTCGTCGGAACGGTGGTTTCGGGCACCGTCGGCGTGGGTGCCTCGGTGGTGGTGGGCGGGATGATCGTGGCGTCGACAGGCACGTTGTTCGGCATGCCGGCGATGGCCACACCCGCGCCGATCGACAAGAACGCAACGATCACATAGGCCAACCACTGGTGCTTCATGTCGCCCAGAGGCTACCGACCCATCGGCCCCCACAGCGGCCAATCCCCTCACCCGCCGCCAGGCCATTCTCGTGAACCCGTGCGGGAACTATTCGCGCACGGGTTCACGAGAACGACGGGGGCCGGGGCGGGCTGGGGTGGATCGGTACAGTCGGGGCGGTGAGCGAGGAGGCGGCGGGCGACGCAGCGGTGAGCGGCACGGACAGCCTGACGCCCACGCAGCTCAAGACGCTCGAGGCGCTGCGTCGGTCGGGCGAGCCGCTGCTGTTCGATCCCGACCTGGTTGCCGACATCCGCACCGAGATGCGGGTCGCCCTCGACGAGTTCACCGAGCGCCTCCAGCCGAACCAGGAGGTGTTCATCTCCAAGCACAAGCTGTCGACGGTGCTCGACTGCGAGGAGAACCATCTCATCCCCGACGACTTCGAGTGGCGGCCGGCCATCGCGAAGGGTCAGGTGGCGCACCGGGCGATCCAATTGACGCTGTCGTGGCGGGGCGAGCCGAATCCCACTGATCTGGTGGATGAGGCGATGGCTCGCCTGGCCGACGAGGAGCGTGGCATCGGTCAGTGGATCGCCGCCCTCTCCCCCGCCGATGAGGCCGACCTGCGAGGCCAGTCGGTCGAGCGGTTGACCAAGTTCATGGAGTGCTTCCCGCCGCTCGACAAGCGGTCGAATCCGATGACCGAGTCGTCGATCCGCTGGCCCAACGACGGCCCGATCGTGTTGTCGGGCAAGGTCGACCTCGTGATGGGTCGTCCGCGTGGGAGCGAGAGCAGCAAGGTGATTATCGACCTGAAGACGGGCCGCCCGAACGTGAGGCACCGCCAAGACCTCGGGTTCTATGCGCTGCTCGAGACGCTCGTACGGTCGGTGCCACCCCGCAAGCTGGCCACGTTCTACCTCGACGCCGCCGAGGCCCAGGCCGAGGACGTGAGTGAACGTCTCCTACGGACGTCGGTGCGTCGCACGCTCGACGGGATCAACGCCATCGTCGAGTTGCAGTCGGAGGGCCGCCCGCCGGTTCGCCGTCCCGGCGTGACGTGCCGCTGGTGCCCACTGGCGGAGAGTTGCGACGACGGCCAGGCGTACCTCAACGCCCGCCCCGACGACTGACCGGACGCCGGACCACGCCCGGGTCGCGCCGCACTTCATTCCGGAATAGCTCCCGGAAAGCGCAACCAGATCCGGACTGATGGTGAGCACCACGTAACACTCCGTAGCGCTGCGTAGCACGCCGTGCTACGGTGGGCGGCATGACGCAGGCGATCACGCAACGTGAACTCCGCAACGACAGCGGCGAGATCATGCGCCGCCTCGATCATGGTGAGACCTTCATCGTGACGCGCAACGGAACCCCCGTCGGTGAACTGACCCCGATGCGACGCCACCGCTTCGTGTCCACCGATGCCGTTGTGGCGATGTTCCGGAACGCGCCGGCCATCGACGCCGCCAGGTTCCGGGCCGACCTCGACGACATCGCCACACAAGATTTCGAACCTCGTGGCTGACCAGCGGCGTCCCCGAGGCCTGCTCGACACATCGGTCATCGTCGACCTCGAACACCTCGACCCCGCTCAACTGCCAATCGAGTCGGCGGCCAGCGCGATCACCATGGCCGAACTCGCTGCCGGACCGCACGCAACCCAGGATCCAAACGAGCGGGCACGGCGGCAGGATCGATTGCAGCGTGCGGAAGCCGCCTTCGACCCGCTGCCGTTCGATTCCGAAGCGTCGCGGGCGTACGGCCGCATCTACGCCGCGGTCGTCGGCGCCGGCCGCAAAGCCCGCGGAGCGCGAGCCGTCGACCTTCTCATCGCGGCGACCGCGTGCTCTCAAGGCCTGCCGCTCTACACGCGCAACCCGGCTGACTTCCAAGCGCTCGACACGCTCGTGGAAGTCATCCCCGTCTGAGCGCCCGCCCGGCCGCCCCGCCGGTTCGTTTCTAGGCGGATTGCTTCTCAGGTGCTGCGACATACTCCGCTCAGGTCGGCACGACGCATATGTGGCTAGATTCGGTGACGTAAAGGCGCCATACTGGTGGATATGGAAGCTGGCGTGCGTGAACTGCGAGACCACCTCAGCCGATACCTCGAGGTCGTTCGCGAGGGGCACGAGGTCACGGTGACCGACCACGGCAAAGCGGTCGCCCGACTCGTCCCGCTCGATCGGCCCCGCCCGCTGGACCGACTCATCGCCGAGGGGCTCGTCAGCCCGGGGCGCGCTCCGAAGCGGACGAGGAGCGGGCCGGGCATCACCACCAAGGGCACCGTGAGCGATCTGGTCGCCGACCAACGGCGGTGATCGCCTACTTCGACACCTCAGCGCTCGTCCCGCTGATCATCAACGAACCATCGACCGAGCGCTGCATCCGGTTGTGGAACGAAGCATCGAGAGTCGTCAGTGTCCGGCTCCTGTATCCCGAGGCGCGAGCTTCGCTGGCCAGGGCCGAACGAATGGGCCGGGTCACCGGCGCCCAACTCGCGGCAGCCATCGTCGAGCTCGACGCCATCATCGCTGAGGTCGACCACGTCGAGGTCACTGCCGATCTCGCCCACTCCGCAGGCGAATTGGCCCAAACCCTTGGGCTCCGGGGCTACGACGCCGTGCACCTCGCAGCCGCCATCACGGTCGCAGACACCGATCTGGTCATCGTGACAGGTGACGCCGACCTCGCAGCCGCCGCGACGGCAATGGGCATCGCAGTTGCACTCACCCCCACCTGAGTTCGGCAGCAGGCGCATCGATGTCGACGACCCGTTGTGGAGCGAGCAGCGGACGAGCCTGGTGGGTTCGGTCAGTTCGTCGCCAGGGACGGGCGGCCCCTGCGTTTCATTCCGGAATAGGTCCCGGAAAGCGCAACCAGATCCGCACCGAAGCGGCATGCGCGGACGTCCCGGCCCAATCGCCCGCCGGCCGTCAGCGCGCCGCGACGCTCAGGTGGGTATGGCGATCCGTTCGTCGTCGAACACGGCGACGAGTTCGAGGCGACCACCCATGCCCTCCACGACGGCCCGCCATGTCGACAGCAGATTGTCGTCGGCGGTCTCCATCGCCGAAATCGACGCTTGGGCCCGCTGCAGGCGTTCCGCGAGTTCGACCTGCGTGAGCGATCGGTGCCGGCGCAGATCCGCAAGGCTGTGCGCAACGGCGTCGGCTCGCGCCTCTCGCTTGATCGCGTCGATCCGGACGCGTCGATCGTCGTCGATCTCGCCCACGATGTCGGTGAACTTGCGGTGCCCCATGGTCATTGTCCTGTCTCATCGGTGCCGTCAAGCGCGCCGAGGCCTTTCACCTGAATATCGTTTGCACTCTATATCGACAAAAGATGATACATCGATCAGGGGGACCGCACTGGAAGGCTGCAACGTCGGTGATGGCGACGGCGCCAGTCGCGACAAGCGCAACTTGAGACGAATGGTTGCCAACGCGCCTTCGTTGCACGCTGTTAGGGTATATACTAACTTCTGTGGACAACATCTCGGACCTGATTCGGACCGGTCGCCGTGAGCTCGGGCTGTCCACGCGCTCGCTCGCGTCACTTGCAGGGGTCTCCTACCCGACTATCTCGCGCATCGAGAACGGCCACGAGCAGCCGCGACTCGACACACTGGAGAAGATCGCGGCAGCCCTCGGCAAGTCCCTCGGTACGATTTTCGAACCCTTCCCGATGATTCGTCTCTGTGACCTTGCGGATCAGTGGAAATACGACGCAGCGGGCGAAGCGCAACCGGATTGGACCCAATGGCGTGTGTTCGCCGACCAGCTGACGTTGCGTCCGTTCTTGACCGCTGCTGCGATTGCGCCCGCTCCAGCCCCATCAGGCTCGGAATTCATCGACAACCTGCTCGCCGGCACCGCCGAAAAGCTCGCCGATGACATCGGCATTCCCAAGCCGTCGTGGGCTCGCCGAGTCCCGCCGCTGCGCACCCCATGGCGGGCTCTCGGCACACCACGAATGCGTGCCGACCACGCGGCGAGTACGCCACCGCAGTTCGCAGATCGAAACATCACACTGCCCGCAACATCAATCTGGCGTGACCGTGAAATGGCACTGGTGTGACCGAATCCAAACCACTTGACGACGAGGCGATCAAGAAGCTCCTCGTCGAGGTCATCGGCGAACTCGACAGTTCCGGCAGACGACACACCCTGATCGTCGTTGGTGGCGCTCTACTGGCCTGGCACCACCTGCGCGACACAACCCACGACGTCGACTCGGTGCACAGGCTCGACGACGAACTTCGAGCGGCCGTGCGAACTGTGGCTGCTCGCCACGGACTTGCTGCGAGTTGGTTGAACGACAGCGCAGTCCCGTTCGCACCGCAATCACTTGACGTCGACAGCTGCGATGTCCTGCTCGACTACCCGCGGCTCCTTGTGCTCGGCGCGCCGCTCCGCGAGGTGTTCCTGATGAAACTGAACCGTGCCGAACCGCAGGACTTGACGGACATGCAACAGATCTGGCCCAGGATCAGCAATCAGTTCGATTCGGCCGCTTCCATCGTTGACGCGTTCTATGTGGCGTTCCCATCGTCGCCTGAGGACGAGTATCTCGACACCCTCATCATCGAGGTACTCGGCAGGTCCGGATACCACCTGCCGGCAAGCTGAGTACGAACACCGACGCAAGCGCCTGGAGGGCCGGATACGAGCGGTTGGATCCCTTCTGGAGTCAGCTTGCGGCTCGGGACATTCGTGCGTGGGCGGGCGGGCACGAGC
>JANPCI010000220.1:0-7876 GCA_031430875.1 Actinomycetes bacterium | reverse complement strand
ATCCGGGTCGACCTCGAGCCGAGCCGCCAGCACGTCATCCACACCGAGCAACGTGGCGAGCGGGCGCAGGTACACCTCGAACGAGGCCGAGACGAGGACCACCGTGTCACCGTTGGTCTGGTGGAGCCGCAACTCCTCGACGACATCTGTGCGCAGCCCCGTGTCGAACACCGACCGGGCGAAGTCGTGTGCTTCGGCTTCGACGTAATGGAGCGGCACACCTCGGAAGGCGGCCATCGCACTCGCTGCCTTCAGCGCATCTCGGTCACGGCGAGCCGCCGCGCTGGTGACGGCGCCGCCCTGACGGAGCATGCGTTGAGTGAGCACCCGCGTGCCAGCGACTCGCCGGAGGAACGGCACCACGCAGTCACGGCGCGTGAGCGTGCCGTCGACATCGAACGCGGCGACGCGCTCGATGGCCGGGGTCACCTGCGGATCGCCGTCGGTCACAGCAGTCGCGCCGGGATCGCTCCGAGCACATCCCAATAGCTCGGCCAACTCTTCGACACCACTGCCGGGTCGACAATCTCGATGCCGTCGACGACGAGGCCCAACAGACCGAATGCCATGGCGAGGCGATGGTCGTGATGGGTGCGGAGTCGGGCGCCGTGCAGGAGGTCGGTCGGCTCGATCAAGAGTCCATCGGGCTCGACGGTGATCAGCGCGCCGGTTGTTCGGAGTTCGCCCGCAAGGTCGCCGAGGCGATCGCTCTCCTTGGCGCGAATGAAGCCGACACCGGTGATCCGAGTGGGTGTCACGGCCTGTGTTGCCACGACAGCGAGCGTGGGAACGAGGTCGGAGATGTCGGCCATGTCAACCTCCACACCCCGCAACGGAGTGTCACGGCGGCGCATGACGACGGTGTCGTGGGCGCTCATCGTGACGAGGCAGCCCATCGATTCGAGGATCTCGACGAAGCGGACGTCACCCTGCACCGACTCGCTCCCGAGCCCTCGCACGCTGACCGCACCGCCGACCATCGCAGCAGCGGCCAACGGGTAGCTCGCGGAGCTCGCATCGGGTTCGACACGGAATTCGGTGGCGAGGTACTCCCCCGGACCGACGATCACGTGACGATCGCGAAGTTCGACGTCGGCGTGACCGAACGCCGCCATCACCGATCGGGTCATCTCGAGATAGGGACGTGACACGAGGCCGGTCGACAGCCACAACTTGAGACCGCCCGGCACGTACGGGGCGATCAGCATCATCGCCGTGATGTACTGACTCGAGACATCGCCCGGCATCACCACGGCATCAGCTCGGCGCAGCGGACCCGAGACCGTGACGGGGAGGTGCCCCGCGGTCTCACCGGGCACGACGCTGGCACCGAGCGCGGCGAGTGAGTCGTGGAGCGGCCCCATCGGGCGCCCGCGAAGTGGCGGGGCTCCGTCGATCGTGTACTCGCCGGTGCCGAGCGCCGCCAGTGCCGTGATGAAACGTGACGTGGTACCGGCGAGGCCGGCGTCGAGCGTCATCGGGCCGGGAGCCAGGTCGCCACCCGTGCCGACGACGTCGGCAGTGCGTTCGTTGTCGTCCACCCGAATACCCACGCCACACCCGAGCTGCTGGAGGCAGGTGATCATCGCCGCGGTGTCGTCGCCGGGGGCGACACCGATGATCTCGCTGGCGCCTTCCGCGAGCGCAGCGCAGATCAGCGCCCGGTTGGCGATGCTCTTCGACGGCGGCACGGGTACCTCGGCAATCACGGGCCCGTCCGCTCGACGCACCCGGTGGGTGCCATCACCGAGTGTCACGTCGGGCCCCTCATTCGGTCCCATCATGACAGCGGGTGGATCGCCGGCCGGAAGCCACGCGCGAGCAGTCCGCCACGGAAGAGTTCGACGAGCGTCCGGTCGACCAGCACCACGGCAACGCCACGCGTGCTCTCGGCAACGTGGACGACTTCAAAGCTGGCGATGTTGACGCCGAGTTCCGCTGCCAGGGTGAACACCTCGGCCGCTGCTCCCGCCCGGTCGGGAATCGGAATGCGCACCTCGGCGAGTTCATCGGGATGCACGACTCGGGCCGGCAGATTCACTCGGGCCTGGCGAGCGGCGGTCAGACGGGCATAGAGCTGTTCGCGGTCGTCGCCGTCGATGATGTCGCGCATCTCGGCGAGGCCCGTGATCAACTGATTCAGCACATCGACGATCGCCGGGCGATTCTCAGCACAGATGTCGAGCCAGATGCCGGGGCGTCCGCTTGCCACCCTGGTCATGTCGCGGAATCCGCCGGCGGCGAGTCGCAGCAGCGCGGCATGTTCCTCCGCACGTTCGCTCGCCAGCCCCATCAGGGTGGCAGCTGTGAGATGCGGAACGTGACTGACCACGGCGACGAGCTGATCGTGACGCTCCGGCGACAGCGCAACGACTTCGGCCCCGAGCGACCCGACAATCGACGCGACGTTCGCGAACACCGTGTCGTCGCTGTCGATGCCCGGGGTGAGGACCCAGACCGCTCCTTCGAAGAGGTCGTCCTGGGCGCCGTCGAGGCCATCGAGTTCGGAGCCTGCCATTGGATGCCCGCCGACGAAACGAGGGTCGTCGCAGGCCGAACAGATCGTGGCTTTGACGCTGCCGACATCGGTGACCGCACCGCTCGTCTCGGCCAGTGCACGCTTGGCCTGATCAGCCCCAACAAGCACCGGGACCGCGATGAACGTGATCTCGGCGGTCGGATCCACGCCGAGTTGGTCGACGACGCCCCGTTCGATCGCCGCCTCCGCCGTGCTTCGGTCGACGTCGTCGCCACTCACGTGCCAACCCAGGTTGCGAAGCCCGAGCGCGATCGACCCGCCGATCAGCCCGAGGCCGATGACGTTGGCTCGACGCGCGTCACTCACGGGCTTCGAGCGTACTGGCGGACGCCTCGGCGACGGCCTCTGTCAGCGCTCGCCATTCGTCGGTCGTGAGATCTCGCCACTGGCCCGGCCGTAACGATCGATCCACGAGCGGACCGATGCGGGTGCGCACCAGGCGGTCGACCGGGTACCCGACGGCTTCGCACATTCGGCGAACCTGTCGGTTGCGACCCTCGTGAATGACGAGCCGCAAGACGCCGGGATCCGGCTGCGACACCCTGGCCGGCGAAGTGACCCCATCGTCGAGTTCCACGCCCTCGCGCAGCGACCGCAGCGCGCCGGCGGATACAGGTCCGCCACGAACCTCGACGAGGTATTCCTTCTCGATCCCGTGGGAGGGGTGGGCAATCCGGTTTGCCAACTGGCCGTCATTGGTGAGCAGCAACAGCCCCTCGGTGTCGACGTCGAGCCGACCCACCGAGAACACGCGTGGGTCGTTCGGAACGAGATCGAGCACGGTCTCGCGCCCGTGGGTGTCGCGGGCCGTTGTGATCACGCCGATGGGCTTGTTCAGGAGGTAGTAGACGAGGCCAGGGCGCACACCGATCGGGGCACCGTCCACCTCGACCCGATCGATGTCGGGATCGACGCGACGGCCGAGAACGGCAACGGTGCCATTGACCGTCACTCGACCCGCAGCGATCAGGTCTTCGCACACACGGCGACTGCCGTACCCGGTGGCGGCCAGCACCTTCTGCAGTCGTTCGCCCTGAGGCAACGCTGCGCTTGCCGCAGCCATCTGCTCCCACAGTGGCGGCTCGGGAGTGCGGTCAGTCACGGCTCGGTGATCTGACCGTGCGTCGGCGCGGCATTGGTCGACACATCGATGATCGGCGTGATCCGCAGCCCGGTTTCGAGCGCTTCGATCACCTCGGCGCTCGGGATGAACTCTGCGATCGGCGGCAGGTCGTCGACCGACGCGAGGCCAAGCTTTTCGAGGAAGGTGCCGGTGGTGCCGAACAGGATCGCCTGGCCGGGCCCGGTGTCGCGTCCGATCTCGTCGATGTAGCCACGGGCCTGCAGGGTACGGATGACGCCATCAGGATCGACGCCTCGAATCGAGGCGATCTGGCCCCGTGAGATCGGCTGCTTGTAGGCGATGATGGCCAGCGTCTCCAACGCGGCGCCCGACAACCGGGCGCGTTGGTCGTGAAGCAGGAAACGCTCGACGTAGGGCGTGAGGTCGTTCGCCGTTTGGTAGCGCCATCCCCCGGCAATGTGGATCAGCTCGAACCCGTGGCCGGATGCCACGTACGACTCGGCGAGCTCCTCACACCACTTCTCGACCATGACGGTCGGCTCCTCGAGCAACTGCGCGAGGAGTTCGGCGGGAACGGGGTCGTGGGCAACCAGCACGATCGACTCGATCGCCCGCTTGTACTCCGCGACCCGCCCCGTTCCGTCGCTGAATTCGTCGTGGTCGCTGGATTCGTCGGACACGGTGCTCAGCCCTCGTATGCGTCGACGAGGATCGAGGCGGTGTCGAACTGGGGGTCGGCGGTCCAAATGACCTCGATGTCGCCAAATCGCTCAGGCTGATCGAGTTCGACGGCACCCTGCTTGTACAGCTCGAGGACCGCGAGAAACCGGATGATGACCTCGATGCGATCGGCGAAGTCAGCGGTGAGGCGGCGAAACGTGATACGTCCTGCTCGAGGCAACTCGTCGAGGAGTTCGGCCACGGCATCGGCCACCGTCGTGGTGATCGCAGTGACGTGGTACAAGTCGACGACTGGAACGGGCCTGGGCGTCAGCGCACGAATGGCGGCGTTGCGCAGGCTGGCGACGCTGGTGCCCTCGAGCATGTCGGGCACGACGTCGGAGAAACGTTCGTCGGGGCCGACGACGCGTGGGAACGACAGATCGGCATCATCGGCGAGGCGAGAGAAGACCTGGGCGACATCCTTGAAGGTCTTTGCCTCGAAGAGGCGGGCGAGCAGCATGTCGCGCTCCTCCCACAGCGCCAGTTCGTCGTCGAGGTCGATGTCGGCCGGGTTCGGCAGCAGGCGACGAGCCTTGAGTTCCACGAGCGTCGCCGCGATGAGCAGGAAGCTCGTCGCCACATCGAGGTCGAGGAACTGCATCTTCTCGATCTCGATGAGGTAGGCGTCGACGATGCGCGACAGGTTCACTTCGTAGATGTCGACCTGTTCGCGCAGGATCAGCTGCAAGAGCATGTCGAAGGGCCCCTCGTAGACGGGGGTGGAGACGACGTGGGCGGAAGCGTCGAGGGCCATTGGCGCACAACCTACCGGAGCGCCGGGGGCCGAACGGGGTATCGTCGGCGCCCGTGACCAACCCCGCCAGCAACTCGACGACACGTGTGCTGTCGTGCATGCAGCCGACCGGCGATGTGCACCTCGGTAACTACCTCGGGGCGCTGCGAAACTGGGTGGGCGGACAGCACTCCTGCGATGCGTTCCACGGCATCGTCGACCTCCACGCGCTCACCGTCACCGAGGAACCCGACGTGCTCGGCCGTCAGACGATGTCACTGGCGGCGATGTTCTTCGCCATCGGGCTCGACCCCGAGGTCGCCACGATCTTCGTGCAGAGCCACGTGCCCGAGCACACCCAACTCTGCTGGATCATGGAATGCACCGTCAGCTTCGGCGAGCTGTCGCGGATGACCCAGTTCAAGGACAAGACGGCCAAGCGCGAGCACCAGTTCATCTCGGCCGGATTGTTCACCTACCCGGCGCTGCAAGCCGCCGACATCGTGCTGTATGACGCCAACGAAGTGCCCGTCGGCGACGACCAACGCCAGCACGTCGAGATCACGCGTGATGTCGCCATCCGGTTCAACCACCGTTTCGGCGACACCTTCGTGATTCCGGAGGCGGTCACCCCGGCCGCCGGCGCTCGGGTGATGAGCTTGCAGGATCCCACATCGAAGATGTCGAAATCCGACGATTCCCGCACAGGCGGGGGGGCCGGATGCGTCTATCTCGTCGACGAACCAACGGCCGTGATGAAGAAGTTCAAGCGGGCGGTCACCGACTCCGACACCGGGCCCGATGCCGTGCGCTATGACCGCGCCGAGAAGCCCGGTGTGGCCAACCTGTTGGAGATCAATGCCGCCGTCACCGGTCGCACGCCCCAGGCCGTGGCCGAGCAGTACGAGCAGTACGGGGCCCTCAAGGTCGACACCGGCGAAGCCGTGGTGGCCGTACTCGACCCGATCCGTGCCCGATACCACGAGCTGATGGACGATCCTGGCGAACTCGCCCGCCTCCTGCGCGTCGGCTCCGACAAGGCCCGCGAGGTCGCCTCCGCCACGCTCGCTCGTGCCCACGCCAACATCGGCCTCCTCCCCGCCTGACAACCGTTCTCGTGAACAAATGACCACTCAGGTCGCGCACTTGTTCACGAAAACGACTAATCGGGGTGCAGGTCGGTCAGTGTGGGTGCATGCCGCCATGCACCGAACGACAGGGGCCGCGCCCAGACGGGGCGGGCCGACGCACGAGACGAGAGGAACCACGCGAGTTCGTGTCCCACGCCTGATGCCGAGCGACACCACACCCCGCGCAGGTTGGCGTCATGCACCAACAGTCCAATGGCCTGCGTCACCTCATGGCTGACCGGCTCGCCTCGTACATCGACGGGATACGACTCCGGGAGACCCGCGGACTCGACACCAGCGGGGCTGATCACCTCGGCGACTCGCTGGCGACCCGGCAGCGTCGTTGCCGCCAAACGGATGGGCGCGTCGTCGTCGAGGTCGTCGGGTTCGATACCCCGACCGGCGAACAGATGCCGGACCTGCGCATGCACCGTGGCCAGGTCTTCGTTGAGGTACAGCGTCGGCCAGGAGTCGCGCGGATTCCAACGTCCGCCGCGACGTTGGGCAAACGACGGATCGAAGGGATCGGCGTAGTGCGGTCGGGTGATGCGCAACCAGATGTGGCCGTCTGGCACCTGTGTGACGATCACGGTGCGATGCGGGTGAGGTCGAAGGTGTCGTACAGCTCGTCTCGCAGCACCTCGAACTCCCCCGCAAGCGCGACGTCGAGTCGCGTGCGTCCACCGAGTGCTTCGACCGGCCGACGTACAACGGCCGGAATCCGTTCCCGCTTGACCCACTGGTCAAGGAGATCCGTTGCCTGGCCGAGCAACGCGACCTGATCGCGTCGACTCGCCGGTGCGCCTTCAGCGAGCCACTTCGATGCTGCCTGCCTGCTGATGGCGAACATCCCGGCGAGCTGAGTCGCCGAGATGTCCCACAACCGCACCGTGCGCTGCAACGAGCTGGCGTTCAACTGATGATCGAGACGGTCGACAATTTGCCTGAGCATGTTCGCATCGCCACCGGTCCTCAGCACCACGTCCTTCGCCATGGCATCTACGATCGACATTCCGCCACACTATCGCAACCACTTGTCAACCGCAATCATTTGTCAACCGCTGGCGCCAGCACTCGGCGCTCAGGCGTGATCCGACGCCTCGAGCGCATCGAAGGCCGGGCTGCGTTGCGCGATCAGGTCCACGGTGGCCGGATCGGACCCGAATCGGTGCGCCATCGCCGCACCGATTTCCTCATGGTCGTGGTACGCGCGAAATGCCCGGGTTCGCGGCCCGACAACAGTTGCGGCGACCCGACCGAACGTTCCGAGCCCACATTCGATCTTGCCGACATCATGCAGGATTGCGCCGGCGATCTCGGCCCTCGTCGCTTCGGGCCGGCAAGCCAGGAACCGACGAGCGACCGCAGCACTGTGACGTCGATCCTGATTTGACAGCTGCACCCACAGCCGCCGTTCACCGGCCAGCAGATGCTCATCGACCCACACCTCGTCGTCGACCGACGGCGGAGTGGGAGGCAACGACGTGACGAATCGGGCAACCAGATGCCACACCTTGATGGCCGGATTGGCGCTGCTCATCGGACCAGTGTGGCCCGGGGGTGCGCCGAACGGTAGACATCCCACAGACGCTCCTGGCTGACCTTGGTGTAGATCTGCGTCGTCGAGATCGACGCATGGCCGAGCATCTCTTGAACCACCCGCAGGT
>JANPCI010000219.1:0-20303 GCA_031430875.1 Actinomycetes bacterium | reverse complement strand
CTTCATTCTCGGGTTCGCGGTCGGGTGTGTGCTGTCGAGCGTGTACGGGTTCCTGTCCGGGGCATGGCCGTTCGGGGTGGTGGAGTTGATTTGGGCCGGCGTGGCCGTGGCTCGTTATCGGGGCACGCCAGGCGCGGTGTCCACGGTTCATCCTTGACCTTGGTATCGACCGACACTCCAACGCGCGTCGAGCCGCAGGCCACTACGGTGATGCTCGGAGAGGCTTGAGGTGAACGATGCCGATGCCATTGTGGTGGGGACAGATCAACAAGCGGGTGTTCAACCCACGGGCCGTGCGCAACGGCAAGTGGCAGGTGATCCGTCACGTCGGTCGCTCATCCGGTCAGCCGTTTCGCACGCCGCTCGAAGCGCTCCCGTCGACGGCGGGTTCATCTTCATGTTGGTGCACGGGTCGCGGTCGGATTGGGTGCAGAACGTCATCTCTACGGGCATGGCAACGCTCGAGATCGACGGCGACACCGTCGCTCTCACCGGCCACCACACCGCTCGTCGCCGGCCGCTGATCTGGTGAACGGATACGAGTTCGTCGCCGACGTGTGGCGGTCCACTGGCGAGGCGGCGTGGTACTTCGTCACTCTGCCCCACGACCTCGCCGACGAGATCGACGAGATCATCGCCGACTCACGTCGAGGATTCGGGTCGGTCCGTGTGCGGGTCACCGTCGGCGCTACCGCATGGGACACCTCGATCTTCCCGGACAGGAAGAAGGAGTCGTACGTCGTGCCGATCAAGAAGTCGGTCCGCTCCGCTGAGGGCATCGAGAGCGGATCGCCGATCGCTGTTCACCTTGCCCTCGTCGACGCGAGTTCGGAACCCTCAGGGTCGGTCAACCCTGCTTGACACGCACTCCGGACTGCTCAACTTGCTGCAGCGCGGTGCCGATAGACCGCCGTGCAGGTTCCATCAGCGATCGCCCGGGACCAGGCCCGTTCTCCGACTGCGCCGTGGTCTGTCTTCTTTCCAGATCGGGTGACAGCTGAGTGGCTGTGGCACGTCGCGTCCGTGGCAATTGTCGTCGTCTACTGCGCGTCACTGATTTTCGTGACGCGGGGACCGTCGGGGTACAGCACGCTCTGGGATGGCTGGATCGGCAATATCGCATCGATCATCATTGTCGTCCCGGTCCTCCTGCGTATTCAGCGGACCGAGATCCTGCGCGCAGCGTGGTGCGCGATGGCCGTCGGCATCGTCCTGAACTTCGTGGCCAACCTGCTGTATCTGCTCCACGACCAGAATCTGGATCCCGTCCCCTTCCCCGCGCCCAGCGATGCTGCATACCTTCCCTCGTATGCGGCATTCGCGATCGGGGTGGCGATGATGAGCCGCCGCTCCTTCGGAGCGCGATTCACGAGTATCCGCCTCGACGGACTCATCGCCGGGCTGACGATTGCGTCAGCAGCTGCGTTCTGGTTCTTGGGACCGGTCCTGGCGGTGACGGGAAGCACGGTCCAGGCGGTGGTGGGCCTGTCCTACCCGCTCTTCGACCTGCTCTTGATCGTCCTGCTCGTCGCTGGTCTCGCACCGCTGGGATTCCGACCGACACTTCAGGCGAAGTTGCTCCTGATCGGCATCGTCTGCTTCGTGGCCGGCGACATCGCGTTTCTCCAGCAGTCGGCAAATGACGCGTACATCGGCGGAACACTGCTCGAAGGCACATGGGCACTTGGGGTGCTCTTCATTGCGCTCGCCTCATGGCCCCGCGATGAGCGTCGATCGCCGCAGGGAAACGACCGCGACGGGACTCCCGACGGTGTCACCTTCGTCCCGGTTGCCTTCGGTCTGATCTCTCTTGTCCTGCTCGCGGCCTCGTACTTCCGGCCGGGGGCGGCGGCGACGGTGTTGGCCCTCGGTGCGCTCGCGGCCGTGATCGCGCGGATGGCGCTCACTTCGAGAGAGATCCAGCGGGCCACGTCGCAGAGCTTCCGTGACGCCAGGACAGACCCGCTCACAAGCCTCATGAACCGTCGGGCATTCCTCGAATCGATCGAGGTGGCCATCGCTTCGGACACCACGGCGGTCGGCATCCTGCTGGTCGACCTCAACCGCTTCAAGGAAGTGAACGACTCGTTGGGTCATCACGCAGGCGACGAGCTACTCCGGATCGTGTCGATGAGATTCGTCAACCAGCTCGGTGATCGGGCGCGCATCGCGCGTATCGGCGGCGATGAGTTCGCAGTTGTCTGCGTCGGCCGAACCAGCGACGAACTCTTCGGGATCGGCCAGGAGCTCGTGGATGTTCTGGCGGCCCCGGTAGCGCTTGACGGACTCAGGATCGGGGTCGCCGCGAGCATCGGGATTTCCGTCTCTCCGGATGATGGATGCACGGGTCTCGAACTACTCCGGAGCGCTGACGTCGCGATGTACGCCGCAAAGCGCTCCGAAGTGGCCATCCGCGCCTACGACCGCCGGAGCGATGTGAACGACCGCGACCAGATCGCTCTGATTCAAGAGCTCCGAACGGCGATCGATCAGCAGCAACTCGTCCTGCACTACCAACCGACTCTCGACTGTTCCACGATGATCATCAGGGGCGTCGAGGCACTTGTTCGTTGGCATCACCCGACTCGCGGATTGCTCTACCCCGACAGCTTCATCCCCCTCGCCGAGCAAGTCGAACTGATGCCACAGCTCACCCGTGCGGTGCTCGAGCTGGCCATCTCCGAGGCCAAGCGCTTCCGCGACCTCGGCCACGATCTCCAGATGAGTGTCAACGTCAGCCGCTACGACCTCCTCGACGACACGCTCAGCGAACACATCGACGCGCTCTTGCGACACCATGACGTCGATCACGACAAGCTCACCCTCGAAGTCACCGAGTCGTGCTTCAGCATGGACAGTGAACGAGTCGCTCGGAACATCCACGAACTCCGCTCACGCGGCATCCGCATCTCGATCGACGACTTCGGCGTTGGGTACTCGTCGATGTCGCAGCTGCTCGGGCTCCCGATCGACGAGCTCAAGATCGACAAGACGTTCGTGCTCGCTCTGCTGACCGACGGACGCGCCGAATCCATCGTCAGGTTGACGATCCAACTCTGTCGCGCGCTGAACCTCAGCGTCGTCGCCGAGGGAGTCGAGACGTCAGAGGTCCTCGCGACACTCCGAGAACTCGGGGTCGACGTCGTGCAGGGCTACTACGTCTCCGAGCCACTTGCCCCGGACCAGCTCCTCCATTACCTCGAAGGACGCGAGGCATGGCCGGCTCCGCGTGGCGCTGACCTCATGGTCGCAGCCCTGAGCACATCTCAGAGCGTGTAGTCGGTCGATACGACGGCCGGCGGCGGTCATCAGTAGGTTTGCAGCGTCCGCCGAACCTGGGAGAAGCACCATGACCGCTCTGGAATCCACGCCCGACATGTATGACCTGCGGATGTCCGAGGGCGTCCGACCGCTGTACGACTCGGTGAAGAAGTTCATCTATACCGAGGTCGACCCGATCACGGCCGAGTTCTTCCGTCTCGGCGAGGGCCGAGCCGATCGCTGGACGTACGCCCCCGGCCAGCTCGAACTCCTCGAGTCGGTGAAAGACAAGGCCAAGGCGCAGGGTCTGTGGAACTTCTTCCTTCCCGATGCCGAAACCGGGGAGGGCCTGTCAAACCTCGACTATGCCTACATTGCGATCGAGCTCGGCAAGAACCCGTTGGCGTCGGAGTCGATGAACTGCGCAGCGCCTGACACCGGCAACATGGAAGTGCTCGAACGTGTCGGCACACCGGAGCAGAAGCAGATGTGGCTCAAGCCGCTCCTCAATGGCGAGATCCGATCGGCGTACGCAATGACCGAGCCTGATGTGGCCTCATCGGACGCCAAGAATGTCGCCTGCAAGGCCGTCCGCGACGGTGACGAGTGGGTCATCACCGGCGAGAAGTTCTACATCTCCGGTGCGGGCGATCCGCGCTGCAAGATCATGATCACGATGGTCCAGACCAACCCTGATGCGTCACCGCACCAGCGCCAGTCCCAGATCCTCGTCCCGATGGACACCCCGGGGGTCGAGATCATCGGCCCGATGCACGTGTTCGGCAAGGACGACGCCCCCCACGGGCACATGCACCTGCGCTTCAATGATGTGCGTGTGCCGTACGAGAACGTGCTGCTCGGCGAAGGTCGCGGCTTTGAGATCTCGCAGGTTCGCCTCGGTCCTGGTCGTATCCATCACTGCATGCGGTCGGTCGGCCAGGCCGATCGTGCGCTCGATCTGATGGTCAAGCGCGGGCTCACCCGGGAGGCGTTCGGCAAGCGTCTCGGCAATCTCGGCGGCAACGTTCAACTGATCGCTCAGGCGCGTATCGAGATCGAGTCGATGCGTCGCATGGTGCTCACCGCCGCCAAGGCGATGGACGTGCTCGGCAACGCGGAGGCGCGCGTGTGGGTCAGCGCGGTGAAGGCGATGGTCCCGATCCGGGTGTGCGAGATCATCGACAACGCCATCCAGATGCATGGCGCCGCCGGCGTGTCGCAGTGGACACCGCTCGCCGACATGTACGCCGGCCAGCGCACCCTTCGCCTTGCTGACGGCCCCGACGAAGTGCACTGGTTCGTCGTCGGGCGGGCGGAGTTGGCCAAGGGCGAACAGGATGGTGGCAACACCTACGATCCGAAGGCCGAGTACATGTCGCGCCAGGACGACATCAAGGACGGCATCTTCTCCGGCCCCTGAACGAGAGCTCTCCACCTCGACAAGCGATGAGCGAGGAGCCGGTATCCGGGCCGCTCGCTCATCGCCCGCAGTGCTGGATGCGGGGGCTCAGTAGCCGGTGCCGCAGAACGGATTCGGGCGTGCGGCGAACAGCGTGTCGAGTCGTGTCAGCAATTCGTCTGATGCGGTGACCGCGCCGATGGCGGCGAGGTCGTGCCACGACACCGCACCGAGGTAGGCGGCCGAGAGTGTGCCGATGTCGACCTCGATGTCCGCCGGTCCGTCGTTGCGCTCGGCGCCAGTCGCCGAGATCGTCCACGTGCCGGCGTTGCTCGCGAACATCGGATCGTGCACGCGAACGTTCACGCTGTGCCGGCCCGTGCCGTATGTCCGGGCCGTCAATGCGGCATCGACGTCGAGGATGCGGATCCACTGGTCGTCGAAGCGCTGGACCGCCTCGTACGCGCGTGAGTCGTGCATCGCCCGACGGACCGGTTCGTCGACCGGGCGCGGTTCCGCCTTCCATGTAGTGATCAGGTCGATGTCGAGCAGATACCGCCACAGTTCCAGTTCGACCGCCGGTGATGCTCCCCACAGGTCGTGCACCTTGCCGCCGCCGGTGGGGTTCTTGGCGAAGGTCTCGTCCCAGTCGACCTCGTACGACACGAAGCCATCGTCGGTGCCGGAGGGGTCGGAGTGCACGGCGACGAACGATCCCTTCCCGTACGGCTCGGCAGTCGGCTGCGACGCGTCCTTCAGAACCCGCGGCCACATCCACGTCGGCCGGCTGATCGAGCCGACGCGCCACCGTGCAACCCGTTCGTACAGATCGGGAACCACGGCCAGTACTTCGGTGTACGGGAGCAGTCGCATCGATCCCGGTAGTGGCATCGAGCGCCATGGTTTGGTGTGGCGGGTGGTGATGACGACGGACGCCGAGTCGGTGGCGATGCCGAATCCGAACCTGCGGTAGATCGACGTCTCGCTCGCGTGCAGCGCCGAGAGCACGTTGCCCTGCTCGTGTGCGTCACGCAGCAGTCGGTGCATCAGTTGGGTCAACAACCCGCGACGGGTGTGCGTCGGGAGCACACCCACTCGGGTCACTCCGGCGGTTGGGACACGGGCGCCGCCTGGCACGGTCGAATCGAATCGGAACGCAGCAACGTGGCCAACGCAGTGGTCGCCGTCCCATGCGGCGAATGCGTCGCTCTCGTCCCACGATGCCTGGTGGGCGGCGAAGTGCTCGTCGTTGATCGCCCCGCTCAGCAGCGCAATGCGCAGCGTGTCGCTCGCAGCGCGTCGTTCGTCGACCGCGACCGGTCGGATGTCGTAGTCACTCATCCCCGAACGTTCTCACACGGGCAGAGCGTGATCACTCCCGATTTCCGGCGTGCGATGAGCTTGTGGTGCGAGGGGTGAGCCCGAATCTCATCGCCTGCGTGGAGATGGAAGGTGGAACGGTCAGACGGCGAGGAGGTCGCGGGCGCCCGTGTCGCTCGACGGGTGGCGCAGCTTGCTCATCGCACGAGCTTCGATCTGGCGGATGCGCTCGCGGGTCAGGTTGAAGTGTTCGCCGACCTCTTCGAGCGTGCGCGGCTCGCCGCGGTCGAGGCCGAAGCGGAGCTTGAGGATCTCGCGCTCGCGCTCGTCGAGCGGCGCGAGCAGCCGCGAGATCTCGTCGGGCAGCAGCGCCGTGGCTGCCATCTCGAACGGTGACTCCGCCGAGCGGTCTTCGACGACGTCACCCAGTTCGGCATCGCCATCTTCGCGGAGCGGCTCCGACAGCGAGAGGGGCTCGGCGGCGAAGCGCAAGGCTTCGGTCACCTTGTCCTCGGGCATCTCGACTTCCTTGGCCAGCTCTGACAGCGTGGCGGGACGGCCGTACTTGAGCTCGAGGCGCGAGCGCGCCTTCTGCAAGCGCGCGAGCGTGTCGCCGGCATGAACCGGCAGGCGGATGGTGCGGCCCGTATTCGCGATGCCGCGGGTGATGGCCTGGCGGATCCACCACGTGGCGTAGGTGGAGAACTTGAAGCCCTTGCGCCAGTCGAACTTCTCGACGGCGTGCATCAGCCCGAGGTTGCCCTCTTGGATGAGGTCGAGGAGGGGCAGGCCCGAGGCCTGGTACTTCTTGGCGATCGACACCACGAGGCGCAGGTTCGACTGGACGAACTGACGCTCGGCCTCCTCGCCTTGGCGGGCGGTGCGGCGTAGTTCGCGCTTCTTGGCGGCGGTGAGTTGGTCGCCGGCTTCGAGCAGCGTGACCGCCTCGTTGCCGGCTTCGATGGCTTTCGCGAGACGGACCTCGTCGTCCTTCGTCAGCAGCGTGTACTGCCCGATGTCGGTGAGGTAGAGACGAACGAGGTCTTCGTCGTCACGGTCGACGCGATCTTTGGCCACCTGGTGCTCCTACTGTGTTGATAAAACGGAGGTTCCGATGTCGGTCGGAGCCCCCGTGGAGAATTCGGCGTGCGAGTGTGTCGTATGGCGGAGCCTGCAGAAGAGGAGCACGACAGCCGACATCAGACGTGGGTCACGATACCGACGTCGTCGGGTCCCCCAACCGTTTGGATGCAACGCCTGATGAGATATCGCAGTTGGAGATGTATGAGCCCAAGGAATCGTCATGAGCGATATCGCCCCTGAGCACTTTGAATCGGACGCCATCGGCAGATCGAGCGTCGGCTCGTCGGAGGTCGAGCTGGCGATCGTGACGCTGCGCTTCGATGCGACCGACGATGCCTCCCTGCTCGCTGTGCTGTCGAAGTACATCGTCCTGACGCGGATGCAGGACGGGTGTCGCAACGTCGATCTCTGCTCGAGCGTGACCATACCCGGGCGTCATCTGGTGGTTCAGAAGTGGGAGACGCCGGAGCATCAGCGTCGGCACTTCGATTCCGAGACGATGATCGACATGGCTCGCTCGTGTGACGGCATCCTGGCTGGGCCGCCCGAGATCGACCTGTGGGACGCCACCAGTGCCCACGACCTTCGGTAAGAACTCCGTGAATGCGCGAGTTGTACGCGGGCGCCTGACCGGCGCACTTGGGTACAATGGACGGACTATGTCGAATCCAGTGTTCAAAGAAGAGGCCTTCGACAAGGCCTCCCAGGACTTCCGAGCCAGCCAGCCAGGTTGGGCCGCCCCTGAGGCCGGCACCCACGTCCAGACGAAGCCGATCACCGATGGCCCCGTCACGACCTGGCAGAAGGGGATGACCCTCAACGGGACCATCACCGCCTCGGCCGTGTTGCTCGTGATCCTGCTCGTCGCCGGTGCGTTCGGTTGGAATGCGGTGACGGTCACGCTCGGTCCCGAAGGGGAAGCCATTCCGCAGTTCCCGGCGGTGGCGTTCCTCGGCGTCATCATTGGCTTCATCGCTGTCATTGTTGCGATGCGCAAACCCAACCTCGCCAAGATCCTGGGCCCGGTCTACGCCGTTGCCTACGGCTTTGCAGTCGGCGCCATCTCCAGGGGCTACGAGACGTGGAACTCCGGCATCGTCGTCCAAGCCGTTCTCGCCACAGCGTCGGTGTTCGCCGTGATGCTCGTGCTCTACCGAACCCGCATCATCAAGGTCACCGACAAGTTCCGTCGCACGGTCATCGTGGCCACGATGGGCGTGATGGTGCTGTATCTGTTCTCGTTCGTGCTCAGCCTTTTCGGCACCACGCTTCCGTTCCTGGATGGCAGCAATCAGCTGATGAGCATCGGCTTTTCGCTGTTCGTGTGCGGCCTCGCCTCGGCGAACCTCGCCCTCGACTTCGACTTCATCGAGCGGGGTATCAACTCCGGGCTCCCGAAGGCCTATGAATGGGTCGGAGCGCTCGGCCTCGTGGTCACTCTCGTGTGGCTGTACCTCGAGATCCTGCGTCTGCTCTCCTACCTGCGCAACTGATGGCAGGAGGCGCCGATCGTCACGGTCGGTGAGCTGACGTGAATCGAATCGAATCGCTTGACGGCGGCAACCTCATCGAGGCGGCCGCCGTTTGCGTTGTCGGGGGAGCCTTGGGCGCGGCAGTCGGTACACCGTTCGGGCTCGCCGTTCCGCTCGGTGCTGTGGCGGCGGCGAACGGTGCGATCTGCGGGTGGCGAAGGATCTACGACTGGAGGTGCTCGACGGGATTCGTTGCGTTCGCCCTCGACTCGACGTGGTCGCTGCCGATGACCGCGGGTGCCTTGGCGTCGCAGGCGATCGGTGTGGCGCGGGGCAAGCCGGGCTACGACGCGTCGCTCAGCCGACGCTCGAATCGTCAGGTGTTCGAGCGTGGGTTCGTGCCCCGGTCGGGTTTTGCCATCACAGTCGGCAACGTCATCAGCGGTGCCGGCGACACGTCGCAGCCCCGTCGGCGGCGCCTCGTCACCGATCACGAGGACGTGCATGTGTGGCAGGCCCGCTGGTTCGGCCCGCTGTTTCCGATGCTGTACGGAGCCTGGATGATCGGGGGCGGCGCTGTTGGCGTGGTCGTGTGGGCGGTGCGCAGCCGATCGGATCGGTTCACGAAGGTGGTCGAGTCGTGCGCGTATTACCTCAACCCGTTCGAATGGTGGGCCTATAGCCGCGACGACCACTGGCCGCCATCGGGCAAGGTCCGCGGCCTCGGCTGGCGCAACCCCATCGTTCGCCCCCACCAACACCACTCGGATTGAGTGTTCAGCAATTGGGTGTTTGCGTTGCACTTAGGTTGGGCCCTCCCCACCCAAAAGCCACCCAAACCCGATTTAGAGGGGCGTGGCGGCGGGTCAGCTGACGCGGGCGAGGAGGTCGAGGAGGGCGGCATTGAACTCGGCGGGCTTTTCTTGCTGGGTCCAGTGGCCGGCGCCGTCGATCATGATGGTGCCCCGGAAGTCGGGCAGCATCGTTGCCATTGCCTCGACGAACTCGGGTCGCCCGGCGATCACGCCGTCCCTGGTACCACCGATGAACGCCGTCGGCATTGCGGGCACGGGAAGGTCCTTGGTGATCTCGAAGTCGGCGTCGAGGTTGCGATACCAACTCAGTGGGCCGAAGAATCCACTGGCTGCGAACTGCTCGACGTACACAGCGAACTCGTCGGCGCCGATCCACGCCGGAAGTCCATCGGGCACGGCCGCTCCCCGTGTGATCGATTCGAGGAAGCCGGTTCCCTCCATCGGTGGAAGTGGATCCGGTGGCGGCCCGAACATCTCCCCCGAGCCGCCCCACAGCGTGAGGCGCATCGTCTCGGCCACGTCGGCCTCCAACTCGGCTTCGGCCGGGCCGACCGACTGGAAGTACAAAATGTAGAAGAACCGGTCACCCGAAACCGCCCGGAACAGGTCGGTCGGCGGGGCCGGCCACGGCGTGTACGGCACGCTGACGTTGACGAGTCCGCGTACCCGTTCGGGATGGAGGCGGGCAAGGTCCCACACGACCATTGAGCCCCAGTCGTGGCCGACGAACAGCGCGTCGTCGGCATCGACTGCGTCGAGCAGGCCGACGAGGTCGGCGCACAGATGGTCGGTCCGGTAGGCCTCGACCGTGCGAGGAGTGCTCGACTCGGCGTACCCGCGCTGGTCGGGCACCAGTACCCGGTATCCAGCTGCCACGAGCGGCTCGATCTGGTGGCGCCACGAGTGCGAACTCTCCGGAAAACCGTGCACCAGCACCACGACCGGATCACCGGCGGTGCCGGCATCGATCACATCGAGTTCGATTCCATTCGTGGCGAGGCGGCGGCGTGTCGGGGACATGTGCCGACACTAGGCAAGAACTAGGGTTTGGCCGATGACGGACGTTTCGCCGCGCTTCTTCAACCCCCTCCAGCCGGGCTACACCGAAGATCCGTACCCGCATTTCGCTGAGATGCGCGAGCACGACCCGGTCCATCTGACCCTGCTCAACCAGTGGCTGCTGTTCCGCTACGACGACGTGTCCCGCATCCTGCGCGATCCGTCGATGAGCGTGAGTGACGACAAGATCGAGGTCTTCGACGAGAAGCGGTTGGCGATGTTCGAGGCGGCGGCGGGCGCCGAGTTCGAGCGGTCCACGAGCATGCTCAGCGCCGACCCACCCGATCACACCCGCCTGCGCCGACTGGTCAGCAAAGCCTTCACCCCTTCATCGATCGAGGCGCTACGGCCGCGGGTCCAGCAACTGGTCGATGCGATGCTCGACCCAATGGCCGAGCGCGGCACCGGCGACGTGGTCACCGAGCTTGCATTCCCACTTCCGTTCGATGTGATCTCCGAGATGCTGGGCATGCCCGATTCCGACAAGGAGCAGATCGCCGCGTGGTCGGGCGCCGTGGTCAAGACGCTCGACCCGATCATCTCCGACGACGAGATCGTGGCCGCCATCGAAGGCTCGAGGGCGATGGAGGCCCACATCGATCAGGTCATCGCATGGAAGCGCGACCACCCGGCAGAAGATCTCCTCAGCGCACTGATCGCCGCCGAGGAGGATGGCGATCGATTGTCGTCGATCGAGTTGCGCGACCAGGTCGTGCTGTTGTTCATTGCCGGCCACGAAACCACGGTGAACCTCATCGGCACCGGCATCTACGAACTCCTTCGCCACCCCGATCAGCTCACGATGCTCCGCGACGATCCGTCGCTCGACGCCAACGCCGTCGACGAGCTCCTTCGATTCGTCAGCCCTGTGCAGCTGTCACGACGAGTCGTCCTGCAGGACATCACGATTCGTGACAAGACGATTCCGAAGGGCATGTTCGTCCTCACCGGTCTGGCATCGGCGAACCGTGATCCGCAGAAGTGGGGCCCGACCGCTGATGACCTCGACATCGTCCGGGAGGGGGCCGCGCAGCACGTGTCGTTCGGCAGTGGCATCCACTACTGCCTCGGTGCGTCGCTTGCCCGCCTCGAAACGCAGGTGGCGATTGGCACGTTCGTCCGCCGCTTCCCGAACGCCCGTGTCGCCGCCGAGCCCGAATGGAACGGTCGGATCAACCTGCGTGGGCTCGAGCATCTCCCGGTCGCCGTCGACTGAATCTGGTTCCTACGAGGTGATCCACGGGCCGCTGCCACCGATGCGGGTCGGGGTGATGCGCAGCACCCATCCATCCGGGGCGCCATTTGGCGGGAACACGACGTCCGGACCCAGGAATCGGGGAGCCAGTAACGCGAGAAGTTCTCGCGCTCCACCTTCGACGACGCGTGCCGTCCCGTGGACAACGAGGTAGTCGCTGAGCCCGAGATGGTTTCGGTCGGGTCCCTCGAACGACACCACGACTCGATCGTCTCG
Source organism: Actinomycetes bacterium (assembly GCA_031430875.1). Classification (GTDB taxonomy): domain Bacteria; phylum Actinomycetota; class Acidimicrobiia; order Acidimicrobiales; family Ilumatobacteraceae; genus Sva-07. The sequence continues at coordinate 8,423 of JANPCI010000219.1, read as the reverse complement.
TTCAACGTTGCGAAGCTTGCGGTGAAACCGAAGATGGCCGGCGACCAGGTCCCCGCCATCGACCCCCACCCAGGTCATCGAAACCTGAGGGCTGCCATCCGGGTTGAGGGTCACCAGGTGGGCGTTCGCCCCCGACTCGATGAGCTCGACGGCGGACTGCGGGAGTTGCACCATCGGCGCAGACTACGACGTCGCCGATCGACGCGTGACGGAATCGCAGCGTCAGCCGCGGGCGGTGGCGAGCACTTCTGACCAGCTGAGGTCGTCGGCGTTCCAGAGCGCGTCGAACGCGGCATCGACACCATCGGCGAAGCCGAAGCGGTTGCGGTGGTTGTAGCGCCACCGCTGCTGGTTGGTCGTGATGCCGAGCCGCGCCAACCGTCCAACGCAGTACGTATCCCAGGCGGCGTTGTCTTCCAGCGTGAGGTCGATATCGGCCGGCACGTCGACGAAGTCGGGACCGAGTCGATCGTGTGCTCGCAGCAAGATGCGCCCAAACGACTCGCGGGCACCGTCGGCGCTGAACGACATCGGATGCTTGCGATCCTCGAGCGCGCCGCTCTCGGCGTGCAGTGTGATGGTGGCATCAGACGACGTGCCGTCGAGCTTCTCCGAGAGCTTGGCCAAGGGCGTGGTCTCGTCGACGATCACCCTGATCGGATTGGAAATTTCGAACAGTGCGGCGAGTTCCGCAACGATCTCGGCGATCACGGTCGCCTCGTACTTGACGAAGGTGAACTCGGCGGGTGAGACCGTGATCTTGCCCGTCTGGGACGTCGACACGTCACTCATGGCTGATGCCGTCAGGCCGGTACGTGATCGGCGCCGACCCTCTCGCGGTAGGCAATGACATGGGCACGACGCTCCTCGAGGGCCTCGTGGTCCATCTGCGAGATGGTGTCAACCTCGTCGTCGGTGAACCCAGCGAGCTCACGGAACCGGCGGGCGAGGCTGAAGGAGCTCTCGGCACTCTCGCCGCGGGCTCCTCCGAAACTGAACAGCTTGTCGACGACCTGCTGGAATTCGAGCGCCTTGGTACGACGATCGGGATCGTTCGCCGTGACCGTGCGCAGCCAGTCGGAGCCCATCTTCACGTGGGTCACCTCGTCGGCGAGCATCCAGTCTTCGCAGAACTCGAGGTACGGGTCGCCGGCGATGTCGCCGAACTCCTTCATCTGGGTGAACACGTCGATGGCGAGGCCCTCGAGCGCCCGGTTGACGCCGGCGAGGCGCAGGATCGGGTCGTTCGAGCAGGCCGCCTCGAACAGCACTGTGTTCTCGGCGAACTCACCGAGTTCGGTGCCCATCCAGTCGGACAGCTTGGCGCTGATCTCCACGTGGCGCGCTTCGTCCCAGGCCTGGCGGGCCATGTCGAGCTTGAGTTCGAAGGGGATTGTGTCGTTGGTGCCGTCGCCCGCTGCGAAGTCGTGGGCGGTTCGACCGGCGCCTTCGAGCGCCTGGATCTCGCCGACCATGATGCCGTGCATCAACCCGCGGGCTGCGTCGGACGCGTCATGACGGTCGGGAGTGAGACGCTTGGATGCACCGCGGCTCTTGGCCGACGACTCCTTGATGTCGAGCACCGTGCGGCCATCCTTCATCCGCTCGGCCATGTTCGTCTGCACGAACCGCTCGTCGCGGGCGAGGTCTTCTACCGGAAAGAACTGACGCATCAGGCGCCCCTCTCAGTTGTTGCACTGGTGCTCGTGTGTGTTCCCATGCCGATGCTATCGAATCCGGTGATGCCGCCGGCTTCCACCATGATCGCCTCGAGTCGGGCCTGGTGAACGGCGGCACGCTCGACGTGCTTCGGCGTGGTGATCAGTGACTGCAGCAGCATTTCACCGTCGCGCCAGTCGTCGAACTCGTCTTGGAGGATGAAGTTGATCGAACGGATCGTCGGTGCGTCGGTGATTTCGCTCGTGTTGTTGCGGTGGTACGTGTACGCCGCAATGAAGCGGGGGATCAGCACCCGATAGACGCCGACGAGCTTCTCGATCGTCAGCTCGGGCGCCTCCGGTTCGGTCATCGCGGCGATGAATCGTTCCATCGCGTCGTTGGCAGGCACGGTGAGCCGCTCGGGCTTCATCTCGCGCAACTCGGGAAGGCGCTTGTGCCACAGGTCGGCGTGCCAGGCGTGGTGGTAGCAGTGCGTACCGAAGCGCATCTTGACGTCGAGTTCGGGCACGGTGGCGACCCAGCCGCCGAGCGCCTCGAACAGCTTCATCTCGGTCCACTTGTAGTTGCCCACGCGTCGCGCAGTGTCGTCGACGCTGAACGACCCGGGGATGTCGCGGCGGTCCCACGGCGCGAACGGTGCCCGTGCGGTCGACTCGGTCGGCGTCGTCTCCGTCATCTCGGCGACGATACCGAACCCGTGACCGGCCCCTCCGACCGGACTGCGATGATCGAGCCTCCCGTATCCGGCCCTTCGCTCATCGCTCGGGGCATCGGAGCGGTAGCGATGAGTTTGTGGTGCGGGGGGTGCGCCCGAATCTCATCGCTCGGGGGTGTGGGGGTGGCTGGCGGCCCACACCGCTTCCGAGGCGCCGAGCTCGGTGGCGGGCGCGCCGTCGGCGATGTATTCGAGGAGCATGCCGCGCCACGGTCCGGTCGCTTCGAGCTTGCCGAGGATGGCACTCACACCCCACACGACGCGGTCGAGGATCACGAAGCTCGGCGGCATGTTGAGCTGTTCGATCACCGGGGCGTGCGGACCCTGCACGTCGAAGATCTTGCCAATGGTGTCGCGCATCCAGTCACGGGTGAACGTGAACTCGTCGGTGAGGTAGGGGATGTAGGGGCTCGACACGTAGTCGTAGACGAGTTCAGGCGACAGGCCGTGGTTGGCGGGGAGGAAGTTCGATTCGACCATGGCATCGACGAGCTGGCTGGGATCGCGGTTGACGATGATCGCGTCGATCGTCGGGCGCAACGATTCCCATTCGCCAGGCGACCAGCGCTTGACGAGCCCGAAGTCGAGGAACGAGACGCTGCCGTCGTGGTGGAACTTGTAGTTGCCGGGATGAGGGTCGCCGTTGAAGATCCCGTGGCGCATGATCGCGCCCTGCGCGAATCGCCAGATGACTTCGCCCGCACGTTGCTTGGTGGCGTACGACTCGGTTGCGCGGAACTGATCGAACGTCATCCCGTCGATCCACTCGGTGGTGAGCACTCGACCGCTGCACAACTCGGGCACCAGCTTGGGAATGCGCACCCACGGGTGACCCTGGAATCGTGCTTCGAACTCAGCAACGTTGCCCGCTTCGATCGAGTAGTCGAGTTCTTCACGCATCCGGTCCCGCAGTTCATCGACGAGCCCCTTGGCGTCGAGCCCCTTGAGCATCATCGACGAGAACATCGCGTACATCACCTCAGCGGCGTCGAGGTCGCTCTCGATCGCCTCGTGCACGCCCGGGTACTGCACCTTCACTGCAACATCGCGTCCGTCGTGCGTGATCGCTCGATGGACCTGGCCGATCGATGCAGCGGCTACGGGCATGTCCGACCAGTCGAGGAAGAGCCGCTCCGGCGGCTTGCCGAAGTCGCCCTTGACCACGTTGGCCGCGAGTGTCGGTGCCATCGGTGCGGCGTCGGACTGCAGGGTCGCGAGCGCTTCCTGTGCCTCGTCGGGGAGTGCTTCGAAGATGAAGCTGATGAGCTGGCCCGCCTTCATCAGCACGCCCTTCATCTCGCCGAGTTCCTTGGCGACGTCCTCGGCGGTGCGGATGGCGAACTGCTCGTCGAGCTGCGCCCGCCGTTCTTCGGCCGACCCGATGCCACGCACGCGTGACACAGCGAAGCGAGCGGAGTTGCGTGCCGTCAGCTTCCAGACGCGTGCCGATCGGTTGAACCGGCTGGTGAGCGGCGACTCCTTGGCCTTTTGCGCAGCGGCCGCCAGTCCGGCGGCGAGCGCGATGATCGATGCGATGGAAGCAACGGCCTTCTTCTCCATCAGGCGCGCCGGGCGAGTGGGTTGTCGACGAGAACGTGTTCGGGGAGCGGCTGACCCGTGATTTCATCGGTCCAGTACGTGCCGTCGGCCAGACGGTTCAATGCCACTTCGACCGCCGTCAGGTCGTGCTCGACGGCATCGAGGTCGACGTGCCCAGCGACCGGTGGCGGCTCGCTCGCTGCCGGTACCGGACCGTTGGTTGGCGGTGTGCTCACCGTTGGCTGCTCGTCGGGAATCTGGCTCACCTCGGTCACGGTAGTCGGAGTCGACTGTCACGCCCAGACGCACGGTGCCGGGTGGGCAGGTAGGGTCGTGGGTATGGCTACTGCATTTCCTTCCTTCGACGGTTCCGCGCCCAAGACGCAGGACTTCAAAGACGCTCCCGAGATGGGAATCGACCCCTCGAAGCGCTACACCGCAACCTTGTCGACCTCGATGGGCGACATCGTCATCGCCCTCGACGCCATCAAGGCGCCGAACACCGTCAACAACTTCGTGTTCCTCGCACTGCACCACTACTACGACGGTGTGATCTTCCATCGGATCATCAACGGCTTCATGTGTCAGGGCGGCGATCCGACCGGCACCGGTCGCGGCGGCCCCGGCTACCGATTCGAGGACGAACTCCCCAAGCCGCGTGAGTACCAGATCGGCTCGGTCGCCATGGCCAACGCCGGCCCGCACACCAACGGCAGCCAGTTCTTCATCGTGTCAGGTGCCTCTGGCGTCGGGCTGCCACCGTCGTACAGCCTGTTCGGTCAGGTCGTCAAGGGCCTCGACATCGTCGACGAAATGCAGCGCGTCCCCACGGGCGGCGGCGACAAGCCGAAGACCGACGTGGTCATCAACACCGTGGCCATCACCGTCTCCGACGACTGACGTTCGACAGAACGGCGAGAGCGACTCGGGTGGCGAAGTCGGCTGAGTTCTCCAACGCGCAGGCGCGCCGCCTCGCTCTCGGCGCCCAAGGGTTCACGGATCCACGGCCGACCGGTCGGGTCGACCGGCGTCATCTTCGGCGTGTGCTCGACCGGATGGGGCTCATCCAGATCGACTCGGTCAATGTGCTCGTTCGAAGCCAGGAGCTGCCCCTGTTCGCGCGGCTCGGACCGCATCCGCGCACGCTGATCACCGATGCCAGCCGCTCCGGTGAGCTGTTCGAGTACTGGGTACACGAGGCATGTCATGTGCCGGTCGCGCTGCACCCGTACCTGCGCTGGATGATGAACAGCGAACACCGCTGGAAGGCGGTTGCCGACCTGCGCCATCGACGTCCGGAGTTCATCGACGAGGTGCGTCTCCGGATCCGTGACGAGGGCCCTCTCGTGGCCGGCGACCTCAACCAGCGTGTCGGCCCGAAGGGCACCTGGTGGGACTGGGACGATGGAAAGATCGCGCTCGAGCACCTGTTCTTCGCCGGCGAGGTGGCGGCGGTGCGTCGCCCGAACGACTTTGCACGCACCTACGACCTCGCCCATCGGGTGATTCCCGCCGAGGTCCTGGCGTTGCCGACACCGTCCGAGATCGATGCCCGCAAGGAGCTGCTCGTGCGGGCCGCGCGGCACCACGGCATCGGAACGTTCGAGGATCTCACCGACTATCACCGTCAGCGCAACCCGCCGTGTCGGCCGCTCATCGGGGAACTCGTCGACGAGGGCCGGTTGATCGAGACGTCGGTCGAGGGGTGGTCGAAGCCCGCCTATCTGCATCCCGAAGCAGCGATGCCGCGTCGTGTGGCGGCGCGGGCGCTGCTGAGTCCCTTCGATCCACTCGTGTGGAATCGTGATCGCACCGAGCGGCTGTTCGGGTTCCGGTACCGCATCGAGATCTACGTGCCGGCGCCCAAGCGCCAGTACGGCTACTACGTCTTGCCGTTCCTGCTCGGCGACCAACTGGTGGCACGCGTCGACCTGAAGGCCGATCGCGCAACCGGCCGGCTCCTCGTGCAGGGCGCGTTCGGTGAGCCGGGCATCGACGAGGCGTACATCGCCGAGGAACTCGCGTGCGAGTTGGCGTCGATGGCGGGGTGGCTCGGCCTCGACCGCGGTGTCGAGGTGATGCCACGTGGCGATCTCGTCGACGCGCTCCGCGTCGCGGTCAGTAGCCGCGGAGGCTGAACTCGACGTCGTCCCGACCCCGGCTCGTCGTGCGTGACGTCAGGATGGGCTGGGGATCGCCCAACGGATGGTGCGGGTGATCAGGTCACCGGCGGGACGCATGGCGATGGCCTCCGACACCGGCAGCCACGGCAGGCGCAGCGGCATTCTGGTCCACGCCGGCATCAGCGCCACCGCGGCACCGGCGATCAGCCCGTACGCGGGTCGGGCGGCGATCGGCAGCGGTGGTTGGATCAGCAGGTACCGCGCCGACTCTCTCGCTTCGCTGGTACCGCGCAACTCGGATCGGTACTCGGCTATCCGACCGCGCAGCGCATCCTCCGACTCCGGCGGATCGATCACACCGAGCGCTCGCGCCACGACGGCGGCGTCGGCGACGTACTGGTTGCGATCGCCGCCGACGAGTGGATGTTCGCCGTAGCGATCATGCGCGGCGAGAAAGCTGTCGAGTTCGGCGATGTGCACCCACTCGAGCAGGTGTGGATCGTTCGCCTCATACCGGCGACCATCGGGGGCAACTCCCGTGACTCGTCCGTGCACCCGGTGCACGGTGTCGACTGCCCGCTGCGCCTGCGAAGCCGGACCGAACGTGGTCGCCGCCAGGAAGTCGGCCGTTCGCTGCAGTCGACCCCACGGATCGGCGCGATAGTCGGAGTGCTGCGCCACACCCGCCATGGCAAGGGGATGCAATGACTGGAACAGCAGTGCCCGAAGCCCCCCGACGAACATCGATGCGTCGGCATGCACGCGCCGGATCGGTGCGTCGTCGGCGAACCATCCGGGCTCGTCGGTGTCGAAAAGTTCGACGTGGCGTTGCGGCGCGTCGGGCCCAACGACGCGATCACGGATCTGGTCACCCAGCCACGACCGCACGTCCATTGCCTCATCGTGCCACGGCGCCGTGAGTACCATCCGAACGTGCCCGAGGAAACTGCCGACGAGACCGCCGACGTCGGCGTGGTGGGTGTGTCCGACACCGGGTCGACTGATGCCCGCGGGCGCCGATTCAACCGGCGGGCCACCGACCGCACGCTCCCGCGCTGGGTAGTTCCGGCGGTCGTGGTGTTCTGGATCGGTTACCTCCTCACGTTCACCGCCCGCCACGTGTTCCATCGGCTGTCGAGCCTGTTGATCCTGATCCTTGTGTCGATCTTCCTGTCGTTGGCCATCGAGCCGGGCGCCAATCGGCTGGCGGCGCGGGGTTGGCGACGCGGCCGGGCCACGATCATGATCCTGCTCGGGGTACTGGCCGCGTTCCTGATCTTCGTCGGCGCCGTCGGCACTCTTGTGGGCACCCAGGTCGCCGACCTCCTGCAGGACTCCGATCGCTACATCACCGACACGGTCAGTTTCCTCAACGACAATTTCGGCACCAACATCGATTCGCAGGACGTCGTCAGCGAGTTCAATGATCCCGACGGCCGCGTGCAGGAGTTCATCCGGTCGCAGAGCGACGAGGCGGTGCGCCTGTCGCTCACGGTCCTGGCGGTGATCTTCCAAGGTCTGTCGGTGCTGCTGTTCACCTACTACCTGGTCGCCGACGGACCACGTCTGCGTCGAGACATCTGCTCGCGACTGACCCCGGCGCGGCAGGCACGGGTGCTCCAGGCGTGGGAACTGGCGATCACGAAGACGGGCGGATACCTCTATTCGCGGGCATTGCTGGCGTTGCTGTCGACGTTCTTCCACTGGATCGTGTTTCAGTCGATCGGTACGCCGGCGCCGATCGCGCTCGCACTGTGGGTCGGTCTCGTCAGCCAGTTCCTGCCGGTTGTCGGTACCTACCTTGCCGGCATCCTGCCGGTCCTGCTGACCCTGGTCGACTCACCATTGAATGCGTTGATCATCATCGCGTTCATCGTCGTGTACCAGCAGATCGAGAACTACTTCTTCGCGCCGCGCATCACGGCTCGCACGATGGAACTCCATCCGGCCGTGGCATTCGGCGCCGCATTGGGCGGCGCAGCGCTCCTCGGGTTCGTCGGGGCGCTGTTGGCGCTACCGGCTGCCGCCATGGCGCAGGCATTCCTGAGTGAGTGGGGCAATCGGTACGACGTGATGGACAGCCACCTCACGTCGATCCCGCCCCCGAAGAATCAGCGTGCGTCGGATCTGCCGCCGGCCACGGACTCGACGTGACGCGCGTCGACGGCGCGTTCGCTCCGATCGCCGTCGCCACTCGCAGTGGATTCGACGAGTCACTGCACCATGGCGTGGGTGCCGCAGTCGCCGCCGACGGATCGCTGATTGCGTCTGTCGGTGATCCCCACGTGATCGTGTATCCGCGGTCGTGCCTCAAGCCGATGCAGGCCCACGCGATGGTCGGCCTCGGCCTCGAACTCCCCGACGAG
>JANPCI010000218.1:0-2086 GCA_031430875.1 Actinomycetes bacterium | reverse complement strand
GACGATCTTCGCTGTTCCCCAGTAGGCCGTCTTGACGCTGACCGCACCGTAGGCGGAGGTGCGGGGCACGGCGGCGAAACGTTCGGCTGCCTCGCGCTGCACCATCACGATCATCCGCTCGATCGCGGGCACGCCGTCGAGGAGGTCGCAGATCAGCGGGGTGGCAACGTTGTAGGGAAGGTTGGCCACGAGCACCCAGCCGGGTTCCTCGGGCGAGTCGTCGGCGAGGACGATCTTCCAGTCGAGCTGCATCGCATCACCTTCGACCACACGAACGTTCTCGCGGTCGGCCACCACGTCGCGCAGAATCGGGACGACACCTCGGTCGATCTCGATGGCGGTGACGAGGGCGCCGGTGTCGGCGAGTGCGAGGGTGAGCGATCCGAGCCCGGCTCCGATCTCGACCACCCGGTCGCCGGCGCCGATCCGGGCGAGGGCGGCGATGCGCCTCACCGTGTTCGGGTCGGCCACGAAGTTCTGGCCGAGATCTCGGCGGGGAGCGAGCGACGCCGATTCGAGGAGCTCTCGAATCGCCGGACGCGAGTGTGTCACTGACGGATCTCGACCGGAATCGGTGCGTCGGTTGGATCGGCGAGTTCGGCGAAGAGCTCGGACGCCATCACGAGCTGATCGGCGGCGCTGGCCGGTGCCAAGATGGCCGTGCACGTGACGGACCGATTGTTGTCGAGGTTGACGACGGTCACCTGCTGGCCGCTGGCCATGCCGGGCATCATGCACGCCGAGGCCGATCCGAGGGTGCTTCGAAACGTGGCCGTGGTGGTGATGCCGGCGATCGCGGGAGCTGTGGGAATGGCGATTTCGGAGAGTCCGGCGCCGACCTGCCCGGACGGGCCGTCGAGGAACACCGGGGCGACGTCGCCAGTATCGGCGGTTGGCGCTGTTGCCGACTTGTCGACGACGACGATGCCGGCCGTGGCGACATTTGGCGCTCCGGATTGGTTGGCCCACCAGAGCGCCGGCATCGCGACGAGCGTCAGCGCGCTCGCCAGCAGAATGCGGCGTCGGTCAGGTGGGGTGAGTGCCATGGTTGGTCGTCGATCCTGCAGCCGGCACACAGGTGCCGTCATCGGGATGAGGGGCCGTAATCGTACCCTTCGGCCCGGTGAATGGCGATCTGGACGCCGCCATCGACCACGGTGAGTGGTCGGCGGATTCGCGGGTTGGAATCGGGTCGACGGCCGCTCAGGAGAGCGCGAAGAACACTGCTGCGTTGTCGACGGTCGCCCGTGCGATGTCGCCGACGGGCAGGCCGCGCAGGTCGGCGATGAACTGGCCGACGTGGGGAACCCAGGCGGGGCGGTTGGGTTTGCCGCGGTGAGGGATCGGTGCGAGGTACGGGCTGTCGGTCTCGACGAGCAGGCGATCGAGCGGGCAGATGACTGCAGCGGCTTGAACTTCGGGCGCTCCCTTGAACGTGACGATGCCCGAGAACGAGAGCGTTGCTCCGATGTCGAGCGCCCGCCGAGCTTCGTCAGGCCCACCGGTGAAGCAGTGAAAGACCGTCCGATCCGGTACGCCGACGTCGGCGAGCACGGCGAACGTGTCGTCCCACGCATCGCGTGAGTGGATCACCAGCGCGAGGCTGCGATCGTTCGCGAGTTGGATCTGTTCGGCGAAGACGCGCTGTTGGACCTCGCGCGGTGAGTGGTCGTAGTAGTAGTCGAGCCCGGCCTCGCCGACGGCGACGATCCCCGGCGTGTCGAGCAGGTCGATGATCGTGTCGACCCCCTGGATGGCATCGTGTGGATGGAGCCCGACCGTGGCGTGGACGTGTCGGTGGTCGGCGGCCACGGCGATCGCGGCGAGCGACGTCTCCCGATCACAGCCGACGGTGATCAACGTGGTGACGCCCGCCGCGCCGGCCGCCGCAACGGCCGCGTCGGTGCCGTCGGGGATCCTCGCGTCGTGCACGTGGCAGTGCGAGTCCGTCCAGACCTTCACAGCCAGACCATCACAGCCAGATCATCACAGCCGGGGGAAGAGGGCGTCGCCCTTGGTGACCGTGGCGCCGGGGATGTACCCGCCCCATGTGGCGGCGTCGGGGAGGCGTTGGTCGGCCACGAGG
>JANPCI010000217.1:0-3349 GCA_031430875.1 Actinomycetes bacterium | reverse complement strand
GGAGCGCGAGGCGCGAAGCGAGGCACCCCAGGGTGTGCTCGCCCACGCCGCCGAGATCCCTGAGGCCGATCTGGGCGATCTGATCGGAGCCCGAGGGTCCGGTCGGGCGGCCAGTCCGTTCCTCGTCGCTGTCGACGGTGTCACCGACCCGGGGAACCTCGGCGCCATCATCCGCACATGCGAGGCGGCGGGCGTGACCGGCGTGTTGCTTCCCAAGCATCGCGCCGTCCACGTCACCCCGACGGTTGCCAAGTCGGCCGCCGGCGCCGTCGAATACGTCCCGATGGCGCTGGTGCCGGGTCTTCCGGCGGCGCTTCGCCAGCTCACGGAACACGGCATCTGGATCGTCGGTCTCGACGACGGCGCCGATCGGGGCCTTTACGACATCGGTTCGCTCGCCACCGAGCCGATCTGCCTCGTCTTGGGGGCGGAGGGCGCAGGGCTGTCGCGACTGGTGCGGGAGCGTTGTGACTCCATCGTCGGCATCCCGATGGCAGGCCACGTCAGTTCGCTCAATGTGTCGGCTGCGGCCGCGATTTCTTTGTACGAGGTGGCGCGACTGCGTCTGAGTTTGCCGTAGTTTGTCGGGATGAGTGGTCACCAGAGCCCCACGGTCGCGGCTTGCGGAGATGACCCTGCCGACGCTCCTTCTGCGATACATCTCGGTCGGCGTGCGTTCATTGCGGGGACCGCCGGCGTGGTCGCTGGAGCCACCCTCCTCTCGGGCACCGCCGACGCTGTCGAGCCAGGCGCGAGCTACTTCGAGGTTGTCGACCAGCGGCGTCTGTGCGACACACGCTCTCGCCCGGGCACGCCCGTCGGGTTCGGATACGAGCGGCTCGACCCACGATGGATTCGCGTCGGGATCACGAACCAACCGGGTGTGCCGGCCGACGCAGTGGCCGCCGTCCTCACGGTAACGGCCGTGAGCCGTGGGGCCGGGTGGAACTTCGTCACGGTGTTCCCTGCGGGTGAGCCGTTGCCCGATACGTCGAGTCTCAATGCGTCGGCATTTGATGGCGCTGTTGCGAATCTCGTCACGATCAAGCTCGGCGGCGGCGCGGTTGATCTCTCGTCGTACGTCGATTGCGATCTGATCGTCGACCTCGTCGGGGTCTATCGGCCGGCGGCGGCGTCGGTTCGCGGTGGTCGACTGGTGGCGTTCTCATCAGCCGTTCGGGCCCTCGACACCCGCAACTCGGGTCGTCAGCCGGGCGTCGGCGAGATCTCGAACGTCGTTCTCGATGGGCTGGGCATTCCTGCCGATGCGATCGCTGTGGTCGGAACCCTGACCGCCGTGACTGCGGCAGTGCCCGGCTATGTCACTGCATTTCCGCGTGGGAGTGGTGTCCCCGACACGTCGAACGTGAACGTCGGCGCCGGTGAGACTCGCGCCGTCGGCGTGATCACGAAACTCGGGACGGCCGGTGGCCGCCTCGGCGTCGACCTCTACAACTTCGCCGGCGCCCATCTGCTCTTCGATGTCGTGGGGTACATGACGGGGCCGAGCGCCTCAGCGTCGTCGGTCGGCTTGTTCGTTCCGATCACTCCCACGCGAATGATGGACACCAGGCGCCGGAAGCTTCGTTCGTGGGACGGCTGGACGACCCAGTTCGAACTCCCCGTGCCGATCAACACGCAGGCGCAGGCCATTGCGATGAACCTCACCACCACGGGCACCACCAACGCAGGGTTCTTCACGCTGTTCGCTGCTCAGACTCCGCGCTACGAGGTCTCCAATCTGAACGTGACCGGACCGGGCCAGACCATCGCGAACCATGCGATCACGCGGATCAGTGACCGCGGGGTCGCCTGCTACTCGTCCGGCACCGGCCACGTCATCTGCGACGTGTTCGGCTGGTACACGGGTTCGCCGCTGCGCGCGTACTTGGCCCCACCCGAGAATCCGCCGCCCCAGGGTGGCCCGCTTCCGTGGGTGCTGCAGGTGCCACGCTTCGGTCTGAGTCAGTGGGTGTTCGACGGCGACGCCAAACGTACGGTTGACTCGGGCAACACCTGGCATTGGGCCGGCACAGGGCTGGTCGGTCAGGGCGCCGACAGCGTGATGTTCGGCCACAGAACCGAGCACGGCGGTCCATATCGGAACATGCACCTACTCCGGGGCGGCGACTTGGCGTATGTCACGACGTCGGACGGTCGTCGCTACACCTACCAGATGGTGGGCGATACCTTGACGAGTAAGTACTCGAACGACATTCTCAATGCGACGCGGCGGGTCGGCGGTGAGACGATCTCGCTCGTGGCGTGTTCGAAGACCAACCGCTTGCCCACCAGTCTCGAGTTCCGCTTGATCTCCACGTTTGAGTTCGTCGTCTGGGAAGACATCGGCTGACGAACTGATTGCGTGTCCGTCGGTATCCTGAGCCGACCCCGCCGGGTTAGCTCAGTTGGTAGAGCACTTGATTTGTAATCATGAGGTGGCGAGTTCGATCCTCGCACCCGGCTCCAGTGAAAGTCCAGCGTAGAGGCCATTTCTGGTCACGCCGCTGAGTTGGAAATCGTTTAAGTGTCCACGGAGTGTGCACGAAGGACGAGCGTGGCCCTCTGAAGGGCACGCTGCGCAAGCCCCGGACGCCGGGGGGATCGTGGAGCTGGAAGGCCGTCGCCTTCGTCGAACGGGACATGTTGGTTTCGGGCGCAGTTCGCTGTGGCCCGCCCATTGCGGCGAGGTTCGACTCTGCTCGTCGTCCGGGTCTGGCTGGGGCGAGGTCTGCGTCCGTCGGCCGTGCGAGTTCGGGTCGGCCAGTTTCGCGGGCGTTGGGATGGCTGGTCGTGTGAGGTCCGGACCGCCCCGAACGACAACCCGGACAGGCCACCGGGCCCGCCAAGGGACCGCAGAGCCCGGCAACTGGCCCCATACGTCACGGACTGACTCCCGCGCCACGAGAGCGAAGCACCACACCGAGGCCCTGCGCATCAGTGGCGACTTGCCCGGACTCGTCGACGTCCTGAGACAGAAGGCAGACACGATCTGAGGCTCTACCAGGGGTGATCGTGTCACGCGCCGACTGGTCGGGCGACGCAGGGTCAGGGCCTCGCGGCCTCTTCGACCAGGGCGCGTGCGGCCCGTCCAGCGCGCTTGTAATTGGTTCCGCTCGCGGGCACGGCGCTGTAGCCGGCCTTGGTCGTCATGCTGAGCAGGTCTCGCAAATTCTTGGCGGCCGTTTCGCTGGCACGGCCGACGAGAGCGACCGCCGCAGTGTGGTCCTCACCACGGGCATGCTCACCCAACCGCTTGCAGCAGATGACGTCCGCAGCGGCGATCCCGGCGTGAACGCAGAGGGTCACGTACGCGTCGGCGACATCGTTGGCGTCGTCGGCGAGTAGC
>JANPCI010000216.1:0-2971 GCA_031430875.1 Actinomycetes bacterium | reverse complement strand
CACCAGCTCGCGCCAGTGCGCGTCCATCGTCACCACAGCCCCACCCCAGACCCAGACCCAGACCCAGACTGTTTGCGTGACAGTTCGGTTGGGACGGGCCAACCAAACTGCAACGCAAACCGGGTTTTCCGGGTTTTCGGGGTCATGCGGCGCTCACGAAGGAGTCGTCGGCTCTCGGGCCGATGTCGATCGAACTGTTGGGTAGGTGGATGGTCAGCGGGACGACGCCGTGCGGCGTCCACTCGACCGTCACATCCACGAGGGCGCCCGCGGAGACGGCGAGGAGTTGGGCGATGGAGCCGCCGGTGAGGAGGGGAAGGCTGCCGGTGCCGTCGGTGAGGAGCCAGCCCGAACCCGAACGGGTCACCGCAGCCCGCACCGTTGCGGGGACACGATCGAGCCATGGCTCAGCGACCAGCATCGCCCCGATCTCGTCACATGCTCCCGCCACATCGACCGCCGGTGGCCGAGCCGGATCGAGCGGTTCCGCGTGCCGCAGGCCGACCAGCGCACGCAGCGCCGGACCGGGATAGCGATGGAGGTCGGCGTGCACCGAGGTGCCAACCTGCAGCGACGTGTCGAGGCTCTGGCGGTACGCCGCGAACGACAGCACGAGCGCCCAGCGGCCAGAGTTCGCGCCACGCAGCCAATGGCGCCGCACCTCGATGCGATCCTCGCGAGTGTCGCTGCGGCCGGCGATGATCCACTCGTCGGTGTCGGGGACGCCACCGAGGATGTCGGCCTGGCGAACCTGCCAGCCCACCGTGGTGGCAACGGCATCCGCGAGCGGGCCCGGCAGCGATCCGATGCGGCGGGCGGCCTGCGACAGCAAGTGGAGCATGCCGAGTTCGGCGAGCACGTCGCTGTGCCAATCGGGCGATGCGCCGACAAGCCCCGCCAGCCGTCGGACTCGATTGGCGAGGCTGCCGGCCTGTGCATCGACGAGGCGGGCGGCGAGCTGATCCCACGTGCCGTAATGGGCCAGCGCCGGATCCGCGAGCCCCGTGCGCATCCGATCGTCGAGCCACCGATCGAGGTCCGTCAGCCCGGCAAACATCCGCTCGATGCGCTCATCGCGGCCGCGGTCGGGATCGGGTGCGTCGGGTGTCGTCACATCGTCCGACCCGGGCAAGGTGTCCGACACCGCGCCAGCAGTGTCTGACACCACCCCGCGACCGTCACGCGCGCTGCCAACGTCTGCCGCGCTCGTCGGCGCTTCTTCGGCATGCCTTGATTCGAGGGCCATCAGGTCTGGGCTTGTGTCAGACACCCTTCGGGTGTCGGACACCTGGCGCGTGTCGGATTGGCGAGATGCCGACCAGGCGTCGACGCTGGGGGGCGCGACGGTGTCGACGATCTGGCCGTTGGCCCAGAGCATCAGCAGGGCCAGCGCGTGTTTGCAGGGCCGTCGACGGCTCGGACACGTGCACGAGAATCCGACACCGACGTGATCGACCATCGTGTCGTACGGCTCGCTTCCACTCCCGCGGCAGACACCCCACACCACTCGGTCGTCGGCACCGGTCGAGCCCCACCGGCTGAGCGACACCAGCGGTCGGGCGGCGGTCATCGCGGCAGGCGTCGGCGCGATCGCCTCGACCTGTTCGGGCGACCAGCGGGTCACGTGAACGAGACGGAACCGACCGGCACCGCGACCGCAACCGCAACGGCGATCGGCGCATCGACGGCATCGGCGGCCGACTTGGCGTGGTAGCTCGACCGGGTCAGCGGGCTGGCTTCGACGTGGCCGATACCGAACGCCTCACCGATCTTCTTCCACCGTGCAAACTCGGCGGGCTCGGCGTAGCGGACGATCGGGAGATGGTGGGAGGTCGGGCGAAGGTACTGGCCGATCGTCACGATGTTCACACCGAGGTCGGCGAGGTCGGCCAGACACCCGATGATCTCGTCGTCGGTCTCACCGAGGCCGACCATGAACCCGGTCTTGGTGGTCAGCCCAGCAGCCTTCGCGCGGGCGAGCACCGACAGCGAACGCGCGTAACCGGCCGACGGACGCACGGCCCGCTGCAGACGGGCAACGGTTTCGACGTTGTGGTTCAGTACATCGGGCCGAACGGCGAACAACAGACCGAGCGACGCCGCGTCGCCCTTGGCGTCGGAGATCAACGTCTCCACACGAGCGCCGGGACGACGCTCGCGGATCGCTTCGACGCAGGCGGCGACATGGGCCATCCCGCCGTCGGCGAGATCGTCACGGGCGACCATCGTGAGCACCGCGTGGTCGAGCGCCATCCGGTCGATCGCCTCGGCAACGCGTGCAGGTTCGTCGGCCGCCGGATCGAGCGGCTTGTTCGTGTCGACGAGGCAGAACCCGCACGCCCTCGTGCACCGCTCGCCGAGCACCATGAACGTGGCCGTGCCGTCGGCCCAGCAGTCGGACAGGTTCGGACACCCGGCATCCTCGCAAACGGTGACCAAGCCGAGCTCGCGGATCGTCTTGCGCAAAGTCGTGACGCCCTCGCCGAGTTCGACCTTCGGTCGCAGCCACTCCGGCTTACGGGTCTCGATCGACAAACCCGCCGTGACACCGGCCGCTTCGAGTCGGGCTGTTGCCCGGTCGGACACCAACTTCACCTGTTCGCCCGGCCCCTCGCCCCTCGAGAACGCCGACAGATCGCGGCCATCTGCGGCGTGCTTCCACGCCACGTCCTGGCGTTCGACCACGCCGTTCGCCCAACGCTCACCCGCCAAACGGGCGACGATGTCGACCACGTCACGCATCGTTGCGTCGATGCCCTCCTCCCCAAGCGATGTGACCGGTTTGTCGGCGATCCCGCAGGGCACGATGTGTTCGCGCAGGTACGCCATATCGGTCGTGACGTTGAGCGCGAACCCGTGCATCGTGCGGCCATGCGACAGGCGCACCCCAACCGCACAGATCTTGCGCGGCACCCGGCCGCCGGCGTCGAGCCACACGCCCGCAAACCCGTCGAGGCGACCGGCATTCGGC
>JANPCI010000215.1:0-3358 GCA_031430875.1 Actinomycetes bacterium | reverse complement strand
TAGGCCCAGATCCCCGGCTGGGACCACAGCTCGGTGCCCTCGGCGGAGATCGCCCGGACCGCGTCGTCCTGGCCACCGACAACGACGATGTCGCCCACCTCGACGCGCGCCGGTTGACCGGTGTACGGCCGGCCCTCCACGGTGCCTCGTGCCGGAGGTGGCGGTGGCGCATCCTCCATCGGCTCGCCGGTCGCCGCATCGCGTGCGGTCACGTTCGACGGAGCGCCCAGATTGTAGGTGGCGACGTAGACGACACCATCCACGGCCGGGAGCAGACTCCAATAGTCGATCTCGTCGGTGCACGACACCCACCGGACACCGTCGCCGTCGAATTCGTACGCCACGACCTGCGGTGCCGAACCCGCTGGGCACATGGAACTCGGCGACGGATCGGACACGACTCCGCCGACGACACTCGGCCCCTCGACCGCGGAACCAGTCGCGCCCGACGACGCGTCGTCGGCGGAACCGCACGCCGAAAGCAACGCTGCGAACGCGAGGGACACGACCGCGAGCCAACGTCGGCCGATCCGACTTCCACCATCACCGGCATCCATCGCGCCTCCCGATGTCAGAGCTTCCACCACCGAGCAAATCACTCGACCCATCCGCTGTCAATCGGTCGGAGGTCCCATCGTGAAGACGACGGCGGTGGCCGGCAACCCTGTGACACCGACGTGCGCACACTTGCCAGGCCGACTCCCTCCTCGACACGCCGTCACGATCACGATCACGAGGAGCCACCATGCACCGCCATCATCGACCGATCCCATTCCCCGGGCCGATCCCCGCCGGGATGATGCGCGTCAGCGCCGACATCCCGATCGAACAGTGGGAGGAACTCCTGCAGGCGAGTCGGCGTCGCGGCGTCCGCGTCGACTGCCTGATCCTCGCCGCTCTCAACTTCGCTGCGACGACATGAGCGCAGCCCAACCGTCGGCGTCGCAACAGTGCTCTTCACTCTGCATCCCGTTATGCATTGCACTCACCACCGGCAGCCGCCCCCACGACCTCCGAGAGCCGCAGCCACACGACCCTCGTCGCCATCGATACGGTGGACACGTGGAACCGCTCGTCGAGCGCATGATCGAGCACTACGGGCTCGAACCGCTGCCCGTCGAGGGCACGCTGTTCGCCAGCACGTACCGGTCCGCGGCGAACACACCCGACGGAGGTCCGGTCGGCACGGCGATGATCGGAATGTACGCCCACGACCCGCTGTCGCGGTCGCTGTTCCACCGGCTGCCGAGCGACGAGATCTGGCACTTCTACGGCGGCGACCCGATCCGCCTGGTCCTCCTGCACCCCGACGGCACCTCGACCGACATCTGGCTCGGCCCCGACCTCGCCGCCGGCCACCTGGTGCAGTACACCATCCCGGCCGGAACGTGGCAGGCCGGCGAGCTCCATCCCGACGGCACCTACGGGCTGTTCGGCTGCACGATGGCGCCGGGCTTCACCGGCTCCGGGTTCGTCGCCGCCACCCGAACCGAACTGCTCGCCAGCCACGCCGACCGGGCCATCGACATCGAACGACTCACCGTCGCCGACGGGCACGCCACCACCATGCCCGACGGCTTCGCCACCTGACGGCGAGCGCTCAGGCGAACGCCGTGCCCGGTTCGATGTCGATCGTGGCGTGATAGATGCCGTCACGATCCATGATGGCGAGGTACGGGTCGGGATCGAACTGCTCCGATGACCGCACACCGGTGCCCTGCCACACCCCGTCGGCGAGTAACTCCATGGCGATGACTGCGTTGAACCCCGTCTGCCAGCCAACCGGCTGCAGCCCGAAGCGGGCCATGATGTCCTGCGCGTCACACAGCTGGTAGCTGAAGATCTCCCGCGGCTCGCCGTCCTTCAGCCCGGTCACATGGATGCCGACGATCGCGCGTCCCACCATGCTGTCGCCGAGCGTCGACGGGTCGGGGACGAGCGCAGCGACGACGTTGCGAGGGATCACCTGCTGGCCGTCGACCTCGATGGGGTCGGTGCGGTCGAGCCCGAGCGCATGCAGCAGCATGAGCGCTCCGATGAACTCCTCCCCCAACGCGTACTTGAACGTCACCCGGCGGGCGTCGAGGTTGCGCGCGATCATGGCGACGTCCTCGTGCTCGACATGGACGCACTCCACGGGGCCCATCCCCTCCGGGAAGATGAAGCGTTCCGGCTCGGCGAACGGCGGCAGGGTGAAGAAGCCACGCTCCTTCTCCCACACCAATGGCGGGTTCAGGCACTCCTCGATCGTCGTCCAGATCGAGAACACCGTGGCGATCGGGTAGCCCTCCACCCGCAGGTCACCGCCGGCGCGGATGTTGATGTCGTGGATCTCGTCGAAGAGGTGCTTGGCGGCGTGGGCGGCGAACACCTGCGCCAGTCCCGGGCTGATCCCCTGCCCGACCAGGGCGAGCCGGCCGCGCTCACGCCAGACATCGTCCATCGCGAACTGCTCGTCGCCGATGATGCTCCCGACGGTGCCGTACGGATCGGTCGGATGGGGCGTGGACGTGCTGAGCGCCAGATCCATGTAGTCGGCGTCGGCGGCGAGCGCGGCCCGGAACACCGGCATCACGAATCGGGGATCGACCGCATTGAGCACCAGGTCGACGCCGTGCGCCCGCGCGAGTGCCTCGACGGCACGCTCATCGGAAGCATCGACCTGCGCCGCCGGGTGGGTCGAGTCGTCGCCGATCTCCTCGGCGATCCGGCGGGCACGATCGAGGTCGTGGTCGGCCAACACCATGAGCTCCAGCCATGGACGGCCCACGCTCATTCGAGCGATCGCCTCCCCGACGGTTCCGAGCCCGACCAACAGCACCTTCATGACATCTCCTCACACCTCGGCGACGGGCCCACCCGCCGGCGTGTGCCGCGTGGGTGCCCGATGATCGCACACGCACCAGGCCCACCCTGCGCTGTGAGCCCGTCCCAACCGCCACTGCATCCGCCCAACGCGTGATCCGTCACATCACCTGCGCCGAACAGCGGCGGGGATCAGGGACGCGGGCCGAGGAGGTCCCACCGGTTGCCGGCCACGTCGACGAACACGACGACGCTCCCGTACACCTCGTGGCGCGGCTCACCCGCAAACGTCACACCGTGGCGACGCATCCGTTCGATCGCCGCATCGAAGTCGTCGACCCGCAGGAACAACCCCACCCGGCTGGCGAACTGCGCGCCGACGCCAGCGCGCTGCTCGTCACCGTCGGCCTGAGCGAGCAGGAGCCCCGTCGCCGCATCGGGCGGCCTGACCACCACCCAACGCTTGGGTCGACCGTCGTTGGTCGTCGATGGGGAATCCTCGACCAGCTCGAAGCCCAGCGCGTCGACGAAGAACCGGATCGCCTCGTCGTAT
>JANPCI010000214.1:0-1759 GCA_031430875.1 Actinomycetes bacterium | reverse complement strand
CGAATTCCTCGACGAACAGTGCGGCGACGATCTGCATGGGGCCTCAGGCTACGGTCGTACGAAAGGGTCCATCGAGCGAACAGGGAGTGGCAATGCAGTTGTCGGGCGGGGGAGCGATCGTCACCGGTGCCGGGACAGGAGTCGGCCGGGCAACCGCACTGGCGCTGGCGCAGGCCGGCTGCTCGGTAGCGGTCAACTACAGCCGCTCGAAGGACGCTGCCGAAGCGGTGGCTGCCGAGGCAGCAAGCCATGGCGTGCAAGCGATCGCCGTGCAGGCCGACGTGGCGAACGACGACGATTGTCGACGACTCGTGCAGACCGCCGTCGAGACGTTCGGGCGCCTCGACGTGTTGGTCAACAACGCCGGCACCACCAGCTTCATCCCGCACAACGACCTCGATGCGGTCACCACCGAGACCTGGCAGAACATCATGGGTGTGAACCTGATCGGCCCGTTTCAGATGGCTCGGGCGGCAGCAAGCGCTCTCAAGGCCAGTGGCGCCGGCCAGATCGTGAATGTCTCCAGTGTGGCCGGCGTGTACGGCACGGGCAGCTCGATTCCTTACTGCGCTTCCAAGGCGGCGCTCAACAACCTGACAGTCACCCTGGCGCGAGTGATGGGCCCGGAGGTCCAGGTCAACACCGTGTGTCCCGGGTTCATCGACGGATCGTGGTTACAAGAAGGCTTCGGTGACGCCTTCGAGGCCATCAAGCAGTCGGTGGTCAACAAGTCGTTGCTGCGCGCCGTGTGCACTCCCGACGATGTGAAGGACGCCATCTTCGGATTCCTGCTCGGATCGAAGCTGACGACCGGCGAGATCGTGGTCGTCGACGGTGGGGTCGGCCGGAGCGCCTGGTGACGGCCCGCCTCGACGAGATCCTTGCGTCAGGCGTCGCCAAGGGGGCGGCGGCGGGCGTCGTTGCGGTCGTGGTCGATCGCGACGGCGTGCTCTACGAGGGAGCGTTCGGTGAGCGCGGCCTCGGCCGCGCAGATGCGATGACCGTCGACACCGTCGGTGCGATCTTCTCGATGACCAAGGCGATCACAGCGGCCGCTGCGATGCAGCTCGTCGAGCGCGGCAGACTCTCGCTCGACGGTCCGGCGTCGGATGTGTGTCCAGAACTCGGTGAGTGCACCGTCCTGACGGGCTTCGACGAGGCCGGCCGGCCCGAACTGCGGCCAGCAGCATCTACGACGACGCTTCGCCAATTGCTCACACACACCTCGGGGTTCGGCTACGACATCTGGAACGCGGACCTCATGCGATGGCACGAGGTGACAGGCGTCCCGACAATGGCCACCGATGGGCGGGCCTCGCTCGCCGCTCCGCTCCTCTTCGACCCGGGAACACGCTGGCAGTACGGCATCGGACTCGACTGGGTCGGCGTGATGATCGAAGCCGCGACAGGAACGACCCTGGGCGAGTTCATCGCCGAGAACCTCACCGGACCGTTGGGCATGGTCGATACGGCCTTCGTCCCCACCGCCTCGATGTTGGAACGACGAAGTGCGATGCACATCCGACTCCCGGACGGCTCGCTCATGGCCCTCGACATCCCGGCGCCCGAGCATGGCGCCTTCGAGTCGGGTGGCGGCGGTCTCCAAGGCACCATGGGCGATTACGGCCGATTCATCCGCATGATGCTTGCCGATGGCGAACTCGACGGTGAACGCGTGTTGGCGGCCGAGACCGTCGCCGAGATGTCTCGCAACCAGATCGGCGATCTACGGGTCGAGCCATTGGTGTCGTGCCAACCG
>JANPCI010000213.1:0-7213 GCA_031430875.1 Actinomycetes bacterium | reverse complement strand
GCTACGGCGCCGGTGGCGACCAGTGCGGCGGCGACGCCGGCGGTGGTGCCGTCGACGGTCGACGGGAACACGTTGTTGGTGCCGGTCGAGATCGCAATGAGTGGTACGTCGGGCCAGCCGGTGGCCACATCACGGCAGGTGCCGTCACCGCCGAGCGCCACGACGGCACCGACGCGCTCCTTGCACATCGTTCGGGCCGCGGAAACCGTGTCGAGCGGCGAGCCCGTGAGTGGAATGTCGACGAACTCGATCAACCCGTCGAGGCCCTCGACGGCCCGCTCGGCCAGATGATGAGTGTCGGTGCTGAACAGGATTCGCTCGGCGCCCATCTCGATCGCACCCACGGCCACGCGTCGCATGATGCCGATCTTCACGGCGTCGGAGGTCTGCCCCGATGCTGACGTGAGGCGACGGATGTCCTTGCCGGCGTGCGGGTTGACGATGATGCCAACGCACGACAGCCCGGACACCACCGCCGACGACACTCGGTCAGGCTCCGGGTCGGGCAACGATCGCGCGGATCCCCGCTTCGATGTCGTCGACGGACGGCAGGTAGATCGCCTCGAGGGTGGGAGTGAACGGCACGGGCGAGAACGGTGCGGCGATGCGGGCAACGGGAGCGTCGAGGTAATCGAACGCCTCCTCTTGGATCTGCGCCGCGACCTCTGCGCCGAGGCCACCGAAGCGGACAGCCTCGTGGACCACGATCACCCGGTTGGTCTTGCGGACCGACTCGACGATGGTGGCGGTGTCGAGCGGTTGCAGGGTGCGCGGGTCGATCACCTCGACGTCGATGCCATCGGCTGCAACTCGCTCGGCAGCGTCGAGCGCTTCGTTCGCCATGCGTCCCCACGCCACGACGGTCACGTCGCTGCCGGTGCGCGCCACGTTGGCCTGCCCGAGCGGAATGACGTACGGCTCCTCGGGCACCTCGCCCTGCATGCCGAGCAGCCGCTTGTGCTTGATCATGATGGTGGGGTTGTTCTCGCGGATGCAGGCGGTCATCAACCCCTTCATGTCGTACGGGTTCGAGGGATGCACCACCTTGAGACCGGGAATGTGGCACAGAAGTGCTTCGAGCGACTGGCTGTGCTGGGCCGCTGCTGACAGTCCGGCGCCGCCTCCGGTGGTGATCGTGAGGGGGATGGTGGCCGCTCCGCCGAACATGTATTTCAGCTTGGCGGCCTGGTTGACGACCTGGTCGAACGCCACGCAGAGGAAGTCCATGAACATGATGTCGACGATCGGCCGCAACCCGGTGACCGCAGCACCGACGCCGAGGCCGATGATTGCCTGCTCACTGATCGGGGTGTCGACGACTCGACGTTCACCGAACTCGGCCTGCAGGCCCGCGTAGGTGTGGAACACGCCCCCGAACGCGCCGATGTCCTCGCCGGCGCAGAACACGTCGTCGTTCGCGGCCATCTCCTGGCGGACCGCCTCGTTGAAGGCTTGCCCGTAGGCCAGTTTGCGGGTCATGCCGGCACCGTCGTTGTTGCTTGGGGCGTTGCTTGAAGGGTGTAGACGTCGACGAGCAGCTGGTCGGGTGTCGGTACCGGGCTGTTTTCGGCGAACTCGATCGCGGTGACGATGTCGGCACGCAGTTCGGCCCAGACCTGGTCGATGTCGTCGCGCGTTGCGGTGCCCATCTCGATGAGCCGTTCCTCGAACGTGAAGATCGGATCGCGTTCGCGCCACGAGGCGACCTCGTCGTCGGTGCGGTACTTGAGGCCGAGGTTCTGGATGCCGTGGTGGTTGTAGTACCGATACGTCTTGGCCTCGATGAGCGATGGACCATCGCCTCGTCGTGCCCGGTCGACGGCCTCGACAGCGGCTTCGTGAATGGCCACCACATCCATGCCGTCAACGATCACGCCGGGCATGCCGTAGCCGGCGGCGCGGTCGACGATGTCGGTGATCGCCATGGTCTTCTCGCGTGCGGTGAACTCGCCGTACTCGTTGTTCTCGCAGACGAACACCACCGGCAGCTTGAGTGCACACGCCATGTTGGCGGCTTCGTGGAAGGCGCCGATGTTGGTGGAGCCGTCGCCGAAGAACGGCACGGCCACGTTGCCGTTGCCCTTGTACTTGTTGGCGAAGCCGGCGCCGACGGCGATCGGTGCGCCGGCTCCGACGATGCCGTTGGCGCCGAGCATGCCGACGTCGAGGTTCGAGATGTGCATCGAGCCGCCCTTGCCCTTGCAGTAGCCGGTCGACTTGCCCATGAGCTCGGCCATCATCTCGTTGAACTGGCCGCCTTTGGCCACGAGATGGCCGTGCCCGCGGTGCGTCGAGGTGATCTGGTCGTCGTCGGTCAGCGCGGCGCACACGCCGGCGGCGACGGCCTCCTGGCCGACATAGAGGTGGAGGAAGCCAGGGAGTTTCGCTGCCTCGGCGAGCTTGCCGGCAGCCTCCTCGAACAGTCGGATACGCACCATGCGTCGGTGCATGTCCATCTGCAACTCGGTCGAGAGCTCCATCAACGGCTCAGGATCGTGACGCCGCTGATGCCCGGCGCGCCGTACACGTGGGTGTACGCAACCTTGGGATCGTTCGGTACCTGGCGTTCGCCGGCGTCGCCGCGCAACTGCAGCACGTTCTCGTACACCTGGCGCAGGCCCGACGCGCCGATCGGCTCGCCGTTGGCGAGGCAGCCACCGTCGGTGTTGACCGGAAGGCGTCCGTTGATCTCGGTCTCGCCATTGGCCAGCATGTGCTCCTGTTCGCCGTGCTCGCAGAATCCGTTCTCGGCCATGTGCATGATCTCGGCACCGGCCTCGGTGTCTTGGAGTTGCGCGACGTCGATGTCACCCGGCCCGATGCCGGCCATCTCGAATGCGGCCTTCGACGCGGCGGACGTGGGACCTGGGTCGTGCTCGAGCGCGATGGACGGAGCGAGCACTTCGAACGAACCGAACTTGCGGGTGCGCACCGCAGCGGCCTGCAGGTAGATCGGGCGATCGGTGTACTGCTTGGCCTTGTCGGCGCGGCACAGGATCATCGCCACGCCACCTTCTCCCGGTGAGCAGAACATGTACTGCGTGAGCGGGTACGAGAGCATCAACGAATCGAGCACTTCCTGCTCGCTGAGTGGCTTGCGGCGCCACGCCATCGGGTTCAACGAACCATTGCGAAATGCTTTGGCGGACACCTTCGCGAGCGACGACTGGGTGATGCCGTACTCATGCATGTAGCGGGTGATCTTCATCCCGAAGAACTGCGTGGTGAGCGCGAGCCCGGATCCGCCGTACCAATCCTTGCCGCGCGGGCCTCTGATGCGGAACGCGCCGGGCTCGTGCTTGTCGAAGCCGATCGCGATACCGATGTCAGCCGACCCGGACTCGATGGTGTTGACCGCTTGGGCAAGCGCAGTGCCACCGGTGGCGCAACCGTTCACGACGTTGGTGAATGGCAGGCCCGTG
The DNA here is from genome assembly GCA_031430875.1 of Actinomycetes bacterium. Lineage (GTDB taxonomy): Bacteria > Actinomycetota > Acidimicrobiia > Acidimicrobiales > Ilumatobacteraceae > Sva-07. The sequence continues at coordinate 3,791 of JANPCI010000213.1, read as the reverse complement.
AGCCCGATGCGGCTGACCATGGTGTCGGCGGCGCCGCCGTCCATGGATCCGCCAACCGCGAACTGCATGTCGGACCACTGCTGGCCGCAGTCGGCGAGGGCTCGCCGGACGGCGACTACGCCCTGATCCATGCCCGAGATGCCGTCGTTGCGGCCGAACTCGTGCATTCCGATGCCGACGATCGCGACGTTGCTCATGATGGATCTCCTTGCGATGACACGGGTGCGAATGCGTAGGTGACGACCTGGTTGCCGTCGTCGTCGATGCACAGCGGGTCGAGCACCAACTCCATTTCCATGCCGATGACGAGCTTTTCCGGGTCGGACACGGTGAGCCTGGCCTCGACGCGCAGCTGACCGTCGAGTTCGACGTAGCCGACGCCGTAGGGCACGAAGTCGTCACCGGCCGGGCCGAGATAGGGCGGTGCCTTGGGTGGGAACGCCTGCACTGTCCAGGTCCACAGGGTGCCCGTGGTGGCGAGTTCGACGTCTTCTTGGGTGTTGAACATGCAGCGCGGACATCCGCTCTGGCGCGGAAACATGTGGTTCCCGCAGTTCGTGCAACGGCTCCCGAGCAGCTTGGGCTGCCCGTTGTCGATGGTGAAGATGCCATCGGCGACAGCGACCGTGGTGGTCATTGGTCTCCTTCGAAGTCACGTCGCGCCGGTCTCAGCACGGAGCTAACTGAATGATTGTTAAGCAACGACCGTAGCAGCGCGACCCTGGCCGATCCGCAGTGAAGCCGCTCTGCGGGGAATCACCCGGTCAGCCGATCGTCGGTCGGAACCACTCGTCGATCAGCGCGCCGATCTGGCGCTCGAAGTCGTCGCGGGCGACGTCGAGCGAGTCGATCTGATCGGCGTGCGACAGCCCGACGAGCAGTAGGTAGTACATCCGAACCTGTCCGGCGCTGAGGCCGGCGAGCCGCTCGAGCCGCTCGGCGTTCTCACGCTGCCAATGGCCGAGCAGTTCGGCTACCTCAGGTTGGCGGATCGCGGCACAGTGAAGTTCGGCGACCAGGATGCGGGTGGCCGAGAAGTCGGGTTGCAGCCAGTGTCTCGCGATCTCACGCACCCCTGGTTCTCCGGGCAGACGCGTCGTGGCGATGGCATCGAGCTCGTGCTTGCTCGCTTCCACCAGCAGGGCGGCCTTGCCGCTGAAGTGGCTGTAGACCGCCGGCGTCGACACGCCGGCCCGCCGGGCGATGTCGGCCAGGGTGGCACCGTCGTAGCCGAACTCGACGCACGCCTCCACCGCGGCGCGCAGTAGCCGTTCGCGAGTTGGCGTGCCGTGTTCGTCGGTCTTCGGTGGCCGACCGATGCGACCCGGCCGTACCCCAACGGTTCCCGTCACGCCGTTGCGCTCATGATGGGCCGCTCATGACGGGGCGCTCATGACGTGGCGCCGCGCGCCCACCGGAGCGATCGCCGTAACAGCTCGGCGTAGGCCGGCTGGTCCCACGACCCGCGCTCGATCTTCGGGTAGTACGGAACGAGCGGCACCATGTCGTAGTGCCCACGGCAGTGTCCGAGGGTGTTGTAGAGCACGGCCCCGGCTCCGAGCGGGCGCAGGTACATCACGAGCTGGTGGTCATCCCCAGTCGTCCAGTCGGACTCGACGAATCCGCGCGCCACGCCCGACCACACGGTGTGGAGCAGCGGCTCCAGCGCGTCACGATCCGCGAACTCCGACAGGTACAACTCGTCGTCGGTCTCGAAGGGCTCGATACCTGCAACCAGCCAGTGGTCGGGGGCGGACAGTTCCACCAGGTAGGGAGCGATCGGTGGGTGGGCAACGAACTGCGACCCGAGGGTCTCCGCCCACACAGGGAACACCCGTGGTGAGTCGACGCCCTGCGGCGTGCCGACGTCGAGCGCAGAGTTCGTGCCGTGGAGCGCCACCCAGCGGCCGCCGTCGGCGACCCACTGTCGGATCCGCTGCTGTGCTTCGACGCTGGGTCGCACGTTGCACGTGTAGCTGACGAGGATCGAACCGGCCGCGATGGCCTCGGCGTCCTCATAGTCGGGTTGCACCCTGACGCGGAAGTCCTCGTGCTCGCCGAGGAGTTTCAGCAACTCCAAGCGCGCGAAGTCGATGTCGTGGTACATCCCGCCGGCAACCAGCGTGACGTCGATCCGACTCCCCGGGGCGTCGTTCTCGGCGCTCATCTCAGAAGTCGACGCGCTTCAGGAACCCTCCGTCGACGGTGACGTTGACACCGTTCACGTGGCGGGCGCGGTCGCTGGCGAGGAAGGCAATGACGTCGGCGACGTCCTGAGCAGTGCCGAGCTCGCCGCCGGGGTGGGCCTTCGCGGTTGCGGCGTAGAAGTCGGCCATGTGGTCCTTGATCATGTTCCAGTCGCCGCCTTCGATGAAGATCGGGCCGGGCGAGACGACGTTGCAACGGATGCCTTTCGCGCCGAGCACCTGCGCCTGGCCGAGTGTCCAGTTCGTGACGGCCGACTTGAAGGCGCTGTAGCTCCCTGATCCGGATGCGAAGTGTTCGGAAACGGCCGTCGTGCCGAGGCTGATCACTGATCCGCCACCGTCGGCCAGTGCCTCGGTGGCGGCGCCGACGCCGTAGATGAGCGACATGAGGTCGATGTTGAAGTTGTTGATCCACGCCTCGTTGGATCGGGCCGGCTTGCCGGAGGTGTTGTGCACGTAGAGGTCGATGCCGCCGAGTTGCTCGGCTGACGAGTTGACCCATGCCACGAGCGCGTCGCTGTCGGCGGCGTCGACGACGCTGCCGATCACCGTGCCGAGCGTCGACAACTCGGCGACAGCTGCGTCGACGCCCTCGGCGGTGCGGGCGCAGATCGCCACGGACGCGCCTTCGGCGAGCAGCGTCTCGGCGGTGGCGCGGCCGATTCCCTTCGTCGCTCCGGTGATGAGTGCCTTCTTGCCGGTGAGTCCGAGGTCCATGAGTATCTCCTGTTGTCGCAGTGCGGTGCCGCTGTTGTGTGCGCCGTTGTGTGTTCGCCGAACATAACCGAATGGTCGTTCAGTATCGACAGCCGACGGCGCGCGCCGTACCGTGCGCCATGGCCGGAGATGCATACGACACGATCAAACGATTCTGGGAGATCCAGGACGAGGGTGACTACGCGGCGTTGGCACCGCTGTTCGCGGACGATGCCGAGGTGGTCGATCCCGTCTATGGGACGTTCGTCGGGGGCGAGGCGATCGCCGGGTTCTTCTCGATGATGAACACCGAGATGGCCAAGGCCGGTGCCTCATTCCGCCTTGTCGAGTTGGCAGGCGACGACACGACTGCGTGGGCCCAGTGGGAGGCCACGACCAACAAGGGCATTCGCCAGGGCGTCGGCGTGTACCGGGTCAGCAATGGCCGGCTCACCTACTACAAGGACTACATGAACCCATGAGCGGCCGGGTCGCGATCGTCACGGGCGCGGCGTCCGGCATCGGACGCGCAGCGGTCGAGCGGATGGTCGCGCACGGCTCGTTCGTCGTTGCCGTCGATCGTACGGTCGACGGCTTCGCATGGGCAGCGGAGTCTGAGCACGCGGCGAGCATCCACATCGTCGTCGGAGATGTGACCTCGGATGACACCAACGCGACGGCGGTCGCTGAGGCGCTCGAGCAGTTCGGACGGCTGGATGCCGTGGTCCTCAATGCGGGGGTGTCGATGGGGGGCAACCTTCTCGACCTCCCGATGGACGACTTCGATCGCGCGATCGAGGTCAATGTGCGAGCCGTTGCCCTCGGTATTCGCGCGGTGGTGCCAACACTGCGTGCAGGCGGCGGTGGCCGCATCGTGGTCACCGCGTC
>JANPCI010000212.1:0-10590 GCA_031430875.1 Actinomycetes bacterium | reverse complement strand
GGTCGACCGTCTCTTCCATGCGCTCGCCGATCGCACGCGACGCGACATCGTGCAACGGGCGATGACCGGCGACCACTCCGTGTCGGAACTGGCCCGCCGATACGACATGAGCTTCGCTGCCGTCCAGAAGCACGTCGCCGTGCTCGAGCGGGCCGCACTCGTCCGCAAGACACGCCGGGGCCGCGAACAGCTCGTGCGCACCAACGTCGCCGCCCTACGACACGCTCAAACGCTGCTCGATGAGCTCGAAACACTCTGGCGTGACCGTCTCGACCGCTTCGAATCCGTACTCACAGAACCCCGACCGGGAGGACCGACCCAATGACCGTCACCAGCATCCACAAGAACCCTGAGCGCCGCACTCTCACGATCACATCGACGTTCGAGGCACGGCCCGAACGGGTGTGGCAGCTCTGGGCAGACCCACGGCTCCTCGAACGCTGGTGGGGGCCGCCCACCTACCCGGCCACCGTTGTCGACCACGACCTGACACCGGGCGGAAGTGTCAACTACCTCATGACCGGGCCGGAGGGCGACCAGCACCGCGGCTGGTGGCGCATCATCAGCATCGACGCCCCGAGCCACTTGGAGCTCGAGGACGGATTCGCCGACGCCGACGGCAACCCGAACGACGAGTTGCCGACCACGCTGATGTCCGTGTCGATCGCGCCGGGCGAATCGGGCGGCACGACGATGACCATGGAGTCGACGTTCCCGTCCCTGGAAGCGATGGAACAGATGATCGAAATGGGCATGGAAGAGGGCATCCGCGAGGCCATGGGCCAAATCGACGCGTTGCTCTGATCCGGTCGATTCCCCGAGCCCGCCGCTGGCTTGGTGGCAAGCATGTCTCAGCGGATCTGGTGTCGAAAAGCGGGACCTATTCCGCCGAGACGTGCACCGACCACCACCTTCGGTCAACTCTCTCATCCAGGCCCGCTCACGACATGTCGCGTCGGTCGAGCGCGAGCAGCCCGACGACGACCAGCGCCAGCGCTACCACCAGCAGCACCGTGACCGGCATCCACGACATCGACGCCGCCGGAAGGGCCGGCACGTGTTGGAACGGCGACAGATCGAGCGTCCAGTCCGGCAGCCGCAGCACGGTGGCCAACATCCCGGCAACCATGACCCACGCGTAGAACCCCCAGATCACGAGCGACCAGCGCGGAACCAGCCCGAACAACGCGAACGTGCCGCCGGCGATCACGAGCATTGCCGGAACCATGACAAGCGCAGCCGCGAGCAGCCGACCGATCTGTGACGCGTCGCCCGACACGAGAGCGAATCCCAGACCGATCGACAGTCCGGCGGTCACCATGATGACGGTGGTCCCGACCGCAGCGACCACGAGATGGCTGAGTGCAAGCCTCCTCCGAGACACCGCCGTGGCCAGGAGGGCATCGGTCCGACCCGCCAGCTCCTCGGAGCGCAGCCGCAGTACCGACGAGATGGTGAAGCCGGTCCCGATGAGCGCCAGGATCAGGACCGAGGTGGACAAGAAGGCGTCGGTGATCGACGCGCCGCCGAGTTGGGCGAAGAAGTCCGCCAGATCCGGATTGTCCTGAATCATCGATTCGGCCTGGTCGGCCACGATGCCGTAGAAGAACGAGATCAAGCCGATGCCGATCGCCCAGCCGATCACCGAGGCGCGCTGGAGACGGACGGCCAACCCGAACGGGCTCGCGAGCCCTGGCCCGGCCGCGGCGGGACCGGGGCGTTGCGGGACCAGACCAGCACCGAAGTCGCGGCGGTCCTGCAGCGCCACCGCGGCGGCGACCAGACCGGTCGTTGCGAGGACTGGGAGAGCGATGACCCACCACCGTTCGTCGGCGTAGGAACGGATTGCCTGCGCCCATCCGATCGGTGAAACCCACGACAGCACGCCGTTGCCGACATCTCCGACCGCCCGGAACACGAACGACAGGCCGAGCACGGCACCACCCAGGGCGAGCGCGGCCCGCGAGCCGCTGGCCACCTGCGCGGCGACCAGGGCGACTCCGGCAAACACCAGGCCCGCCCCAAAGATCGACACTCCGAAGGCGACCGAGCCCGACAACGGGAGCCCGTAGGCGACCAGGGCCAGGGCACTGCCGATTGCAACGACGGCATCGGCGATGGCCACCGCGATCAACGCGGCCGCCAGCGGCGCGTGTCGTCCGACGGGTGCCGCACGGATCAGTTCGGCACGCTCTGACTCCTCCTCGGTGCGTGTGTGACGAATGGTCATGAACACACTCATCAGCGAAACGCCGATGATCGTCCAGATGGCGACCTCGTTCATCATGACGGCACCGGTCGTCGGATTGTCGAGTCCGTAGCCCGGACCCGACTGGACGATCAACGCCGAGTTGCCGCGCACCAGACGCCCGTAGGTCTCGAGCTCCGCCGGGGTGTGATAGAGCCCGGTGATGCTGGCCGCGGTGACGACGATGAGTCCAACGATGGCCGTGCACCACATGGCGATCCGCATCCGGTCACGGCGCAGCACGAGCCGGACGAGTTGACCGATCCCCGCCGTCGAGTCGTGGCCGCCGGATCGACCAGCGGGACCCGACTCGGCCCTCACGGCTGGGGGTGGCTCGCGCCGCTCGAGCATCGGCACGCCGGTCATGGCGTGCCGACCTCGTCGCCGACGTCGACATCCATGGCCGCCAATTCGTCGCCGTAGTGGCGCAGGAACAACTCCTCCAGGGTCGGAGGCTGGCTCACGAGCGAGCGGATGCCGAAGGTCGACAGGTGCCCGATCGCCGCATCGAGTGCCGTCCCGTCGACGTCGAAGCGCACGTGCCCGTCAGCTGAGCTGACATGGTGGACACCGGTGATATCCCCGAGGCCGCGGACTGGTCGATTGGTGGTGGCATCGACGGCCGTCCGGGTCAGGTAGCGCAGCTCATCGAGTGTGCCCGTCTGGACTGCGCGACCCTGTCGGATGATCGTGACGCGATCACAGAGCTTCTCCACCTCGGCCAGGATGTGGCTCGACAGCAACACAGTGCGCCCTTCGCGCGTTGCGTCGAGGATGCAGTCCTGGAACACCGACTCCATCAGCGGATCGAGCCCCGACGTCGGTTCGTCGAGCAGGAGCAGCTCGGCGTGCGACGACAGCGCGGCGATCAGCGCCACCTTCTGACGGTTGCCCTTGGAGTACGTGCGGCTCTTCTTGCGCGGGTCGAGCGCCAAGCGTTCCACGAGGTCATCCCGGCGCTCCTTGTCGACTCCACCCCGCAGCCGAGCGAGCAGGTCGATCGTCTCGCCGCCCGACAGATTGGGCCACAGGTTCACGTCACCGGGCACATAGACGAGCCGACGATGAAGGTCGACGGCATCGCTCCACGGATCGCCGCCGAGCAGCGTCGCCGCCCCACTGTCGGCCCGGAGCAGGCCGAGCAGGATGCGAATCGTCACCGTCTTGCCGGAACCGTTCGGACCGAGGTAACCGTGCACTTCTCCACGGGCCACCTCCAGTTCGAGGCCGTCGAGCGCGCGGGTCGAGCCGAAGGTCTTCACGAGGCCCCGGATCGAGATCGCTGGCGTGGTGGCCGACATGATTCGCACCTCCCTCGACTCCAGTCTGCCATCTCCTGCCCGAGGTCAGCGTCGACGTCGACGTCTCGATGTGATTCGATAGAGCGGTGGCCGATGGCGCCAAGGACCCGGGCAATGTCGAGCGACCCGTCGCCGACGGTGCCGACGCGATCTGGAGCACCGACGACATCCCGGTGCGCGATGGACCGCTCGACCTTGTGTGGGCACCGCGAGCCTCGGCACCGAATGAACCGATTGAACCGATTGAGGCGGCACACCAACGTCCGCGACTCGACAACTCCGCGACCCCCTCGACGGTCGACACAGACTCCAACGAGCGGAGCCTGCGTTCGAAGCTGCTGATCAGCGGTGCCGTGTTCGTCGTCGTTGCCATCGTGGTCGGGATACTCGTGCGCTCCGGTGGTGCAGACGAGTCCGCCGTGCCGGACACGACCAATGATGCTGAGACGACGATCGATGCAACGACAGCGGACCCTTCGACGACGTTAGAAGTACCGTTGACCACTGAGGCCTCCGTTGGATCGCAGGCCGACGCCCTGGCCGAGGCCTCGACCGCGCCGATCAAGCTCGAACTGCCCTCCTCCGTCGCGGCGATCCAGACTCCTACCGAGATCGTCATGCTCACCGCAAATGGTCTCCTGCACACCCTCTCATTACCGTCGGGCCTCGTTCGGTCGGTCTCCACCGAAGCCTCATTGCTCAACGGTGGCAACGTCGTGGTCGCTCCCGAAGCGACAGCGATCCTTCCGGCAGATGGCGGCGCGATCGTGATCGTTCCCCGAACAGGCCCACCGATCAGTGTCAGCGCGGACGAGTTCGGGGCCGGCATCGGTGGCATGGAACTCCGGGGCTGGATGCGCATGGGGGACGGATCAGCGCGATTCCTGGTCACCACCTACCCAGAGTCTTGCTGTAACGAGCCCAGCGTGACATCGGTGGGTGTCGACGGCGACCTCGTCCCACTCCTCGGTCCTCTGACTCTGACGTCAGGAGCCGAGCTGTCGACGCCCGACGGCACCTGGATCGTCAACGACGCCGGGGGCGCCTACGAGATCGATGCGAGTGGCACATCACGACGCATCGACAGCGGCGTCGTGCAGGCTGCAGTGCACGATCATCGGGTGGTGCGCGAGTGCGATGACTCCCAGCGCTGCTCGACGGTGCTCGTCCGTATCAGCACCGGCGACCGTCGGGTCATCGACGCTGATCTCCTCCCCGACAACTTCAACCGCATGACCTACTCAATGTCGCTCGCACCCGACGGGTCCGCTGTCTCCATGATTCGCGACGGGCCCACCCCGGAACGGGTCCTCATCGACCTCGACGTCGGCGAGGTCGCCGCCGCTCCGTATGCGTATTGGTCAGTGGGATCCACGTGGGCAGCCGACAGCTCTGGCATTTTTGACATCGCCACCGAGGGGCCGGGTCTGAAGTTCGTCGCCCGGACCGGCGAGACCGTTGGCTTCGGCGCGGGACTCGACCAGGTCGTCGCACTCGGCGTTCGTTGGCCCGATTCCGAATTGGATCCTGGCGTCATCGTCGTCTCCGAGCCAGTCAACGCCGCCCGCCCGCTCGGCCCGACCGGCATCACGCTGATTGGGGCGATGACAGGTGGCGGGATGACCTACATCGACATCGACGCCGGTGTCGCCCAGAGCTGGGCCGCCACGGAACGACTCGGGGGCGATCTGACGCTGATCAAGTCCGCCGACTCGATCCTTGCGTTCGGCAAGACCGACGATCCGGCGTTCGCGTTCCGACAGGGCGTACAGGAACCGCTCGATGCGGTCTTCGCGACCACGGGGGTGAAGTTGCCGGGCCCCGTCGACGGAACGATCTGGGTGCCGGCACCGGAGTTGGGTGCCGGCGGGGGTGGCGTCGCGTATCGGCTTGTAACGGTCGACGGGCTCGGCTTCGATTCCGACAGGGCCACGATCGACCTGCGTGACGCGAAGCTGGTCGGCGGTGACGGCCGTGGCGGCCTCGTCGTCACCCGCGCCGGCGACGTGTTCATCGTCGGCATGGACGGCACCGAACGCCTGACCACGGGGGACCTCATTGCAATCGGGGCCGACACCGCGTACGTCCGCGAGTGCGCCGCCATCGACACGTGCGACATCACGCGCATCGATCGTCGGTCCGGAGATCGCTCGACACCCGTCGGCGGGTTCGAAGCGGACGATCTCTCCCCACCAGCTCCCCCGAAAGCGACCGCGCTCGGCTCGTCGGTTTCTCCCGACGGCGAGGTCGTGCTGGTCCGACGCTCGGTGGCGCCCACCGATTCGGCAAGCGAGGCCCCGCCGGTGGATGGGTGGTTCTTCGTCGACACCAGAGAGGGGCGGCTCACACCCATCGACGCCCTGGACGCCGACCAGCCGATTGTCTGGAGCCCCGATTCCAACTTCGCCGCGGTGCTGGTCGACTCGACGCTGCTCGTGTTCGATCGTGCCACCGGTGAATTGGTCCCCCTGTCGGCGCCACGGCTCCGGGCGATTGGTACGGCAACTTCGCCCTTTCCGACGGCGCCGCCCGACTGAGCCCGACAGGGTTCGCCGCTCATCACGGCAATCATTCAACGCAGTCGCTGCTTCGCGGCCTTCTTGGCTCGGGTCAGCTCCACCCGTTGCGGGTGTTCCTTGTAGAAAGGGTCGAGCGGATAGCAACCCGACACGAGCCCGTTACGCGGCGCCGTGGTGCAGTCGCTGAATGTGCGACACACCAGACGCGACTCGAACGGACGCCCCGCGAGGGTGTCGGCCGCCAGTTGCGGGTACGACAGGACCATCCGCCCGAGCCCCACCATCGTCGCTCCCCCACCGTCGACCACCGCTTGGCCGACGTGCGACAGCCAATCCTGGAGGTAGGAGTACCCCGAACCGATGATCGCCAGTTCCGGGTGGGCGAACGTCAGCTCACGGGTGACTGCGAGCTGACGGGCCACACCGTGCAGCGGATCCTCCGGCGGCTGGTATCCGTCGGACGGCGGGAAGTAGGCCGGACGTTGGATGTGCGGGTTGTAGTACGGGCTGCCCGCCGTCACGCTGACGAGGCCGATCCCCAACTCGGCACAGAGGTCGAGGAACGCATGCGTCTCGGTGAGGTCGATGCCCATCCCCGTGCCATCGCCACCGAAGGCGTACCGGTATGGCTCGCTCGTTTCCGGAGCGCCGACACCGCCAGCGCCCGCCATGTACGGGACGAGGTCGAACGCCGACAGTCGAACAGCAATGGCAAGGCCTGGTGCCCGATCGCGGATCCCCGACACGACGGTGCGGAGAAACTCGGTTCGGCCCACGAAATCACCGCCGTATCGGCCGTCACGGTCGTAACCGGTGAGCAGTTCGTGGAGCAGATAGCCGTGACAATGCTTCACGTCGACGAAGTCGAAGCCGGCCTGCTGGGTGAGTGCTGCGGCGACGATGTAGTCCTCGGCGAGCTGATCGAGTTCGTCGTCGGTGAACACGGCGCCGCCATCCACTCCGACGCGACGATCGAGGATCGGGTGCGAGTACGCAGTCCGCGGGAGCGGTGCCCCCTCCGGGCGCGACCACCGGCCGGAATGGGTGAGCTGCAGCCCCGTGACCTGATCCGGCACCAGGAGGCCGCGCAGCTCGGCCAATCCCTCGACCGTCGACTCGTCGATCACCAGCTGGTTCGGGTTCGCCCGGCCGTCGAGGCGCACCGCGGTGGCCTCGCCCCACACGAGGCCACACCCACTCGAGCCGAATCGCTGCCAGCGGCGGCGCACGAGGTCGGTCGGCCTTCCATCAGTCGTGCCATCCCAGCCCTCCATCGGGAGCACAGCGAAACGATTCGGTGAGGTGAACACGCCACCGGCACCGTCACGGATTTCCACCGCCTGCGAGAGCGAACCCGCGGGATCGACATGCTCGGTGATCGGAATCTCGATGCCGAGACCGGCACAGTGCTCGCGGAATGCCTCGACGGTGTCGAGCTTCTTCACCTGCGTCCAGCGAACACTCACGACGCCACCTCCACGTCCTGCTCCCACGCTTCGAGTCGATCGAGGATGTCGGCCAGCACGGCACGATCCGAGTCGGGTCGACGCGGCGCGCCGGGCGGCGTGCCGTCACACTGCGACCACCCGCGCAACTCGAACCACGTCGCCGCGTTGTGGCGGTACCCGGGCACCGGCGCGCGGAACGCGAAGTTGCCGAGGTACTGCAACAGGTCGTTCAACTCGTGGAACGCCGGATCGCCGGCAGCCCACAACCGGTCGCGGACGGCGAACGCCTGCGGGGCGAACGTCGCCAGCCCGAGGAGGTAGTCGGACCCGTACATCACCATGTCGATCGCCAGGTCGTTGCCGGTGAACACCGTGAAGTCGGGGCGCACCCTGTCGCGAAGGTCGAGCCGGTCCCATTCGAGCTCACGACTCAGCGACGAATGCTTGGCTCCGATGCACGAGTCGATCCCCATCATCCCCTCGTAGGCGTCGAGCGACGGAATGCGACCATACGGGACGAACATCGCTCCGAGTTCGAACCCGATGAACGCCTCCACTTCGGCGCCGATCGCTGCCAGGGCCGCCACCCATCCGTCGTCGTCGAGCGAGTTGAGCCCGTACGACGGGAACACCACCGGCGTTCCACCCCGCTCCGCGATCGCACCACCGGCCGCGAGGTAGCCGGCGAGTTCGAACGACGCGCCGAGCACGTCAGCCACGTAGGCCCCGGCCACGAAGTGGCCACCCGTCACCTCGGCGGTCAGGTCGAGCACTCGGTTCTTGTCGACCGCGTCCAGGAGCTGGACATAGCCGGTGTCCATGTTCACCGCCGGCGTCAGGCCGGCCGCAACCGTTCGAGCGACGTGCGCTTCGACGGCGGCCCAGTCGATGGAGCCGTCAGACGTGAACGGCACGAGCACGGCCGACATGCCGGTGATCGTTCGCTGCGGGCGGATCCGGGCGATGAGATCGCCTTCGGTTCTGGTCACGGGGCCTCCTGGAAGGCGTGGTTGCCTCTCCTCATCGCGGCACGTCTCAAAGCAGTACGGCCAAGCCGTCGCCGAGCACCTTGAACCCGAGTACCAGGAACAGCACGAACATCACCGTGTTGTTGTTGGCGAGCAACCACTCCTTGGCCTCGGTGAGTGGCTTGTCCGCTCGATCACCCAGGATCAGGTAGGTCGCGACCGGCACGATGATCGTGATCGAGGCGATCAGTACATAGACCATCAACGTGATGTACCCCTCGGTGGTATCGAGCCCGGCCGACCCGATGGTGGCCGCCGCCGCGATGGTGAGGCCGAGGTTCTTGGGGTTCACCGCCGACAGCAGCACGCCGACTCCGAACGACTTGCCAGGGCTGAATGAGTCGATCGCGGCCATCCAGCCCGGCAGCGTGGGCTCCTCGCCCGGCTTCGGGCGGGTGGTCCACTGCTTGCCTGCGAGCCCGATGAGCAACAGCCCGATCACCACCTTGACCGCCGCCATGGTGTCCGACTCGCCCCCGCTGTCGGACTCGAGACCGAGGGCCAGCACGATCGCGCCGACGAGCGTGAGCCCCAGAATCCATCCGAATGCGAACGTCAGGCTGTTCTTCTTCGCCGACTTCGAGAACAACATCAAGATCAGCGCGATGACCGGAACAGGACTGATCGCCACGCCGATCGCCAATGGCAGCACTTGGCCGATTGCGGAACCCATCCGTCTCTTCCTCTCCGACCGAACGGTCGTCGTGACACGGCCGACCGTAGCTGACGGTTCCCGGATGAGCATCGACGCTGGCCGCCGAGATCGTCTGGGCCTGGGCCGAAACTCCGTGCGATACTGCGCGAATGACGAACGACAGTGCCCAGGATCGGTACCGCCAAGCCGCCCAGATCCTGCACGACGTGGCCAAGCCCATGAAGGTGCTCTCCGCGCTGGCGTGGCCGGGGGAGATCCGCGAGGAGTTCCTCGCCGGCGGCGCCGACAAGCTCCCCGAGCCGACCTATGCCGCGATCGATCCGAACCCGATGATCGAGGGCATCGACGCCGCAAGGCGCCTGTTGCGGCCCGGCAACGTCGTCGACGACTGGCTCGACCGCGAGGCCACATCGATCGAATCGACGGCGCTGATGATGTCGTCGCTCGGCACACCGGCCTTCCACGCGTACAGCCGCAAGCTGTACGGAGTGCCGAGCCAACCGTTGCGCTACGACCCGGCCACGCCCCTCGACCTCGCCCAGAAGGTGCACGACGCGGTCATCGACCTGCAGTCGGCCGCGTTGCTCCGGCCCGCGTTGCGCACGAAGACCAGCGACGAGGTTGCCGCCTACATCGAGGAGGCCGTCAAGGAGCACTTCGGTGACTCGGCGCCCGAAGTGCTGATCGTCGACGAACTCTCCGCCAACGCCGTTGCATCCACGAGCAGGATCAAGATCCGCCGTGACGCCAAGTTCACCTCGAAGGATGCTTCACAGCTCCTGAACCACGAGGCGTTCATCCACGTGGCCACCGGCCTGAACGGACGCGCCCAGACCGACATCCCGATCCTCGCCATCGGCCATCCCGGCACGACACGTACCCAGGAGGGCCTCGCCGTGTACTCCGAGTACGTGTCGGGCACGCTGGGCATGGATCGTCTGCGTCGTCTGGCCGACCGGATCCTTGCGGTCCAGTTGGTCATCGACGGCGCCGACTTCATCGAGCTGTACCGGTGGTTCCTCGACCGCAGCGCCGATCCCGAGCAGGCGTTCGAATCGACCCGCCGCATTTTCCGGGGCGCACCGATGACGGGAGGCGCGCCGTTCACCAAGGATTGCGCCTACCTGTCGGGCTACCTCCAGGTTGCCACCTTCATCCGTGCGGCGTTCCGGGCGGGTCGTGCCGACACCATCGGCCTGCTGTTCGCCGGCAAGCTCGACCTGTTCGCGATCCCGGCACTCGGTGAACTTCGCAGCCAGGGGCTGGTCAAGCCGGCGCTGTTCGCGCCGCCGTGGGCAACCGATCCAGGCTGGATTCTCAGCCACCTCACGCTGATGACGTTCATGGCCGACATCGACCTGTCCGCCGTGACCGACGCCATCTCCGACGTG
>JANPCI010000211.1:0-2441 GCA_031430875.1 Actinomycetes bacterium | reverse complement strand
GCGCCGGAGCCCGGGCATCACGAACGACGAGAACGCGAACAGCACGCCACCGACGAGGCCCGACGCAATCGCAGCGGCACCGACGGTGATCGTCCGTGCCGTCATCGCGCAACCTCGACGACCACGTTACGCCACGCCCCGCCGGCGGCCGCCCGAGCGACAAACGCACCGAAGTCCAGCGGATCGCGGCCCAACGCTCGGGCGCGTAGACGGTCGGCGATGCGGCGTCCCGTGGTGCCGGTGCCGCCTGCGAGGAGGACGAGTTGGTTGTCGTGTGGTGTCATAGCGTCCAATCAACACGACCCGAGCTGGACGATCCATAGTTCAGATGATCACATCCATACGCAATCGTCTACACTTTTCGAATGGACCGGATGTCAGCACTGCTCGACGGACCGCGAGCGCGCGGCGCCTTCGTCGTGCGATGCCTCCTGCAGCCGCCCTGGACAATCCACGTTCGAGACCTCGCACCCCTCACCATCGTCGCGGTCGTTCGGGGCGACGCGTACGTCACGCAGGGCGGCGAAGTCGCGCACGTTCCGGCGGGGTCGGTGGCGCTCGTGGCCGGTCCGCAGCCCTACGACCTGAGCAGCACCCCGGGCCGAGCACCCGATGTTTTCATCCTTCCCGGCCAGCATTGCGAAACGCCCGACGGCGAGTCACTCGAGATGTCGATGCGGCTCGGAGTGCGCAGTTGGGGACACGCAGTGGACGCACCGACCGCGATCCTCACCGGCACCTACGAGCACCACAGCGCGCTCGGCGCCGAGCTGCTCTCGGCACTGCCGACTCCCGTCGTCGTTCAACGTCCGGACCCAGACCCGCTGGTCGCCCTGCTCACGGCAGAGCTCACCAACGACTCACCCGGACAGCAGACCGTGCTCGATCGCCTCCTCGACACACTGACCGTCGACACCTTGCGAGCCTGGTACGTCGAGCAGGGTCGAGCAGCGCCGGCATGGTGGCTCGGACACCACGATCCGATCGTCGGCGAGACCCTCCGGTTCATCCACGACGAACCCGGCAAGGAGTGGACGATCGCCACGCTGGCCCGGGCAGTCGGCACGAGCAGAGCCAACCTCGCACGCCGCTTCACCGCCGTCGTCGGCGAGCCCGTGATGACGTACCTGACTCGATGGCGGATGACGCTCGCTGCCGACCTGCTCGCGAACCCCGACACCACGATCGCCGCCGTGGCTACCCAGGTCGGCTACGCCAGCCCGTTCGGATTCTCCACCGCCTTCAAGCGCCGATACGGAGTCAGCCCGACAGCGCATCGCCGACCTGATCTGGATGCACTCGAACTCGTTACACGAACTTCGTCCCCCATCAACACCGCCGAAGCGGCCTACTCCGTCGACGGCGCGGACGCAATCGCCGCAGCGACAACCGGCTGAGCACTTCCGGAGAGAACACTCGTGCGGCTCCTCCATATCGACATCGACACGCTGCGGCCCGATCACCTGGGTTGCTACGGGTACCACCGAACCACGTCGCCCAACATCGACGCAGTTGCCTCGCGTGGTCTCCGATTCGATCGTGTCTACGCCTCGGACACTCCGTGTTTGCCCTCGCGTTCGGCGCTGATCTCGGGCCAGTTCGGCATTCGCAACGGCATCGTCGGCCACGGCGGCTCGGCCGCAGAGCTGTTCCCCGAGGGGGCCGCCCGGGGGTTCTGGTCGCGACTGGCGATGACGTCGTGGGCGCGCCAGTTCCGCAACGTCGGGATGACGACGACCACGATCTCGACGTTCGCCGAACGGCACTCTGCGTACCACTGGCTCGCCGGGTTCAGCGAGAGCATCAACGTCGGGCTCGGCGGGATGGAGACCGCGGACGTCGTGACGACCGAGGCGCTCGGCTGGTTCGATCGCCACGCCACCGAGGACGACTGGTTCTGTCACATCCACATTTGGGACCCCCACACGCCGTACCGCACGCCGGCCGAGTTCGGTGAGCCATTCGTCGACGAGCCGGTGCCCGCCTGGTACACCGATGAGATCCGCGAGCAGCACTGGGTGCTTCCGGGCCCGCACTCCGCGCAGGAGATGATCGGCTTCGGGCCCGGACCGCGATCGGGCCGCCTGCCTCGCCAGCCGCTGGAAGCGGCCGACATGGGCCAGGTTCGGCGGATGTTCGACGGCTACGACACCGGCGTGCGCTACGCAGACGAGCACGTCGGACGCTGGCTCAACGCGCTCGCCGACGCCGGGGTACTCGACGACACGGCGATCATGATCTCGTCAGACCACGGCGAGACGCTCGGAGAGCTCGGCACCTACTGCGACCATCACTTCGCCGACGAGCACACCTCGCACGTCCCGATGATCGTCCACTGGCCGGGAGTCGTCGGAGCCGAAGGCGGCCGAGTGGCGAATGGCCTGCACTACCAACTCGATGTTGCGGCGACACTCGTCGAACTCGCCGGTGGAACACCGCCG
>JANPCI010000210.1:0-5247 GCA_031430875.1 Actinomycetes bacterium | reverse complement strand
CCGTCGAGATCGGCGTCGCTGATCCGACCCCGGGCGCGTTCTGAGCGGTACGCCTCAATGGGGAGATGCGTTCGGGCCGAGAACCATGTTCGGGCCAGGTCGGTCGCTTCCGCGAACGGACGGTCCTGGAGCCCCCCGAGTGGATTGACGGCAACGAAGGCGGTCAAGGGCCAGTACGGCGCCACGAAGGATCCCGCCCGCGACACATCGGCGACGAGTTCACTTCGCTCGACATCGGTCAGCAACCTCGACGACGGTGATGTGGTGATGCTGGTCATGCGAGTTCTCCGACGGTGAGGCGCGGCATGGCATCGGACTCGCCCGACGTCGTGGGCGCTGGTGGACGGTTGTTGCCGGGCACGGACGGAACACCCGATCGCACAGTGGCCGAGCCGGTCGAGAGCAACCAGGAGTACGTCCGTCGACGCAGGGCCTGCCCGCGAAGACCCGGAGTGAAAGCGATGACCATCACGAGCAGCGCAATCCCCGCGAGCGTGGCGGCGACCCACACCGGTCCCACCGCGGCGGGAACGTCATAGGGCACCACATCGACAACGAAGTGCTCGAACACCGCGAGGCCGCCGACGTACGCGAACACACCGCCGAGCACCCCGAGTACCGCGGTGGTGATCGTCATCGCTACAGCGAACGGTGTCGAGGCCATCCAACCGTTGGCGGCCCGGCCGACCGACAGCACACCGAACACGACGATCAGAATTGTGGCGGCGGCGGTGAGGTGCGGGTCGATGATGGTCAGCGCAAGGGCGAATGCCGCCAACGGCACGAGCAACCCGATCAGTAAGCGCACCGGCACCGACGTGAGCACTGTCCGCTCGGCGGCTCCGAGGTGGGGGCGTTGCTGCTGGCGGTGATGCGCCGAGATGGCCCCACCGGCCCCGAGGAACATCGCCGCCTTGTACAGGGCATGGCCGACGATGTGGAACAGAGCGGCGGCGAATGCTCCGACGCCGAGTTGCATGACCATGAAACCCATCTGCCCGGCCGTCGACCAGACGAGGCCGCCCTTCACGTCGCTGCGCACGAGCATGACGGCGGTGGCGAGTAACGCAGTCAGCACGCCGATCGCGAACGCCACAGCCATCGCCGTCGCCGAGGAGGCGAAGATGGGCGAGAACCGGATGAGGAGGACACCGGCTCCGTTGATGACACCTGCATGGAGCAGGGCGGAGACCGGTGTCGGTGCTGCGAGTGTGGAGGGCAGCCAGCGATGAAGTGGCACCAGGGCCGACCTCGCGATGCCGGCAAGCACCAGCAGTGTGGCCACGACCGCAAGGGCGTCGAGACCGGCGATCTGTTCAGCGCCGAGTGCGTCGACAGTTGTACCAACCGAGCGCATGTCGATGTCACCCACGGTCGTCAACGTGACGAACAGCGCGAGCACGAGCACGCTGTCGCCGATGAGGAAGCTGCGTCCGGTGCGACGCTGCGCCAAGACCGCCGGCGGCCATGGGGCCCGGTGACCGATGAGCCCGACGAGAACGACACTGGTGATGACCCAGCCGACGACGAAGCCGGTACCGGTTGCTGCGATCGCCACCATCGACGTGGAGGCGGTCAGTACCAGGGCGAGGATGTGGAACCGACGGGAGCGAGGGTCGCTGCGTAGCGAGCGCGATGCGAACGACTGCACGATCAGACCGACAAACGTGGTGAGCGCGATCAGGATTGCACCGACGCGATCTGCGGCCAGCCCGACGACGGCCGAGCCGTCGGTGTCGGTGGCGACCACCGCAAGTGGGCCGTCGATCCCGACCGACACGAGGACGACCAGCGCCGCCGCGAAAGCAACCGCACTGGCGGCGACAGCGATGCGTGCCGCGGTTGGCGCCATCGACCCGAACACGATGATCGCCAACGCGGCCAGCAGTGGCACGACGGGAACTGCGACGAGGAATCCGGACATCGCCGACATCCTAATAGACCCTGTGCAGTATGTACAACACAAAATACCTAATTTGTGTAGCTCGTGGTCCTCTTGGCCCGACCCACCGGTGCCGCTGTACCGTGCCGACATGTCGGAGGTCGGCGCCCAATCAGACCGGTCGGAGGGGGTCGGCCCAGATCTGGCTCTGCTCCAACGGTTCGAGCCCGTCGTTCGTTTCAACGAGGGCGAGTACTTCCTGCCGGCGTCGATCGAGTCGTTTGTACATGTCGCTGAGCTCTGGGAACGAAGCGGGCCCTCCGACAAGCGGATCGTGGCGGCCGCTGGCACCCTCGACGTTGACCGGCTCGTCGCGCTGACGGAAGGTCAACGGGCCCGGCACTACCTGCGCCTGGTCGACCGTCAGCTCGGCCGAGCGGACTACTTCGCCTGGCAACGCCGACGAGACCGACCGCGCTTCCGGCCGGAGACACGACTCGGTCGGGTCGGTGTGCTCACCCGACTTGTCGATGCCGCTGGACGACTGTCGTTGCTTGCTCGCGGTCGTACCCCTCGTGGCGCGCAGGCGGCTGCGGCGCTGCTCGACCGTGATCGCTCAGACCATGGCGACCATCCGTACTACGGGCGCGTGGTGCGCAATGCCGGCTACGTCGTACTGCAGTACTGGTTCTTCTCATTCTTCAACGACTGGCGATCTCGTGCGTACGGCGTGAACGACCACGAGGGCGACTGGGAGCAGGTCACGATCTATCTCGTGGATGAAGGCGCCGGAGCGGTGCGTCCCGCCTGGGTCGCATTCTCCGCGCACGACGAGCAGGGCGCCGACCTTCGCCGTCGTTGGGACGATCCCGACCTGTCGTTCGTCGACGGCCATCCCGTGGTCAATGCGGGACTGGGATCGCATGCTGGCGCAGTGTTGGCCGGGGAGTACTTGATCACTGTGCGTACCCATCGGTGGACCCGCCTCACCGCCGTCCTGCGGACCGTCTCCCGATACCTCCAACCGTGGGCATCCGACGACGAGGAACGCACCGGGGTCGGCATCCCCTACGTCGAGTACAACCGCGGCGACGGCGTGGCGATCGGGCCGGGCACCGCGAACACGTGGCGACCGGTCGTCGTCGACGACGACACGCCGTGGATCCGGTCGTACAGCGGGCTCTGGGGTGACGACACGAACGACCCGTTCGGGGGCGAACGCGGCCCGGCTGGCCCCCGGTACGAACGCAACGGCACGGTTCGGACGTCGTGGTCCGATCCGGTCGGCTGGGTAGCGCTCGACGCGGTTGCGCCCACCGAAGCGGAACGACAAGCGGTGATCGGCACCCGGCTCGAGCAACTCGCCGCTGAAGGCAGTGGTCTCGATGTCGAGCGCGAAACGCGCCGGGCCAAGTTGCGCGCCGACTCGATCGCCGGGGTCTCGACTCACGGCGCCGACGAGCGCAACCTCGCTGATCTTGCGGCACAGGCGACGGTCAATGCCGATGAGCAGATGCGCCTGTCCAAGCTGCTCGACGGCACCGGGGAAGCCGACCATCCGCACGCTCACCTGCGACATCGCGCCGTTCCACTGCCCACGGACCCGAAGGAGCGTCGCCGGCTGCTTCGAATCTGGGCCACGATCAGCACACCGCTGCTGTTCGCGCTCCTTGCCCTGATGTTCTCGTCCGGTGCCCCGTCGATTCTCGGGAGTGCCCTCGTGGCGTTCCTCATCGTGCTCGGGATCGAGGCGCTGACTCGACGACGCCTCGCGAGCTACCTCGTTCGAATCGCGCTGCTCTTTGCGGTGTTCACGCTCGCGGGTGTGATCGTTGCGGGACTCATCGCCTCGTGGCAGGTCACCGTGGTCGTACTGTTGGCCTCCTTGGCCGTCGTGTTCCTGTTCCTCAACCTGCGCGAACTCCGCCGCACCTGATGACGTCCACCCCTGAATCCAGCTCTGAATCCAGCGCGGCGATCGACACCGTCAGCGACACGGTCACCGCCGTGGCCGCCAAACTCCGGCGGGGCCTGAGACTGTTCGCGAGCGGTGGCGACCAACCCCGGGCGCGTCGAGCCACCGACGTCATCTTGTTGGCCGTCTCCTTCGTCGGAATCATCCTCGTCGGGCTTGTCGCCGTCCCCGAGCCCGGAATCTCTAACGCCGTGACCAGGTTCCTCCTGGCGTTCCCCGACGCCTTGACCGGGATGTGGCAGCTCTTTGCCGACCTCCCTGTCCTGTGGGCAGCGATCATCCTCGTCGCAGCTTTCGCACGGGGCCGGGCAACGGTCGGGCGCGACATGCTGCTCGCCATCGTGGTCGCCATCGCCATGTGGCTGCTGCTGGCTCGCGTAGTCACCGGCGATTGGCCGGATTTCCCGCGACTGTTCAGCGACGTCCAGCCGCCTCCGGTGTTCCCGTCCGCCCGGCTCGGCATCCCGACGGCGCTGATCATCACGGCGTCACCCCACCTCGTCCGACCCGCCCGTCGATTCGGATACGCCGTCATCGTGCTCGGTTCGTTCGCCGCCGTTGCACTCGGGGCGAGTTCGACGCTCGGAGTGCTGGGCGGTCTGCTCTCGGCCGCCGGTGCCGCGGCGATCGTCCACTTGATCCTCGGGTCGAGCGCCGGCCGACCGAGCCTCGACGACGTTCGATTCGCCCTCGCAGACATGAAGGTCGACGTGACCGAACTCGGTGTCGCCGACCGTCAGGACGCCGGCCACTTCGCCGTCGCCGCCCGCGGCACCGATGGCGGTGATCTGATCATCAAGTTGTACGGACGCGACGCCCACGACGCTGCGCTCGTGTCGACGGTGTGGCGAACAATCTGGCTCCGCCAGCCCGGTTCGCCCGTTGGGTTCGGTCGCTTGCGCCAGGTCGAACACGAAGCTCTGCTGACGCTGCTCGCCGCGCAGGCCGGCGTGGCCACCGACTCGGTCGTGATCGCTGGAGCCACGCACACCAACGATGCCGTCCTCGTCTTGCGGCGCACGGCGACCTTGCTGGTCGAACCCGACCGTTTTCATGACCCGGAGAGCACGCCGACCCCGGTCTTCACCGGTGACGACTCGCGTGTCCGCCTCGACGAGCTCTGGCGACTGCTCACCACGCTCCACGACAGCGGGATCGCGCACGGCAAACTCGACGAGGATCATCTCGTCCTCGACGAGGGTCGGCTCGGCGTCATCGATTTCCGAGGCGGTGCCGTCGCGCCGACGCCCGCCCAGTTGCGCAGCGACGACGCGCAACTCTTCACCACGTCAATCGGGCTGTTCGGGAACGACCTCGCCGTCGAAGGGCTTGTCGAGCAGCGATCCGTCGAGCAGATCGAAGGGCTCCTCCCGTATCTCCAGACAACGGC
>JANPCI010000209.1:0-11983 GCA_031430875.1 Actinomycetes bacterium | reverse complement strand
GGCTTCGGGTTCAGCACCCTGCGCGCAATTCCGCTCGAGGACGGAGCTGAGGACGACTACAGCGGCCGGGTCTTGCGTATACGCGAGGTGCCCGAAGGTGCAGGCCGTGCGTGGGAGATGCACCGCCGCGGGCAGGACGGTTGGGAGCTCGCCCATACACACGACGAGCTGCCGGTCCGGCCCGTTGACATGGTGCACGGTCACCACTACACGAGCACCTTTCCGACGAGCATCTTCCGTCAGATGCTGATGGTTGCCGGTCACGCCACGGACAGCCACCTCACGATCACCGAGTCGACCGTGACCGTGCGCCGCCCTGGAGCACCGACCGAGCATCGCGGAATCACCCTCGACGATGTACCGAACCTCCTTCGCCAGCTGAACGTACCTCTGACCGACGAGGAGTTGGAGCGCCTGTTGAGTCGGCTCGCCGAGCTCTGAACTGAGCGTTCGCGAGTGTCACAAAACGCTGGCCCGGGGCGTCAGCTGAGGCGTTGCTCGATACGGACGACGACATCGTCGCCGTCTGTCTTGCCGATGGCCTTGCGGATCGCAGCGGCGATGGGGAGCTTGTGCGTGCCGTCGCCAAGCGCCATGAACGAGCTGCGAAATGCGACTCCGTCGACGGTGCCAACAACCTTGACAAGACCGCGGGTGCCGAACACGGTGGCGGAGTCGGGCATCTGAACGCAGGTCCAGGCGTCGCCCTCACGCACTCGCCCCAACGTGGCGGTGAACGTGATGTCGAGTGGCCCGATCGTGGACTTGGGCATGGCTGCCTCCTTGGTTCAGTCTTTGCCGTGTGGCAACGAGGCCACGACGCCGACGGCCGACTGTAGAGGCGAGGCTCGGTCAACAGATTCATCGGATCGCGTGCGCATCTCGGGTCCGATGGATCGTGGATCGGCATCGGACCGCAACCACGGCTACCCGTCCCGACCGACCGCCCCAACCGCCGAATATGCGGGTGTGGGCGGGATCTGGTGGTCTGCGATTATCGGGCGGCTATTGAGGTCCGCTCAGGTCGATCTCGATACCGAACAGCGAGATCGAATCGTCGTCGGTTCGCTGCCCGACGATGACCGCTGCGTACACGAGACGGCCACCAGCGACGAGGTAGCGGTAGTCATCTCGCTCCGGGTAGAGGCGCAGCAGCTCATCGAAACGTTCTGCGAACGCTTCGGCAAGAATCGGGAGCTCGATCAACAAGAAGTCGCTCGCCGACGGCTCTCCGTTGGGCCGCGTGCCTCGCCGAGCTGAGCGTCGAGTTCGGTGAAGAACTGAGCGTCGACGCGAACCGTACGTCGGGTCACTGGCGGGCTTGGCGACCCTCGGTGGCTGCGATTCGAGCGTCAGCTTTGCGCCTTGCCCGGTCGATCAGGTCAGCAGGAACGTTGGCGGGGTCGTTCACGAATCCGGCTCGGATGGTGGCAGCGCGGTCATCGGGTGTCATCGCGTCGAGTTCAGCAGCTGACCAGATTCGATCGACGTCCGTCTATGGAACTGTTTCTGCTCGGCTACAGGCGAGCTCACACACCGCCGAGCTGCACCGTGGGAACTGCTCGGCGTCGCGGCCCAAGCAGCGCACTGCATAGTCCCACGCCGTCGATCTGACCGAGTGCGCTGGCAGCGCCACGTGGGTCTGTGGTGTGAGAGGCAGGCGTGTCGTCGCGGCGGGCGGGGGGTCGGTTCGGCCGGGTGCTACTGGAAATGTGGTCGTGCCGTCATTCGGCATCGGTGAGTTCGTCGAGTGCGGCTCGGATCTCGGTGCGCGAGTAGGCGACCGCGAGTCCGATGGTCATGGTGGCGCCATGCGCGAGATGGTCGTCGAAGCGATCGACTCCCAGGACGGTACGCAGGTGGTCTGTGACCTGCTCCAGGTCGGCGACCATCACCACTGACGGGTGTCGGGCCACCGCGCCGCACAGCGTCGCTGCTTGGGTGTGGCGGTCGATGCGGTCGAACAGCAGGGCGAGGTAGGCGAGGGTGGGCGCAAGATTGGCGGTGTCGCCGGTCTGGTTGAAGGTGTCGATGACGTGGTCGAGTGAGTCGAGAGCGGTCCGCACGTCACCATCGGTGGCCTCGAGGCCGGCGAGGTCGCGACTGAACACCGCCTCGAACAGCCGACTCTTGCACTCGCGGGCCACTCGGACGGCGGTGCGGTGATGCTCGAGTGCCCGGGCGGTGTCGGCCCGTGCGAATGCTCTTCCGTAGGAACAATGGGCGTAAGCGACCGCCATTGGAGACCCGGTCGCCTCGCCGCGAGCGAGCATGTCGTCGGCCAGGTCGATCGCCTGGTCGAAGTCGCCGATCGCCGCAAGAACCCACACGAGACTGATCGGTCCCAGTGCGAGGTCGTCATCGGGGCTCGCGGCGATCTCGCGCACTATGGCTGCGTACTGCTCCGCTTCGCCGGAGAACAGCTTGGCCAGTGCCAGCGACATCCGTTCGAGTTCATGGGTGACCTTCTCGAGGTCTCCCGCCGGAAGTGCGAGTCCGGTTTCGCTGTAGCGGATCGCCGCGCCGGGATCTCCGATGAATGCGCACTGCGCAGCGCCGTTGTGCAGCCATTTGGCCAATCGATGTTGTGCTAGGTCGGGAGTTTCGAGGAGTTCGATGCACCATCCGGTTGGTTCGAAGTTCTGACTGAACGCCCCGAAGAATCCGAGCTTTCCGGCGATCGTGGCCGCAGCATCGAGGTCACCGTGTTCGATGGCCCATCGGAACGCGGTCCGGAGGTTCGCGAGTTCGCTCTCGAACCAGTCAACTGCGTGTGCCTGGTCGGGGCTGAGATAGCGCTCGAGGTTGGCTGCAGCGGCGATTGCGAAGTGTCGGGCGTGACGGTCACGAACGACCCGTCCGTCACCGGCGGCATGGTGTTGTTCCTCGGCGAACTGTCGGATCGTCTCGAGCAGCATGTACCGGGTGTGGCCGTGTTCTCGGACGGCGGTGAGCAACGACTTGCGCACCAGCGAATCGAGGAGATCCAACATCTGATACTCGTCGACAGCATCCGCGCCGGCCACCTCGACCGCAGCAGCCAGGTCGAACCCGCCGGCGAACACCGATGACCGGTTCAGCACGACGCGTTCGTCATCGTCGAGCAGTTCGTAGGACCACTGCACTGCGTGGCGCAGAGTCTGATGTCGCTCGAACCCTCGCCGGCTGCCGGCCAACAGTCGGAATCGGTCGTCCAACCGGTCGCGTACCTCTGATGGTGTCATCGAGGCCATCCGTGCGGCGGCCAACTCGATCGCCAGAGCAATCCCGTCGAGACGCTGACAGATCTCCATCACCGCGTCGGCGTCCGCCTCATCGGCGATCGTGAAACCTGAGTCGACGGCCTGCGCCCGATCGACGAACAACACAGCAGCCCCGGATCCGATCCCCGCCCGGAAATCGAGCGACGGCACCGACCACACGCGCTCGCCGGCGAGTCGTGTCCCCTCCCTGCTCGTCACCAGCACCGTCATGTTCGACGACGCCGCCAAGATGGCTCTGATCAGGTCGGCCGCGGCTTCGAGCACGTGCTCGCAGTTGTCCAACACCAGCAACGCCCGACGATCGGCCAGACTCTGCACGACGCTGTCGGTGATCGACATCGCGGGTTGCGGCGCGAGAGCCAACGACGTGGCGACCGCATCGGGCACCGCAGATGGATCGTTCACGTCGGCCAACTCCACCAACCACACGCCATCGCCGAAGTCGGCCACCAACTCCGCCGCGACGTGTACCGCTAAGCGGGTCTTGCCGACCCCACCAACCCCGGTCAAGGACACCAGACGATGGGTGCGTACGAGTTCGACCAGTTCGTCCACCTCGACATCGCGACCCACGAAACGTGTTGCCTGCAACGGCAGATTCCCCGGCACTGCATCCACGGTCCGCAACCGCGGGAACTCGGCCATGAGGCCCTCGGCGCGAACCTGGAACAAGCGCTCCACGCCCGTGAGGTCACGCAGGCGATGCTCACCCAGATCCCACAGATCAACCCCCGACACCAACCCGCCCGTTGACGCCGACACCAGGATCTGGCCACCATGGCCGACCGCCATCACCCGCGCCGCCCGGTTCAACGCCTGACCGAAATAGTCCTCGCCGCGCTGTTCGACCTCACCGGTTGCGATTCCCATGCGCACCGGCAACCTCAACCCGCGTTGTGCCACCACGGCGGCATCCACTGCGGCCCGGGCCGATCCGAACGCCGCGCACACCCCATCACCGGTGTGCTTGAACAACCAGCCACCCTCACCCTCGACCGCTGAGCGCAGCAGTTCGTCATGGGCGGCCAACTCGACGCGCATCGCACCGGGGTCACTCTCCCAACGACGTGTCGACCCCTCGATGTCGGTGAACAGAAACGTCACCGTCCCCGACGGACGACCCGTCACATCCCACCCCCGGCCAACCACACCCCGCCATTCTTCCACGCATCGCAATGACGTCGACACACCTCGGAAGCGCCCAGTATCGCCGCACGACAATTCGATCTCGATCTCGGGATGACCCGCACAGATCGGCCCAACTCGCACATCTCATGATCCCGGGCGACCAGCCCGGACGGAGTGCCACCGACCGCCGGCTTGCGGTGCACACCTGGCCATCGCGGTGCCGCTGTCTGGGTGGCGGAGCGTGGCGGTGAATTCGAGATTTGCCGGATGCACCTGCCAAAGATGCGGCGTGCAGCCCGCTGGACCCAAGATCGCCGAAGGACGCGACAGCGAAATCTTCGAGCACGGGCCGGGCAAGGTGATCCGTGTCGCACGCGATGGGCGCTCACTGGTCGCTGAGGCCGAGATCATGCGATACGTCCGAACCCACGACTATCCCTGTCCGGACGTCTACGACGCCGGAGGCGACTACCTCATCATGGACCGACTCGAGGGCTGAGCCCACAACCGGTCCGTCAGCAGCGGCTCACCACGTCGGTGGCGAACTGCTCGATCGATGGCCTGAACACTTCCGCGGACCGAGTCAGCCCTGTCATGTCACCGGTGGACACGTTCTGGTCGAGCGCCCACGGCATGCACAGGGTGGCGGTCACGCCGAGGTCCTCCTCGGCTCGCTTGAACAGCTCGGGTGTCGGCATGGCGTACAGGCCGCAGATGATCTCGAACGGGTCGTCGTCACGTCCGAATTCGTGCAGGTACTGCTTCAGCTTGGCGATGTGTACCGCCGCCTCGTCCAATGGGTAGGCGTTGCCGATCCAGCCGTCGCCGACCTGTGCGGCGCGGCGAAGCGCGGCGTCGGAGTGCCCGCCGATGTAGATCGGGATCGGCGTCGAGGGGGTGGGTTCCATCGTGCACGCCGGGACGTCGTAGAACTCACCGTGGAACTCGACCCAACCCGGTTCCCACAACGCGCGGAGCGCCGCGACCATCTCGGTGAAGCGGCGACCCCGGTTCGTGAAGCTCTGACCCTGCAGATCGAACTCCTCGCGCATCCAACCGGCACCGGCACCGAGCGCAACCCGGCCCTGGGAGATGACCGACGCGGTCGAGACCTCCTTGGCCACCTGGATCAGCGGGCGCATCGGCGCGACGTAGATGTTCGTCGTGAACTCGAGCTGCGTGGTGACCGCGGCCATCGCTCCGATCAGTACCCACGGGTCGGGCCACGCGGTCTCGGGCTCCCACATCGGACGTCCGTCCGGGTGGGGCGAGTAGGGGTACTTACTGCTCAGCTGGCGCGGGTACACGAGATGGTCCGACACCATCAACCCGTGGTACCCGCATGCATCGAGCATCCGGGAGACCTCGATCAACTCGCGAGTCTCCATGAACGCAGTGGCGCACCAGAACTTCACGGTTGGTTCCTAGCAGAAACGTCACTCGTGATCCGCCGTCAAGGCCGCTGACCGAACCCGGTTCGGTCGCCCGGCACCCGATCTGACACACTTTCAGAAACCACCAAACGTTGGAGATACCGGCCCCCATGCACATCGGCGACTCGCCCGAAGAGGCGACGTTTCGAGCTACTGCCCACGCGTGGTTGAGCCAACACGCGGCGCCGCGCCGGGCGGCTGGAACCACTCACTACGACGACCTCGAAGCCCACGTCGTCCAGTGCCGTCGGTGGCAGCGCACCCTGTACGACAACGGATGGGCAGGCATCGGCTGGCCGACCGCGTTCGGTGGGCGTGGCGCATCGGCCATCGAATCATCGATCTTCACCGAGGAGCAGGCCGCCTTCACCGTCGCCACCGGCGCGTTCGCCGTGGCCATCGGGATGGCCGGGCCGACGCTGATGGCCCACGGCACGCCGGACCAACAGCGCGACCTGTTGCCGGCGATGCTGCGAGGCGATCATGTGTGGTGCCAGTTGTTCTCAGAGCCCGGGGCCGGCAGCGACCTGGCCTCACTGGGAACGCGGGCCGAACGCGACGGTGACGAATGGGTGATCAACGGCCAGAAGGTGTGGACATCCCTCGGCCAGTTCGCCGACTACGCAATCCTGCTCGCCAGGACGGACATCGACGTCCCCAAGCACCGGGGCATCACGTACTTCCTGCTCGACATGCGCTCGCCCGGCATCGAGGTGCGTCCGCTCAGGCAGATCACCGGCACCGCGCACTTCAACGAGGTCTTCCTGAGCGACGTGCGGATCCCGAACTCCAACGTGGTCGGCGAGGTGGGCAACGGATGGAAGGTCGCACAGACCACGCTCACCTCGGAGCGCGCGTTCATCGGTGGTGGCGGTGGCGCGTGGAGCGTCGGCGGACTCATCGCCCTCGCGAGGGCCAATGGTGCGATTCATGATCCCGTCATCCGCCAGGCGCTGATGCGCGCTCACTCTCGCGCCGCCACGCTCACCTATCTCGGATACCGCTTGCGCACTGCGTTCTCGCACAAGCGCATGCCGGGCGGCGAGATGTTCATCATGAAGCTGGCATACGCCCGTCACTGGGCGGCCACGGTCGACACGGCGATGGCGGTACTGGGCGCCGACGGCATGATCACCGATGCCGGCCGTAACACCGACACCGACGCCGACACCGGCAGCTGGGGCGAGTACCTGCTGAGCCAGTTCGCCATCCGCCTGGGTGGTGGCACCGACGAGGTCCAGGCCAACATCATCGCCGAACAGGCCCTCGGCTTGCCCCGCGAGCCGGCCGTCGACCGCGAGCTGGCCTGGAAGGATCTCGTGCGCTCATGACCGAGACACCGCACACCAGCCCACCCGAGACCAGCGCACCCGAGACCGGCGCACCCGAAATGTCCGACGCCGACTTCGAAGCGCTGCTGCAGACCTTCGTCGGCCAGGAGGCCGGAGATGGTCAACTCGCGCCGGACGTCGTGAACGTTCCGATGGTGCGGCACTGGTGCGAAGCGATCGGCGACGACAACCCGGTGTATCTCGATGCCGAGGCGGCTGCGGCATCGGTGCACCGAGAGCTCGTGGCACCGCCGACGATGCTGCAGGCCTGGGTGATGAGCGGCATCCAGCGACCGCCACGCAACCTCGACAGTCCCTACGAGCAGATGAACCGGCTGTTGTTCTCACGGGGATTCACCAGCGTGGTCGCCACCAACTGCGACCAGACCTATCACCGCTACCTGCACCCGGGCGACCAGCTGACGATGCGGACCGTCATCGATGCGATCAGCCCCCAGAAGACCACCGGTCTGGGAACCGGCCACTTCATCACGACCCGCCAGGACTACTTCGACGGCGACGGAGAACCGGTCGGCTCGATGCTGTTCCGGATCATCCGCTTCCGGCCGGCGGTGAAGATCCCCGCTCCGGCGCCGCGGCCACCGCGGCCCGAGGCTGCGACCACACTCGACAACGACTGGTGGTTCCGAGCACTCGCCGACGGCGAGCTACGCGTGCAGCGCTGCACGGGCTGCAACACACTGCGCCATCCCCCGGGACCGATGTGCCCGACGTGTCACTCGATGTCATGGGATTCGGTGCCGGCCCCGGCAACCGGCACCATCCACAGCTTCGTCGTCGTCCACTACCCCGTCGTGGCGAGCTTCGACTACCCGCTCCCCGTCGTGCTCGTCGATCTCGACGGTCTGGCGGGGATCCGGATCATCATGAACGCCGCCGACAGCGCCCTGGAGCTCCTCGAGATCGGGGCGGCGGTGCGCATCGAGGTTCGCGACGATCCAACCGTGCCCGACAGTGTCAGCCTTCCCTTCGCGATCGTGGAGCAGAACCCATGA
The DNA here is from genome assembly GCA_031430875.1 of Actinomycetes bacterium. Classification (GTDB taxonomy): domain Bacteria; phylum Actinomycetota; class Acidimicrobiia; order Acidimicrobiales; family Ilumatobacteraceae; genus Sva-07. The sequence goes on along the minus strand of JANPCI010000209.1, from coordinate 3,812 downwards.
ACTTCGATCTGAGCCCGGAACAGCAGGTCGTCAGCGACCTCGCTTCGCAGATCTTCGACGGCCAGGCATCCGTCGAGCGAGTGAAGGCCGCAGAACGAGCCGACGGCTTCGATCGGTTGCTGTGGAGCGCGCTCGCCGATGCCAACCTGCTGGGTCTGTGTCTGCCGGAGCGCTCTGGCGGCAGCGCGATGGGAATGGTCGAGCTCGTCTTGCTCGCCGAGCAGCAGGGTCGCCACGTCGCCCCGGTTCCACTCGTACCCACCGTGGTCACGGCGATGATCCTGGCCGAGCATGCCGGTGACGACCTGCGGGCCGAGCTGCTGGCAGGTGTGATCGACGGCTCGATCGTGCTCACCTCGGCGCTCGCCGAGTCCGGAGCGAACGAGGTGCTCTCGCCCACGACGCGTGCCACGGCAACGGCGCACGGCTATCACCTGACCGGCTACCGACCGGCGGTGCCCTACGGCCAACATGCGGCGCGAATCATCGTGCCCGCGGTCGTTGAACGAGGCGAGATCGCCCTGTTCGTCGTCGACCCCACGGCCGACGGGGTCACGGTCGAGATCGCCGACACGACCGACCGTCAGGCCACCGCGCACATCACCCTCGACACCGATGTCGATGGTTCCGTTCGATTCGGCGACGCCGATGCACTGATCCAGTTGCACCAGCAGTTCCTCGTGGGGTTGTGCGCACTGCATCTTGGGGTGGCCGAGGGCTCACTGGCGCTCACCGCCGAGCACGTCGGCACCCGCCAACAGTTCGGCAAGCCACTGTCGTCGTTTCAGGCGGTCGGCCAGCGCGCCGCGGACAGCTACATCACGACCGAAGCACTCCGTGTCACCACGATGAATGCTGCGTGGCGACTGGCCGAGAACCTGCCGGCGCAGCGTGACGTGCTCGTGGCCGCCTATTGGGCGAGTGAGGGCGGCCAGCAGGTGGCCTTGGCGGGTCAGCATCTGCACGGCGGCATCGGCGCCGATGTCGACTACCCCGTCCATCGCTACTTCCAGTGGAGCAGCCAGTTGGCCAACACCCTCGGCACCGGCAGTTCACATCTGGCACACCTCGGCACGCTCCTCGCGAGCGAGAACGAGGCGGTGTGATGCAGAGCCGATCCTTCAGCGACGTCACCGTTGGCGAGCAGCTGGCGACACTGGTGGTCGAGTTGACGCGGACGTTGATCATGGCCGGCGCAGTGGCCTCGCGTGATTATCAGGAGGTCCACCACGATTCAGAACTGGCGCGAGAACGCGGTTCGAAAGACATCATCATGAACATCCTGACGACCAACGGCTTCGTCGGGCGCTTCGTCACCGACTGGGCCGGGCCCGATGCGATCATCCGGTCGGTGAAGGTCCGCCTCGGGGCGCCCAACTACCCCGGCGACAAGATGACGATGACCGGCGCCGTCACCGAACTCCGCGCCGATGGCAACATCGCCGTGATCGCTGTTCGTGGCGCCAACAGCCTGGGCGATCACGTCAACGCCACGGTCGAGGTGACGTTGCCATGACCAACCGGCTCGGCGGCCAGGCCGCCATCGTCGGGATCGGTGCGACCGAGTTCTCCAAGGACTCGGGTCGCAGCGAGATGAGCCTCGCCTGCGAAGCAGTGCTCGCAGCCATCCGCGACGCCGGGTTGGAACCGGCCGACATCGACGGGATGGTCACCTACTCCGCCGACAACAACCCAGACATCGAAATTGCCCGCAACGTCGGGATCGGCTCGTTGCGTCACTTCAGCCGCGTGCACTACGGGGGTGGCGCCGCCTGCGCCACCGTGGTCATGGCGGCCATGGCCGTTGCGACCGGTGCCGCCGATGCGGTCGTCTGTTACCGGGCGTTCAACGAGCGCAGCGGGCGCAGGTTCGGCAGCGGAGTGCAGGACATTCCCGCCGCTGCCACCGCCGAGCGGTCACAGTTCTCGTGGACCTCGCCGTTCGGCCTGCTCACGCCAGCGAGTTGGGTGGCAATGATGGCGCAGCGCTACATGCACGACTACGGCGCCACGAGCGAAGACTTCGGGCGGGTCGCTGTCGCCGATCGCAAGCACGCCGCGACCAATCCGGCGGCCTGGTTCTACGAGCAGCCGATCACGCTCGCCGACCATCAGGCCAGCCGGTGGATCGTCGAGCCGTTGCACCTGCTCGACTGCTGCCAGGAGAGCGACGGCGCGCAGGCACTCGTGATCGTGTCGGCGCAACGAGCGCGCGACCTGCCAAACCCGCCGGCGTTCATCACTGCGGGAGCCCAGGGCGCCGGAGTCGACCAGTGGACGATGACGAGCTTCTATCGCGACGACATCACCCAACTACCGGAGATGAAGGTTGTCGCCGACGAACTGTGGTCGTCGTCGGGTCTCGGTCCGTCCGACATCCAGACAGCAGTGCTGTACGACCACTTCACCCCATATGTGCTCATGCAGTTGGAAGCGTTCGGATTCTGTGATCGCGGTGAGGCCAAGGAGTTCATCAAGGACGGCCGCATCGAGTTGGGCGGCGCGCTTCCTCTCAACACGCACGGAGGCCAACTCGGCGAGGCCTACATCCACGGGATGAACGGCATCGCCGAAGCAGTCCGACAGATCCGGGGCACCAGTGTGAACCCGGTAGACAATGTCCAACACGTACTCGTCACCGCTGGCACGGGCGTGCCCACCAGCGGCCTCATCCTGGGAGTCGAATCATGAATCCACTACTCGCCTACGAGAACCTCGACGCCATCAGCAACGAGGCCTACCGCAACGGCCCCCCACACGACATGTACACGTTGATGCGCCGGGAGGCGCCGATCGCGAAGCATCGTGGCATCGATCCCGGGTCGCCGCCATGGTTCTGGGCGATCTCCCGCCATGCCGACGTCGTCGAAGTGAGCCGCACGTTCCAGACCTTCTCCTCGGCGCGCAAGGGGGCGCTCGTGAATCAGGATCGGCCTGACCTCGAGATCGCTCGGATGATGATCGACACCGATCCGCCCGAGCACACGCGCCTTCGCAACATCGTCAACCGGGGGTTCACCCCCAGGGCGATGAAGTTGCTCGAGGATCACTTCCACGAAGTGGCCGCTCGCCTCATCGACGAGGCGCTCGCCGCCGGAGATGTCGAGTTCGTGGAGTCCGTGGCCAGCGAACTCCCGCTGGTTGCCATCGCCGAACTGCTCGGCATCCCGATCGACGATCGCCGGAAGGTGTTCGACTGGTCGAACCGGATGATCGGCGCCACCGACCCGGACTACTCGGGTGGCATCGAAGATGCCAGCGCTGCGGCCGCCGAGCTGTACATGTACGCCAATGAAATGGCCGCCGAGCGACGTATCGAGCCGCGCAACGACCTCGTCACCACGCTCATCTCGGCCGAGGGCGGCGACGAGCTGAGCGAGCACGAGTTCGATCTGTTCGTGCTGCTCTTGTCGGTGGCCGGCAACGAGACCACTCGCAACGGCATCAGCCACGGCCTGCTGGCGCTGATCGAGCATCCGGATGCCTTCGACGCGCTCAAATCCGACCCGTCGCTCGTGCCCTCAGGAGTTGAAGAAATGCTGCGCTGGGGCACCCCGGTCAACAACTTCTTGCGGACCGCCACCTGTGACACCGTGCTGCACGGCACCCAGATCGAGGAAGGCGACGCAGTCGTGATGTTGTACGCATCGGCCAACCGTGACGAGGAAGTCTTCGTCGACCCGTTCCGCTTCGATGTCACTCGTCATCCGAACCCGCACGTCACCTTCGGTGGCGGCGGGCCGCACCACTGCCTCGGCTTCAATCTTGCCAAGATGGAGATGCGCATCCTGTTCGAGGAGCTTGTCACCCGC
>JANPCI010000208.1:0-2028 GCA_031430875.1 Actinomycetes bacterium | reverse complement strand
CATGGTGATCGGCACGCCCCGGTATCTGGCGCCCGAGCAGGCGCTCGGTCTCCCTGTCACGCCTGCCACCGACGTGTACGCGATGGGCATCGTGATGTTCGAGATGCTCACCGGCCGCCGCCCGTTCGAGGCTGATTCACCAACCGCTGCTGCGCTGGCGCAACAGTCGAGAACCGCGCCCGACGTGCGGTCGGTGCGCCCCGACGTTCCCACTGCGCTGGCAGCGGCGATCGCGTGTGCGCTGGCGACGGAGCCGGGTGACCGTCCTTCGACAGCAGCCGAGCTGCTCGCGCTACTCGACGCCAGATCGTCGACGAACGCCGGCTCGTTCGCCGATGCAACACTGGTGATGGTTCCTACGGCGAGATCGGCGAGCGCCGGCTCAGATGCCACCGAGGTGCTCCCGGTCGCGACGATGCACGTCGGTTCGCCGGCGCGCACCGGTCGGACAGCGGTGGTGATGTTCGCCCTCCTGCTGCTCGTGCTCGGAGGAGTCATCGCGGCCGCGACACTCGGCGACTCAGGGAACCCGAGCACCGACGATGCCGTCGTCACCGTGCCAGTGGATGCCGCAGCGACGACCGTCACCGACACCCAGCCACCGTCGACCACGTTGCCCGTGATCGTACTGACCGTGGCGGAACCGGTCGAGACGACCCAGGCGCCGGTGGACGAAGTGATCCCCGGGTTCCCGGCGACCGACGACATCGAGGTCTTCCTCGCCCAAGTGGATGGTGACCCCGAACTCATCGGTCCGGCCGGTGAAGCGCTCGCCGATGATCTGCGAGGCGTGATCGAGCGCCGCGGCGGTAAACAGCGCGAGGCAGCCGAAGACCTACGGGACGAACTCGCCGACTGGGCCGAGGCCGGCGATATCCATCCCGCCATTGCGGTGGCGCTCGACGAGCTTCTCGCCCCCCTCGTCTGAGCTCGCCGTACATCCCCCCGTCTAACTCTGTGAGACCCCCTGTTTATGGTTGGGGGTATGGATGCTGTTGCTGTTGCCGAGCGTGTGGAGCGCATTGTTGCGGTGCGCGACGATGCTGCGGCGAGCGATGATCTGATCGAGTCGGGTCTGGTGGCGGTGCGTGAGGTGCAGGCGTGGGCCGACGCCCAACACGGTGTGTTGGTGGCCAAGTTGTCTGCTGACGGCTTCGCCGAGGCCCGGGTCGCGAAGGCGTCCAAGACGTCGCTTGGTGCCGCCGTGAGATCGACGCAACGTGCCAAGACGCTCGCGGCGACACCGAAGCTGGCCGGCGCGTTGGGTGACGGTGCAACAACGGCTGCGCATATCGATGTGGTCACCCGTGCCGCTGCACAGTTGCCGGCGGCGCAACGCGACGAGTTGTTGGCGCAGGCCGACGCACTGGTTGCGGTTGCTGCGGTGTCGACGCCGGAGCAGTTCGCTCGTCGGGTGGCTCTCGAGGTGAAACGGATCCAGGCTGATGACGGCATCGACCGTCTCGAACGTCAACGACGCAATGTTCGGGTGTCGACGTGGGTTGACGCTGACGGGATGTGGAACCTGCGGGGCATGTTCGATCCGGTTACCGGGGTGTGTCTGGCCGCCAAGCTGCAAGCGACGATCGAGGCGATGTTCGCCCAAACAGTTCCTGAGGGTTGCCCGGATGATCCGATCGAGAAACAGAAGTTCCTTGCCGGTCACGCGTTGATGGCGTTGATCGAAGGCACCGCCGGTGTCGCACGGGCAGGGCGCGCCGAGTTCGTGGTGGTCATCGACGCCGACGCCGACCCTGCCAGCGACGGGCCCGGTCCGGTCGCCGAGTGGCCGATCCCTGTTGAGATCCCGGCGCGGGTGTTGGCCGATCTGGCCGGTTGCGCCGGCGACGTGACAGCGGTGGTGGTGCGTAACGGTGTGGTGTTGCATGCCCCGGGCGAGTTGAACCTGGGTCGCAGCACGAGGCTGGCGAACCGGGCCCAACGTCGTGCGTTGCGTGGCCTCTACCGTGGCTGTGCGATCCCCGGCTGCAGCGTCGGCTACGAGCGTTGCAAACTTCATCACATCAT
>JANPCI010000207.1:0-2382 GCA_031430875.1 Actinomycetes bacterium | reverse complement strand
CATGGTGATCGGCACGCCCCGGTATCTGGCGCCCGAGCAGGCGCTCGGTCTCCCTGTCACGCCTGCCACCGACGTGTACGCGATGGGCATCGTGATGTTCGAGATGCTCACCGGCCGCCGCCCGTTCGAGGCTGATTCACCCACCGCTGCTGCGCTGGCCCAACAGTCGAGCACCGCGCCCGACGTGCGGTCGGTGCGCCCCGACGTTCCCACTGCGCTGGCAGCGGCGATCGCGTGTGCGCTGGCGACGGAGCCGGTTGACCGTCCTGCAACAGCAGCCGAGTTGCTCGCGCTACTCGACGCCACCACGTCGACGAGCGCCGGATCGCCCACCGACGCAACACAGCTGATGGATTCGACGACGAGACCCGCGAGTGCCGGCTTGGATGCCACCAAGGTCCTCCCGGTTGCGCCGATCAACGTTGGCAAACGGGCGCGACGAGACCGCACCGCTCGCAAAGCGGTGGTGATGTTCGCCGTCCTGTTGGTCGTACTCGGGGGAGTCATCGCGGCCGCGACACTCGGCGACTCAGGGAACCCGAGCGCCGACGATGCCGTCGTCACCGTGCCCGCGGATGCCGCAGCGGCGACGATCACCGACACCCAGCCACCGTCGACCACGCTGCCCGTGATCGTACTGACCGTGGCGGAACCGGTCGAGACGACCCAGGCGCCGGTCGACGAAGTGATCCCCGGGTTCCCGGCGACCGACGACATCGAGGTCTTCCTCGCCCAAGTGGAGGGTGACCCCGAACTCATCGGTGTGTCAGGTGAAGCGCTCGCCGACGAGCTGCGCAACGTGATCGAGCGCCGCGGCGGTAAACAGCGCGAGGCAGCCGAAGACCTGCGTGACGAACTCGCCGACTGGGCCGAGGCCGACGAGATCCACCCCGCCATTGCGGTGGCGCTCGACGAGCTTCTCGCCCCCCTCGCCTGAGCTCGCCGGGACCGGCTAACTGTGTGAGACCCCCTGTTTATGGTTGGGGGTATGGATGCTGTTGCTGTTGCCGAGCGTGTGCACCGCATTGTTGGGGTGCTCGACGATGCTGCAGCGTCCGATGATCTGATCGAGTCGGGTCTGGTGGCGGTGCGGGAGGTGCAGGCGTGGGCCGACGCCCAGCATGGGTTGTTGGTGGCCAAGTTGTCTGCTGACGGTTTCGCCGAGGCCCGGGTCGCGAAGGCGTCGAAGATGTCGCTGGGTGCTGCCGTGAAGGTGACGCAGCGTTCCAGGACGCTCGCGGCGACACCGAAGCTGGCCGGCGCGTTGGGTGATGGTGCAACGACGGCTGCTCATATCGATGTCGTCACTCGTGCCGCAGTGCAGTTACCGGTGGCGCAACGCGACGAGTTGTTGGCGCAGGCCGACAGTTTGGTGGCGGTTGCTGGGGTGTCGACACCGGAGCAGTTCGCTCGTCGGGTGGCTCTCGAGGTGCAACGGATCCTGGCTGATGACGGCATCGCACGTCTCGGGCGGCAACGCCGCAGTGTTCGGGTGGCCACTTGGGTCGACGGCGACGGGATGTGGAACCTGCGGGGCATGTTCGATCCGGTCACCGGGGTGCGTCTGGGCGCCAAACTTGCCGCGACGATCGAGGCGATGTTCGCCCAGGCGGTTCCTGAGGGTTGCCCGGATGATCCGTTCGAGAAACAGAAGTTCCTTGCCGGTCACGCGTTGATGGCGTTGATCGAAGGCACCGCCGGTGTCGCACGCTCGGGGCGCGCCGAGTTCGTGGTGGTCATCGACGCCGACGCCGACGCTGCCACCGACGGGCCCGGTCCGGTCGCCGAGTGGCCGATCCCTGTTGAGATCCCGGCGCGGGTGCTCGCCGATCTCGCCGGTGATGCCGACGTGACAGCGGTGGTGGTGCGTAACGGTGTGGTGTTGCATGCACCGGGCGAGTTGAACCTGGGTCGCAGCACACGGTTGGCGAACCGGGCGCAACGTCGAGCGTTGCGTGGCCTCTACCGTGGCTGTGCGATCCCTGGCTGCACGGTCGGCTACGACCGTTGCAAACTTCACCACATCATCTGGTGGCGTCACGGCGGCACAACCGATCTCGACAATTTGATCCCGATCTGCACCAAACATCACAGCCGAATCCACAACGACGGCTGGGTCATCGAACTCGGACCCAACCGTCAACTCACACTCCGACTCCCCGACGGCACCATCCACAACACCGGACCACCCAACCGACGCAACGCCGCCTGAGCAGCGGGCCAGACCCTGCGCCTCAACAGTCGTCGCAGTCAGAAATCGGTGATCCCGAGCCAGAGCGGAACGTCGGCGATCGAGGCGAGTTCGGTGATGTCTTCGTCATGGTGGTCGACGCGTTCGAGGTCCCACGTGATGTGGTACGGCACGTGCACCGCGTGGCCACC
>JANPCI010000206.1:0-19346 GCA_031430875.1 Actinomycetes bacterium | reverse complement strand
CGCTCGTTGTCGGCGCATTCGGCGCAGTCGTCGGCGTGCACCTTGCCGTGCGTGACCTCGACGGTGACCTGATCGAGCGGCAGTTGTTTGCGGTCGGCGTACATCCGCAACGTCATCGACGTGCAGGCGCCGAGTGCAGCGCCGAGGAAATCGTACGGCGACGGCCCGGCATCGAATCCACCGACCGACTCGGGCTCGTCGGCGAGCAGCCGGTGACGCCCGACCACCACGTGATTGAGGAATGCCCCCTGGCTCGTCTCGGCGACAACGACCGGGGCGGTCGAGCGTGGTGCGTCGAGCGCCCCGCTCTCGTCGACGATGTACCGGTTGGCGAACGCCCCGATCATCGAAGCCGCGAATGCGGCGTCGATGACGCCCGAGAGCAAGTGATCGGCGCCGTCCAGCGACACGAAGTTCTTCGGATGGCGGGCGGCGAGGAAGATTTCCGCTGCATTGTCGATGCCGACGGTGTTGTCGATCGGTGAGTGCATCACGAGCAGTGCCTTGCGCATCGTCGCGACCCGTTCGGTGACAACGTGATTGCGGAGATCGTCGACGAACTGCTGACGGATGGTGAACGTCCGACCCGCGAGCTGCACCTGGGCGGCGCCGTCGGACTCGATCTGGTCGAGCGACGACGAGAACACCCCGGTGACGTGTTCGGGGCTCGACGGAGCGCCGATCGTCGCGACGGCGCGCACTTCGGCGATCGACCCGGCGACGGCGAGCACAGCCGACCCGCCGAGAGAGTGCCCGATGAGCACCTGGGGAGCGCGATGGTTGGTCCGCAACCAGTCGGCGGCGGCAACGAGATCCTCGGTGTTCGACGTGAAGTTGGTGTTGGCGAACTCGCCGTCGCTCATGCCGAGCCCCGTGAAGTCGAATCGCAGCACCCCGAAACCGACGTCGGTCAGCGCATTGGCGATCCGCGACGCGGCGTGGATGTCCTTACCGCAGGTGAAGCAGTGGGCGAAGAGCGCGAACGCCTTCGGCGGCCCAGCGGGCAGGTCGAGTCGGGCGGCCAACTCGGCTCCCTGGCTGCCGGTGAAGGTGATCCGTTCGATGCGTGCTCCCATCGCGTGGACCGTACCCGACCAAACGTCACACGGTGCCGGGTCAAACGTGACGTTTGGACCCGTGTGTCTGGACCCCTGTGTTGGACCGGGCGTCTGGACCGGGCGTCTCGTTTACTTGCGGCCGAAGCCGAAGAGGTGCTGGCCGACCTTGCGCATCTGGATCTCCTCGGACCCTTCAGTGATGCGGTACCGACGGTGGTGGCGGTAGATGTGCTCGAACGGCATGTGGCGGGAGTAGCCGACACCGCCACAGGTTTGCATTGCACGGTCGGCTGCATCACATGCGAGACGGTTGGCGCGGTAGTTGCACATCGCCACGAGGTGCGTGACCTCCATGTGATGCTTCGTGTCGAGCATCGTCGCCGTGTACCGCACGAGTTGGCGCAACATGGCGGCCTCCGTGTGCAGCTCAACGAGCGGGAACTGGATGCCCTGGTTGACCGACAGTTTCTTGCCCCACGTGGTCCGGCTGTTGGCGTAGGCGACGGCTTCGTCGATGCAGTACTGGGCCGCACCGAGCGACGACGCCGCCTGACGGATCCGGTTCTCGTGCACGAAGTGCTGGGCAAGTTCCAGACCCCGATCGGCCTCACCGAACAATGCATCCGCACCGACGCGAACGTCGGTCAGGCTCACCTCGGCGTGATCGGTGGGCATGTTGAACGTCCACCAGAAAAACTCGACCTTGAAGCCGGGCGCATCGGTCGGCACGAGGAACGCGCTGATCCCCTTCGGGCTACCGGGTTCCCCAGAGGTGCGCGCGAAGATGATGTCGTGGGTGGCGTGATGGAGCCCGGAGTTCCAGCGCTTCATCCCGCTGATCACCCATTCATCACCGTCGCGCACGGCCGTGGTCTCCATGTAGGTGGCGTCGCTGCCGTGGTTCGGCTCGGTGAGGCCGAACGCCAACCGGCGGGTGCCGTCGAGAAAGCCGGGCATCCAGTCGACTTTCTGCTGCTCGGTGCCGAAGTCGCGCATCATCAGCACGGTCGGGAAGTTGCCGACGATCGATGACTCGTTCTGCAGGTCGTTGTGCAGGCCGAGCCCCTTGTGAGCGAGATGTTCGCGGATGATCGCCATCTTCAGATTGCTGGCGTCCTGGCCGCCGAACTCGACCGGAAGGGCGAGACGCAGCCAACCCGCCGCGTCGGCTCGACGACGCATCTCGCGCAGGAGCGCCTCCCAGTCGGCGCGTGGCACACCGTCGTTGTCGAAGTCGGTGCGCGCCCATTCTCGGCGATGATCAAAGAACCGGATGTTGTCGTCCTGCTGCTCCAGCGGCTTGATCTCGGCCTCGATGAAGGCGTCGAGCTCAGCGAGTGTGGCGTGGATGTCGGCGGGGATCTCGAAGTCCATCGCCGAGTGTCGCAACGCCACACCGCCGACAACGAGTCAGAACAACGTGGGCTCGGCGGCGAGCGCTTGCTCGTGGACCGTCATGGATCGATGTCGCGCTGACCTCGATCGATCGCAGCGCGGGTGCCCGAGCGGAGCCGTCGGCCGACACGACGAGCGATCCGGTAGCACACGATTGCGACCACGACAGACGCGATCGTCAGCAGTGCGACCACGACGACGGCGAGCTTCGGGCGGGAGATCGCGAGCGCCATCACAACGAAGACGAGCCCATCCTCGCCCAGGCTGACCGCGACGTTCGACACCGGTTCGGGAGAGGCATTCACGACGAGACGCGTTGACGCCTTGGCGCTGTGACTGCTCAGCGCCAGCAACACTCCCGACACGGCCAACGCCGGCACCGACAACTGCGTGTCGGTCGCCGTGCTCATCAGATATCCACCGACGACGGGCCGGATCAGGGTGTGCACGCTGTCCCATGCGGTGTCGACGAGCGCGATCTTGTCGATCACGAACTCCACGAGAAAGAGTGCGGCGGCCACACCGAGCACCCACCACTGCTCGACGAACGACGGCGCGTCGATCCAACCGAAGCGTCCGGCGACACCGACGAGGGCGACCACGCCGTAGACGCTGATGCCCGACGACCATCCCGCCCCCATGGCCGTGCCGATGTCCACCGCGACGGTCTAGCAGGGTGTGCTTGGGAGTCGAGGCTGCTGCTTCACCCACAGCTTCGCCGAGGCAATGGTTCCGCCACGTCAGCGTGCCATCCAGCGAGGTTTCGTGACGTAGGTTGCGATGATGAGCTCGCCGAACATCTTGCTGATCATGACGGACGAAGAGCGCTACCCGCCGCCGTACGAGACCGAGGCGGTTGCCGAGTTTCGTCGTTCGCAGATGCCGGCTCGTGAGCGGCTTCGTGGCGGCGGGCTCGAGTTGCATCGGCACTATGCGGGTTCCACCGCGTGTGTGCCGAGCAGGGCGACGCTGTTCACGGGCCAGTACCCGTCGTTGCATGGCGTGTCGAAGACCGACGGCCTTGCCAAGAAGGACACCGACCCCGCAATGGGCTGGCTCGATCCTGCTGGGGTCCCGACGCTGGGTGATTGGTTCCGTGCCGGCGGCTATCAGACCCACTACCGAGGCAAGTGGCACGTGTCGCATTCGAATCTGACGATTCCGGGCAGCCACGAAGGCCTGATGGCTTCCGACGACAACGGGACACCCATCGAGTCGGCGGTCGAGGCGTACCGCAAGGCGAACCGGTTGGATCCGTTCGGGTTTTCCGGCTGGGTCGGCCGTGAACCCCACGGCGTCGCGAAGTCCGACTGTGGCACGGTGAAAGACGGTGTGTATGCCGAGCAGGTGGCCGACATGTTCGGCGACCTGGCGAAGGCATCGAGTGACGGGCCATGGCTTGCCGTTGCGTCGTTCGTGAACCCGCACGACATCGCGTTCGCCGGCGGGCTGTATGAGTTGCTGCTCGGGTTTGCCGGGCCCGACGACAGCGTGCCCGACATCGCCGAAGCACCCTCGCAATCCGATTCGTTCGCCGGGCGCCCGGGGTGCCAGGAACAGTTCAAGACGGCGTGGCCCACGATGGCCGCCGACCAACCTGCCGATCTGGCCTACCGGCGCCTCTACTACTACCTGCACAAGATTGTCGATCAGGCCATCGGGCGGATCCTCGATGCGCTGCAGGCGTCGGGTATGGCCGATGACACGATCGTGGTGTTCACCTCCGACCACGGTGACCTGCTCGGCGCTCATGGTGGTCTCCAGCAGAAATGGTGCAACGCGTTCGACGAAGCCACCCGTGTCCCGCTCGTGGTGACCGGTCCCGGCATCGCACAGGTCCCGGGTGGCATCTCCACGCCGACGAGCCACGTCGATCTGATCCCGACACTGATGGGGCTCGCCGGCATCGACATCGAACGCGCCGCCGCAGGCGTCGGCGCGAACCACACCGAAGCACGTCCGCTTCCGGGCCGCGACCTCAGCGGCCTCCTCACCGGCACCGCAACCGCGGCCGACGTCGCGACGCCGGTCTACTTCATGACCGAGGACGACATCTCCCGCGGGATCAATCAGAACAACCTGCTGACCGGAGTGCCATTCGACGCGATCGAGCACCCGTCGAACATCGAATCGATCATCACCACACTGCCCACCGGCGCCAACGGCGCGCCGGAGTTGTGGAAGCTCAATCACTACTACGAGCGACTCGATGACTGGAACGCCGACCACGGCATTGCTGCGAACCCGTTCGCGCCGCCAGCCGCCGAGGCTGTCTTCGAGATGCACAACCTGACGACCGACCCGCAGGAACGCCAGAACCTCGTCGGTGAAGCAGCCAAGGAACTGAGCCAACTCCAGTCCGTGCTCGGCGCGCAACGCGACGCAAAGCGCCTCGTCCCGTCACTTGGAAACCCGTAACTCCTCGCCGACGTCACACGCCGCCAGGCGCGAGGAGTACCTCGATCTCATCCATCGCAGCCTGTTGCTGGGCCTGTTGCTCGGCAATGAGCTCGCGGAGCTCCGCGACCTTTGATCGCACATCGACCTCGGCTGTCGACGTCTCCGGCACGGTCGCCTTCTTCGGCGGAGCGAGGAAGAAGTTGGCGAGGTAACCCGTGAACGTGCCGAAGATCCCGACACCGATAACGATGATGAACGCACCGAACATGCGACCTCGGTTCGTGACCGGGAACTGATCGCCGTACCCGACCGTTGAGATCGTCACGATGACGTACCAGACCGCGTCGGAACCCGTCGTGATGTTCGCCCCCGGTTGATGCTGCTCCAACTGCAGGATCGCGAGGCTGCCGAATTCGAGCACGAGGATGCCCATCAGGAGCAGCACGTACAGAGCGCTACCGGCTCGGTCCTTGACCAGACTTCGAGCAATGTTCTTGGCGCCGTAGGCGCGTAGGAGACGAAACACCCGCAGCAGGCGAAAGACCCGGAGGATCTTCAACTGCTCGAAGGGCAAGCTGGCGAGCAGGTCGGCCCAACCGAACTCACGGAAGAAGTATCGGGATTTCGAGTCGGCCGTGAACAGGCGGAACGTGAAGTCGGCCAGGAAGATCACGCTGAACAGCACGTTCATCACGTAGAGCACGCTGTCGAGGTTCGGGTCGTCGATCGCGACGAGCAGCACGATGTTGACGATCGACAGGATCGACAGGATCGCGATGAAGATTTCGTATCCGGTGTTCTTGAGTTCGCTGCCCTGCGCTTCGGCCTCGGCCATCTCGCTCCTCCTCATACGGTTGCAGTGAGCCGCACAGTATCCACAGCACCAATCTCCCGACCCTGATGGTGCGCCAGCCGCCGCGCCCGGCGGCACACCACGCACCAGATGTGTCAAGCGTGTCGGAATCAGCCCGTTGCGTCGCGGCGTTGTTCGAGCAATGCGGTGACGGCCTTGCCGTCGGCCTGACCCTTCGAGGCCTTCATCACGGCGCCGACCAGTGCCCCCAACGCCTTGCCCTCGCCGGCGCAGAACTTGGCCCAGGCATCAGGTTGGGAAGCGATCGCATCGTCGACCATCGGCTCCAACTCACCCGTCTCCAGCGCCTCGAAACCCTTCGATGCGGCGATCGCTCGTGCGTCACCCGCTCCGTTGGCGACGATCTCGGCGAGCACCTGCTTGGCCTGCGTGGCGGTCAACTCGCCGTCGACCTCCATTCGGGTGAGGGCCGCGAGGTCGGACGCCGGCACCGATGGCTGCCCACCCTCGTCGGCGAAGGCTTCCTTGACGTGAACGAGGGCACGACCCGCATCGCCGCCGGCGGTTGCGACGGCGAGAACGTACGCGTCCTGGGCACGATCAGTCACGACGAGCACGGCTTCGGAGTCGGGGCGTTGGCCCGTCGCCTCCGCGAGCTGGATGCGACGTGCCGCTGGGAGCACCGGCAGCGAGAACCGGACGCGCTCGATCCACTCGGGATCGGGGTCGACAACGACGAGGTCGGGCTCCTGGAAGTACCGGTAATCGTCGGCATCTTCCTTGCTGCGCAGAGTGTGTGTTCGGCCGTCGGTTTCGTCCCAGTGACGGGTCTCCTGACGGATCGACTCGCCCGCTTCGAGCAGGGCGACCTGGCGTTGCGCCTCGTACTCGATCGCCCGGCCGACCGAGCGCACCGAGTTGACGTTCTTGATCTCGCAGCGCGTGCCGAACTCCGCGCCCGGCAAGCGGACGCTGACGTTGGCATCGACGCGCATCGAGCCTTCCTCCATCTTCGCGTCGGAGGCGCCAACGGCCACGAGGATGGCTCGCAATTCGTTGACGTACGCCTTGGCCTGTTCGGGGTTGCGAATGTCGGGACGGCTCACGATCTCGACCAACGGAACGCCGGCGCGGTTGAAGTCGATCAGCGAGTGGTCACTGCCATGGATTCGCCCACCGGTGCCGCCGACGTGGGTCGACTTGCCAGTGTCCTCTTCCAGGTGTGCGCGTTCGATGCCGACCCGGAAGCCATCGGGAAGGTCGAGCCAGCCGTCGACACAGATCGGCTCGTCGTACTGGCTGATCTGGTACGCCTTGGGCATGTCAGGGTAGAAGTAGTTCTTGCGGGCAAAGGTGGAGCGCTGGACCCTGCAGTTGACCGCCAGCCCGAGCCGCATGGCGAGCTCGACGGCCTGGCGATTGAGCACGGGGAGTGCGCCGGGCAGGCCGAGAGTGACGGGGTCGATGTTGGTGTTCGGTTCGTCGCCGAAACGGTTGGGGGAGGCCGAGAAGAGCTTCGTGCGGGTGGCGAGTTCGACGTGAACCTCGAGGCCGACGACCATCTCGTAGCCCCGCAACGTCCATGCGGCTTCTGTCGTGACGGTGTCGCTCACTTCGGCGTTCTCCGTTCGAGTTCGGCTGCAGTTCGGAACATGGTCGCCTCCTGCAGGGCGGGGGCGAGGATCTGCACTCCGACGGGCAGGCCAGCGTCGCCGGAGCCGAACGGCACGCTCATCGCAGGATCGCCGGTGAGATTCGACGGGATCGTGTAGGTGTCGCAGAGGTACATCGACATCGGATCCGAGGTCTTGTCACCGAGGTGGAACGCCACGGTCGGCGACGCCGGGGTGAGGAGCACATCGGCTCGCTCGTAGGCGGTGGCAAAGTCGGCGGCGATGCGTCGACGAACCTTCAGCGCCCGGCCGTAGTAGGCGTCGTAGTAGCCCGCCGACAGCGCATAGGTGCCCAGCATGATGCGGCGCTTCACCTCGGCGCCGAAGCCATCAGTGCGCGTGGCCATGTACATGGCGTTGGTGTCTGGCGCCTCGACGCGATGACCGAAACGCACCCCGTCGTATCGGGCGAGATTGCTCGACGCCTCCGCCGGTGCGATCAGGTAGTAAGCGGTCAGGCCATAGGTGAATGCAGGTACCTCGACGTCGACGATCTCGGCGCCGGCCTCACGGAGAGCGTCGAAGGCCTGTTCCAGGCGCTCCACGACATCGGGGCTCGCACCTTCCGGCAGGTCGGTGATCCGACCGACCCGCAGGCCGGCAACACCGAAGTCGAGGTGACGGGTGATGTCGAGCGGGCCCTGGCGGATCGACGTCGAGTCCATCGGATCGTGGCCCGAGATCGTTTCCAGCAGCAGCGACGCGTCGGCGACGGTGGTCGCGAATGGCCCGATCTGGTCGAGGCTCGACGCGAACGCCACGAGTCCGTAGCGACTCACCGCGCCGTAGGTGGGCTTCACGCCGACCACCCCGCACAGTGCTGCGGGCTGACGGATCGAGCCACCGGTGTCGGAACCGAGGCCGAGCGCGGCGAACCCTGCGGCCACCGCCGCTGCCGAACCACCGCTGGAGCCCCCGGGCACGCGGCTCGTGTCGTGCGGATTGTGGGTCGGGCCGAACGCCGAGTTCTCGGTGCTCGATCCCATCGCGAACTCGTCGAGGTTCGTCTTGCCGACGATCACTGCACCGGCCTCGCGCAGCTTGGTGACGACTGTGGCGTCGTAGGGCGGCTTCCAGCCGTCGAGGATCCTCGACGAGCACGTCGTCGGGATGCCGCGGGTGCACATGTTGTCCTTGAGGGCAATGGGCACGCCGGCCAGCGCACCGGGATCACGCCCGACGGCGACCGCTTCGTCGATCTCGGCTGCCCGAGCTCGGGCCTCGTCGGCGAGCACGAGGTTGAACGCATGGATGTCGCCCTCACGACGTGCGATCTCGGCGAGGTGCCGTTCGACGACAGCGGTCGCCGTGACGACGTTGTTGCGGACATTCCACGCGATGTCGGTGGCAGTCACGATTGATGACTCGGTCGGATCGGCCATCAGTCGTCCAGCCCGATGATCGGTGGCACGCGAAAGCGACCGTCCTCTGCCGCCGGTGCCGCAGCGAGCACCTCGTCATGGTCGAGGCAGTCCATCTCGATGTCCTCGCGCATCACATTGGCGATCGGGGTGGGGTGGGTCATCGGCTCGACATTGTCGAGGTCGAGTGCGTCGATGTCGGCGAAGTGGTCGAGCATGTCGCTCAATTGGTGGGTCGCCTGGCGCAGTTCGTCGTCGCTGAGCGACAGCCGAGCGAGCTTGGCCACCTTCGCGACAGCCTCGGGGGTGATGCGATCGGACACGACCCCCAACGCTACCGCCCCCTCCAACCCGCCCTCCCCCCCAAAATTCTCCTGAGAGTGCGCGCTGAGCGCGCACTCTCAGGAGAATTTCAGAGGGTGGGGGGCGGGCCGGTGTAGCGGGAGGAGGGGCGGATGAGTTTGCCGACGGCCGCCTGTTCCACGATGTGGGCACACCAGCCGACGGTCCGGCTGACGGCGAACGTCGGTGTGAACATCGTGCGGGGCAGGCCGGCTGTCTCCATCACGACGCCGGCGTAGAACTCGACGTTGCTCGGCAGTGGCCGGCCCGGCTTGAGCTCGGCGAGCGTGACGAGGATCTCGGCCTCGACGGCGATCGCGAAGTCGACGAGTTCGCCGCCGAGCCGCTCGGCCACCTCTCGGAGGAGCCCCGAACGCGGATCGGGAGCGCGGTAGACGGCATGGCCGAACCCCATGATCCTGCGGCCGGCGGCCACCTCCCCACGGACCCAGTCGGCGGCCCGGTCGACGGTCCCGATCTCGTCGAGCGCATCGAGGGCCCGGCTCGGAGCGCCGCCATGTAACGGGCCCGACAGTGCACCGAGCGCTGCGCACACCGCATCGGCGGGATCGGCACCCGTCGACGCGACCACTCGGGCCGTGAAGGTCGACGCATTGAACCCGTGGTCGATGGTGAGGATCATGTACTGCTCCACCGCCCGGGCCGCGACCGGCGTTGGCACGACTCCGGTCACCTGATGGAGATATGAGGCGGCATGGCCGAGAGACGAGTCAACCTCGATCGGCTCCTCCCCGTGGCCCGCCCGATGGAGCGCGGCGAGGATCGAGGGCACCAGTGCGGCGAGGCGAAGCGTTTGGTCCCGGCGCTCGGCGTCGTCGACATCGATCACCGGGTCGAGCCCGAGCAGACCAGCCGACACCGACAGCACCGCTCGAAGCTTCGCCAGCATCGACGCGTCCTGATCCGACACGACCTCGATCACAGGAATCAACGCCGCCGGGACCGAACGCAGCCCAGCGACCACGGCCCGGAACTCCGCCGCCTCGTCGGGCGTCGGGAGCCGACCATTGCGGAGCAGGAACCACACATCCTCGAACGAGCGGGTCCTGGCAAGGGTGGTTGCATCGTGCTCGCCGTAGTGGAAAGAGCCTCGGTCGCCGTCGACCGCGCCGATGGTGGTGTCGGCGGCGATGACGCCGTTGAGACCGGCAGGAACCTCGATGAGTTGTTGTGTCATGCGTCGAGTGTCAGTCGGTCAACCCTCGAAATCAACATTGATTCGATCAACGTTGACGACATCAACCTGCTGACGCAGGATGGAGCGATGAGCACGCTGATCCGATCATCCGAAGCAGCCACCATGCTGAACGTGTCGAAGCCGACGCTGTACGCCTACGTGAGTCGCGGCCTGCTCGCACGCACGACTGGAGCCGATGGGCGGACGTCGTTGTTTGCCCGCGACGAGGTCGAGCGATTGGCGCAACGGAGTCGTCGCGCGCCAACCAGACCGCGATCGACCATCGACGTGCAGATCTCCTCCGACATCACCACGATCGACGAGTCGTCGTTGCGCTATCGCGGCCACGACGTCTTCGACCTCGCGGTGAGCCATCGCTTCGAAGACATCGCCGAGTTGCTCTGGTCGGACGAGACCGAAGCGATTCCCTTCGCAACGAAGTGGCCGGCGCTCTCGCCGGCGGACCGCACCGGAGTCGCCCCGGCCGCTGTTCTGCAGATGTCGCCGATCGCCCGGATCGCTACCGGGTCGTACCTCCTCGATGGACTCCATCCCGATGATTCCCCGGCCGATGCGGCGCGACGGCTGCTCCTCGCGGTCCCCGATCTGCTCGGCTCGACTCGCCGGACGGGGCGCTACGCACACCGGCTCACGTCCGCATGGCGACGTCGCCCGACACCCGAACTCATCGATGCGATCGACACTGCGCTCGTCCTGCTCGCCGACCACGAGTTGGCCACGAGCACGCTCGCCGTGCGAATCGCAGCGTCGGTGCGAACCACGCCCGCTGTGGCCTTCGCGGCCGGGCTGGCCAGCATGGAGGGCGCATTCCACGGTGCGGCGTCCTCCGAGGCTCACCGGTTTCTTGCGAGGTGCGCCGATGCGGAGCCCGCCAGCGTGATCGCCCAACTACGGTCCAACCGTCGCCCCATCCCCGGGTTCGGCCACAAGGTCTACCGGGGCGTCGACCCGAGGTTCCCTCCATTGATCAACTGCGTGCGCCGGCTCGACCCCGACGCAGTTGGACTCGTCGACGCCGTCGTGACGGAGGCGGGACGGGTGATGTCGCACCAACCGAACGTGGATCTTGCGCTCGGGGCGCTCACGTGGGCGGCCGGACTCGAGCCGAACACGCCGATCTTCGCGGTTGCGCGCATCGCCGGCTGGGGCGCCCACTACGCCGAGGAGATCAGCGAGCCGCCCGTTCGCTTCCGCGGTGTGGCCACGACCACACGGTGAACCAGCACCCCAACCCGAAATTCGGAGTGAAGTGCGCGCCCACCGCAACATCGGCTCCGAATTTCGGGGTGGGGTGGGGTGGGGTGGGGTGGGGGGGGTTACAGGGCGAGGAGGTGGAACAGCACGGCCGACTCGGGGTGCAGCACGGGGGGGCGGAGTCCATGGACGGCCAGTTGCCGGCCGGTCAACTCCACGCCGCTCGCGAGCCACGCAGGTTGACCGGGGGCGAGGCCCCACCGCTCACGAGGCAGCGCAACGTGCTCGGCCCGGTACGTGCGATCCGGGTCGAGACCGGGCAGGCGGAGCGCAGGCGGCGTGAGGCTCGGCGCCGTGGTCAATTGCGCGAATGACACCAGGCCTTCCGAACGGTCCGACGCATACACACCGTGAGCGCAATACGGCCCCTCGGTGTCGAAGCGCACCGTGTCGCCGCTGTGCAGGAGCGGTCGGAACCGCTTGTGCAGGGCGACCGCCGCGGCGAGCGACTCGCGATCGCGCTCGTCGAGCTTCGTGACGTCCCACTCCACCCCGAGATGCCCGAACAGCGCCGTCGCCGCCCGAAACGCAAGCGTGTGCACGCGGCCCGTCGTATGAGCCCGGGTCGGGCCGATGTGCGCGCCCATCACCTCGGGCGGGATCAGCATCGAGGCGCCACGTTGGATCGTCTGGCGCTCGAGCGCATCGTTGCAGTCGCTCGTCCACACCCGCTCGGTTCGTCGGAGGATTTCGAGGTCGACCCGACCGCCGCCGCTCGCACACGACTCGAACTCGACCATCGGATGCCGCACCCGTAACTCGTCGAGCAGCGCATACAAGGCCAGGGTCTGGGCATGGGTGCCCGCGGCGCCGTCGAAGCCCGCGCCCTGCACGTGGTCGCGGTTCATGTCCCATTTCACGGAGGAGATGTCGTGATCGCGAAGCAGCGCATCGAGCAACCCGAGGATGTGCGCGAACGCCTCGGGACGAGCGAGGTCGAGCACGAGCTGATTGCGACCGAGCACCGCTTCGTAGCCGTCGGTCACCAGGGCCCACTCGGGATGCGCCCGCAGCAGTTCGCTGTTCGGATTCACCATCTCGGGCTCGACCCAGATTCCGAACTCCATCCCGAGCCCGGTGACGTGGTCGATGAGCGGCGCCAGCCCGTTGGGGTACACATCGGGCGACACCCACCAGTCGCCGAGCCCCGACGTGTCGTCGCGTCGCGACCCGAACCATCCGTCGTCGAGCACGAACCGCTCGACGCCGACCGACGCGGCGACGTTTGCGAGCTCGCACAACCGGTCGGTGTCGTGGTCGAAGTAGACGGCCTCCCAGGTGTTCAGCAGAACCGGTCGCGGGGTGGTCGGATGCGAGGGGCTCGATCGCACGACTCGATGAAATCCCCACGTGGCCGGAGTGAGGCCACGGTCCGAGTGCACCGCAACGACCGACGGCGTGGAGTACGACTCGCCGGGTTCGAGAACGATCTCGCCGGGGTGCAGTAGCTCGCCGGCCTGCACGTATCGGCGGCCGTCGGCGAGCCGCTCGGCGAGCACCGTGTGGTTCGCGCTCCACGCAATGTGGACCCCCCACACCTCGCCGATCCACTCGCCGAAGCCGTGGGCGCCGGCGAAGAGCAGCGGCACCCGCTCGTGCGACGTTCGTCCTCGCCGGTTCTCCGACAGCATCGAACCGTCGGCCCACGGCGACCGAACCGGCTGGAACTCGCGTGCCCAACGGCCATCGAAGCGGAGGAGTTCGTCGACGTGAGCAGGCAGTGGAAGCGTGATCGTCAGGGCGTCGAGCGAGTACCGGTGTGTTGCGGTGTTGGTCAGCGTTGCCTTCACCGTCAGCGCGTCGCCGACGTCGATCGTGGTCACGAGTGAGAGTTCAGCTCGTTCGTCGATCGACTCCACGATCAACGCCTGGCCCTGCCGACGATGCGACACCGTGACGAAGCGAGGCGACCACGAGCGACCACCCGCTCGCCGCCCCATCAGCCCCGGCCGGCCTGGGAAGCCGTCGGCGTGAAGTGGCACCACGCTGATCGGAGCC
Source organism: Actinomycetes bacterium (assembly GCA_031430875.1). Taxonomy (GTDB): domain Bacteria; phylum Actinomycetota; class Acidimicrobiia; order Acidimicrobiales; family Ilumatobacteraceae; genus Sva-07. The sequence continues at coordinate 5,832 of JANPCI010000206.1, read as the reverse complement.
ACCTGGGCCATGGCGCCCGCCACCTCCGGACGTCCGAGCGCCCCGGCCATGGCCGCAAGATCGGCGTCAACCCCCAGCGAGGCACCCCAGTGGACAACGATCGGAACACCATCGGCCACGTCGACCACCACATCGAAGGATCGGCCTGTCAGCGATACAAGTTCGGGCACCGACACAGTTGAGCATGTGCAGCAATGGCTCCCACCAACGGCCAAGAGGTCGTTGCCCGGACGGATTGGCTCGGCCCGCTGCGCGTGGGTGCGCGTCAGGGTGCGTCGTCAGGGTCGGACGAAGACGTGTCGTCGTCGTCCGACGTATCCGAGTCGTCGTCGTCCGACGTATCCAAGTCGTCGTCGTCCGACGTATCCAAGTCGTCGTCGTCCGACGTATCCAAGTCATCGGTGTCGACCTCGGACACCTTCGACAGATCGTCGAGATCGTCGTCGTCGCGATCGATCGGGTGTCCGACCACCGGTTCGGCGATCGGATGACGGCGCATCCACGCCAGCACGATGCCGCCGATCACCACCGCAGCGAGCGCAACCCACTGGTTGAGTCGCAGCCCGGCGAACTCGTCGGCGCGATCGATGCGGATGCTTTCGACCCAGAACCGGCCGATCCCGTACCCGATGATGTACATCACGAACAGCTGGCCGGGTGCGGGCCGCCAGCGCTTGTCGATCCACAGCAGCACGAACACGAGCCCGAGCGACCACAGCGATTCGTACAGGAACGTCGGGTGGAACGTGGTGCCCACCGCGTAGCCGTCCTGGATGTGGACTGCGTCGATCTCCAATCCCCACGGCAGGGTGGTGGGCCGGCCGTACAACTCCTGGTTGAAGTAGTTGCCCCACCGACCGATCGACTGGGCGAGCGCGATTGCCGGCGCGGCACACGTGGCAGCCACCGCCATGGGAATTCCGCGACGCTGCGCCATGTACATGCCGACAACGGTGCCGAGCAGTAGCCCGCCGGGAATGCCGAGGCCACCGTTCCAGATGGCGGGAATCTCACCCCAGTTGTTGCGGAACCGGTCGTAGTCCGTGACGACGTGATAAAGCCGCGCTCCGATGACACCTGCGAGCACAGCCCAGATGGCAATGGAACTCGCATCGTCCTTCGTGCCGACCCCACGCTCCTCGAGGCGCCTGCCGAACAACCAAACCGCTGCGATGACGCCGAGCGCAATCATCAGCCCGTACATGTTCAGGCTGAGCGGGCCGATGTCGATCGAGTTGAACGATGGGCTCGGAATGCTGGCGAGCATGATCACCCCGCCGTGACGCGAGCGACGAACTCGACGGCTCGGCGGTTGATGTCGTCCGCGTCGTAGTCGAGGGTGGCGACGTGGTAGCTGCGTTCGAGCCACACGTGCTCGACGTCGCCGCCGTAGGTTCCGGCGAGGTGCTCGCTGTTGGCCGGCTCCACGGTGTGGTCCTGGCGTGAGGTGATCAACAACAGCGGCACGGTGAGTTCGCCGTAGCGGTCCGCGAGCGGCGCAATTCCGTCGTTCATGAACGACAGCAGGGCTCGCAGCGGCGTGCCGTCATATCCATTCTCCTCGCCGTCGGGGTCGGCGATGTCGCCGCTGATGGCTGGGGCGATCTCCGTTCCGTCAGCCACCATTTCACTGATCATCTCGATCACCTCGGGGGCAAGTGGCGTGGTTGCCGGGTTGATGCACACGAGGCCGGCGATGTCGCCCAGTTCGAATCCCGACCAGAGCGTCAGCGCTCCGCCCATGCTCAACCCCATCACGACGATCCGATCGGAGCGTTCTGCCAGCCGATCGTGCGCCGCGGCAACCTCCGCGGTCCAGTCAGCCCAGGTGGTGTCGAGCATGTCGTCGATCGTCGTGCCGTGGCCCGGCAGGAGCGGCATCTCGACGGAGTGGCCTGCCGCCACCATCGTGTCGGCGAGGCCCCGCATGGAGATCGGGTTGCCGGTGAATCCGTGCAGCACCAGGACGCCGACATCGGTCGTCCCCTCGTGCGACATCGGCTCGGCTCCGGGCAGTACTGCTGGCGTCGTCATTGCCCACGTTCTACTCGGTCGGGGGCCGTCCGGAACTCTCACCCGTCGAATGTTCGAATTCGTACACGATGTGTCTGGACACATCGTGTACGTCAGCGGTAGGGGTCGTTCGGGCTGAGGGGTTCGTCCCACCAGTCGTCGGGGACGATGGTCGCCTGCCAGTCGGGATCGGGATAAATGCAGTCGACCGGGCACACGGGCAGACACTTGTCGCAGCTGCTGCACAGCTCGGGGATGATGATCACGTCGGCGCCGTGGTTGAAGATCGCACCGAAATGCGGCGGGCAGTGCCGCAGGCAGGCATCGCAGTTGATGCACTCGGACATCTCGATGCGCAGCGGGATGTTCTGCCACTTGTCGTTGCGGGTCCGCAGCGAGATGCGCTCGTCACGGGTCCCAGCCATCGCCGCCAATCGTACCCCGCGCCGTTTCGCCGTCTTGACCCGCGGGTCAAGATCGGTTGGACTGTCGGCGTGACGAACGCCGGCGCCCTGGAGAACGCAGCGCCGAGAGACGACCGCCAACACACCGATCACGGCCTCGAACGCAAGCAGCAGCTGCTCGATGCCGCCGCCGAACTCTTCGCCGACCGCGGGTACGCAGCGACACGCGTCGTCGACATCTGCGCGTCAGCCGGTGTCGCCAAAGGCCTCTTCTACTGGTACTTCCCGACGAAGGGCGCGCTGTTCGCCGAGCTCGTTCGAACAATGCGACTCCGCCTACGACGCGCGCAAGGCGACGTGCTCGACCCGACTGCCGACGCCGTCACCCGGATCGCAAACGGGGCCGAAGCGAGCGTGCGATTCATGGCCGACCATGCCGCGTACTTTGCGTTGCTCGACGTGGAGCGCAGCGATCCGGAGTTCGCCGACGTGCTCGACGAAGGTGCCGGTGTCTACCTCGACGACGTGCGACGCCTCGTGGAGGAGGGTCAACGGGCCGGCGACATCGCGGATGCACCATCGAGCCTCGTCGCCGTCGGTGTGCTCGGTGCGGTGTCGTCGTTCTCCAACTCATATCGCAACGGACGCCTCGGCGACAACGTCACCGTCGACGACCTCGCAACGTTCGTCCGACGTTGGGTGACGAACGCCCTGACATGAGACGCGAGTTACTGGAGGTCGTCGGACAGTTCAGGGTGGCGAGCGATCATCACCTTGACGAACGCGTCGACGAGATCGGGTTGGAACTGCGAGCCCGACCCTGACATGACGAAACGCACCGACTCGGCGAGATTCCATTCACGCTTGTAGACCCGGCGGGTCGCCAGCGAGTCGAAGACATCGGCAATCGCGACGATTCGACCTGCCAGCGGAATCGCCAACCCATTGAGCCCATTGGGGTAGCCCGAGCCGTCCCACCACTCGTGGTGTGACCATGCGGCCTCGGCGGCCAGCGCGAAGAGCTCGGTCGACACCCCGGAGAGCAGCCGGCGGCCGAGCACCGTGTGTTGCTTGACCTCGTGGTACTCCTCGACGGTGAGCGGGCCCGGCTTGAGCAGCACCGTGTCGGACACCGCAACCTTGCCGATGTCGTGCAGGCGCGCGGCGAGCCGTAACCGTTCGCACCATTCGGGTTGTTGGCCGATCGCATGGCCGATCTCGGCTGCGAGGTCGCCAACGGCGCTCGTGTGTTTGGTGGTGTTGCCGCCACGGAACTCGGCCAGCGCGGCGACTCGCTCGAATGCCTCGAGGTGGTATGCGTCGACGTCGGCATGGGCCGCTGCATAGTCGGCCACGAGCCCAACGGTCTTCAAACGTGTGATCTCCGCGAGTTGGCGAGCGGCCTCGTTGTCGTGAGCGACCTGGATGGTACGCAGTCGCAGATCCGCCGCGTCGTTGAAGATCTCACGATGCAGGGCGAAATGGCGCTCACGGTGCTCGAGTGCCTCGGCGTGGCGACCGGCCTGTTTGTAGGCGATCGCCAACAGGTCGTGCACCTCGACTTCGAGTTCGCGATGGTCGGTACGGTCAGCGAGATCGAGTGCGGCGAGCAGTGTGGCGATGGCCGTGCCGACCTGACCGCTGCGCAGCGCGACGCGCCCTTCCGACACCATCACACCGAGCTGCTCGGTCGGACTGAGGTCGTTGCCATCGATCGAACGCTGGTCCCAGTCCCGTCGAGCCTCGGCGAAACAGGCAGCTGCCGCGTCGTGATCGGCCAGACCGACGTGCGCCTCGGCCAGGTCGGCGAGAAGGCTCCCGACGAGCTGGGGCGCGTGGACACGCGCCAACTCGACGGCGCGGCGCCCCAGGCTGACCGCCTCGACATGTTGGCCGCGCCGTCCGCGAATTCGAGCGAGGTTGCCGAGCACCATGGCGTCGACGTCGGGTCGGTTCAACGGTTCGTTGACGGCCAGCGCGTTCTCATACGTGCTGACTGCCCGGGTGTAGTCGGCCATCGACTGGTAAATCGCCGCGATCGAGTGGAGGATCCGGCCCTCGTCGATGGCGTGATCGGTTGCCCGATAAATCTGCAGGGCCTGGAGACAGTGATCCAGCGCCCCCGGATAGTTGCTCGCCTGGTAGTAGACGACGCCGATCAGATGGAGCGACCATGCGAGCGTGAGGCTGATCTCGTTGGGTTCCGAGAGCTCGACGGCCTCCGACGCCAGCGCAAACGCGTACTCGGTACGCCCCCGCTGATGAGCGATCGCGGCGAGCTGATAGAGCGCTTCGGCTTCCGTCTCACGAAGATGGTGGGCACGCGACAGCACGCGTGCGTCGAGCGCAAGTTGCCGTGCCCGGTCGGCGTCATCGGCCCGACATGACGCAGACTCGTCCAACAGAAGGCGGATCTGCTGCTCGATTGTCGGCTCCGTCATCGTCGTCTTCTGCACCCGTTGTCCTCACGTGTTCCACGCCCACGTTCATGGGCGGAAAGCGAGAGTAACCCTCAGCGCCACCGACAGGCGAGGAACGGCGGCGATCTTGAACAACACCAGACCGCGAGCAAGCGTCGACCACGGTGCGTAATCTTGCCACCGCTATGCGAGCACACCGAGGCGCCCGACGCGTCGACCGCGGTGCGATCTGGGCGTTCACGCCCGTCGTTGCCATGACCCCGTTCAGCCTGCTCGCGCTGTTCGTGATCTGGCTGCCGATCGGCTGGGCGACCGCGCTGTCGTACTGGTGGTTCGTACTCGCCTTCCTGGTGGCAGGACTCGGGCTGTTCGTGCGACCGATCCAGGTACTGGTGCTCACTCCCCTTCTCGGTGCCCGCCGACCGACGCCCGAAGAGGCCGCCATCATCGAACCGCTGTGGGCGCGGATCGCGCAGGCCAACGACCTCCCTCCCAGCCGGTTCGTCGTGCGCGTCCTTCCGTCGGACGAACTCAACGCGTTCGCCTGCGGAGGACATCTCGTCGTCGTCACGACCTACGCCGTCGACGAATTGTCACAGGGGCAGTTGCGTGGCGTGCTCGCGCACGAGTTGAGCCATCACCTCGGGCTGCACACGGTGGCGATCACCATCGGGCACTGGCTGTCGGCGCCCGTCGTGCTCCTCGCACGCATCGGGTTCTTCCTGGAGAACGTCGCCCACGCCGCGGCCGGGAGCTTCGGGCGCGACTCGCCGCTGATCTCGGCAGTCGGCAACGTCATCGCGGTCGTCGTCAACGGGGTGTCGTGGATCTTCACGGCCGCATTGCGCGGCAGCGACGCACTCGCCAACCTCGTCGGGCACTCGTCGGAGTACGAGGCGGATCGCCGGGCCGTTCGTATGGGGTTCGGACGCGAGCTCGCAAGTGCGTTGCGTCAACTCCTCGCGGGAGGGTCGGGCCGCCGCCCGATCGGCTGG
>JANPCI010000205.1:0-1961 GCA_031430875.1 Actinomycetes bacterium | reverse complement strand
GGCCGGACGGGCTGTTCAACGCCGACGAAGTGCGTACGGCCGCGTTCGAGAACTCGGCCCGGACCGCCGTACTTCTGCGACAGTCTGCTGTCGCCGCCTGCGGGGCGTTCCCGTTGGTCGAGCTTCCCGACCTGCTCGCCGACGATGGCACGGTGAGCCTCTCGGCCACCACCGTCGACCTGACGGCGGCCTGCGGCGTGCTCGCCGCGTGGGACGGCGTGTACGACCTCGATCGATCGGGTCCGATGATCTGGCGCGAAACGATGGGCCGCTTCGACGACGCCGACTTCGAACAGGCGGGCCCACTGTTCGACGACTCGTTTGATCCGGCGAATCCCACGATCACCCCGTCGGTCCCCGCCGCGGACCCGAGACCGATGCTCCAGGCAATGGCTCGGGCGGTGCAGACGATCACCGAGGCCGGGTTCGCGCTCGACACGACGTTGGGTGCGGCACAGTTCAGCGAGCGCTCCGAGGCCCGCATCCCGATCCATGGTGGCAGCGATCGCGACGGCGTCACGAACGTGGTCACGTGGACCAATTCATCGACGTCGAGCGAACCGGCGCCGGAGCGTGGGGAGCCAGTGGCGGCGGGGAGTTCACTGCGCGGCGAGGGGTACCGAATCAACGCCGGAACGAGCTTCGTGATGACGGTCGACTACACCGGCGCCGAACCGGCCGCCTGGGCGCTGCTCGTCTACGGCCAGACCGGCGACCGGACGTCGCCGTTGTTCGACGTGCAGACCGAAGCCTTCAGCAACAAGGTCTGGCGACAGGTCGCCTTCACCGACGCCCAGATCGAGGCCGACCCCGAACTCGACACCTACACCGTCATCGGTCGCTGAATCACAAAAGGGGTGTGACCCCTTTTGTGACTCAGAGCTCGATGATCTCCAGGCGGCCCTTGGGTGCTGCCGCGGCGCCCTCGAGGGTGCTCGACTCGGCCGTGCAGACGAGCAGGTGTCGACCCTCGGGCCCGCCGACGGCACACGCGAACGCGAGCTGCGACGTGGTGACCCGGTGAGTGACGGCGCCGCCCTCCTCCACGCGTACCACCTCGGCCGCAAGCGCATTCGCCACCCAGATTCCGCCCTCGCCATCGGCACAGGTTCCGTCCGGAGCAACCAACGATCCGTCGCTTCCCACGAGCGATGCCCACGTCCGCCGATTCGAGAGTGAGCCGTCGGCTGCCTTGTCGAAGGCCGTGAGTTCGAGTCCGAGTGTCTGGGCGACAACGAGTGTCGAACCATCGTCGACTGTGACCATGCCGTTCGGGAACGCCAGGTCGTCGGCGACGACGCTGACCGAACCATCCGGATCGATCATGGCCAGCACCGCGGTGTACGGGCTGCGATCGGTGGCGATGGCGGTGAGCAACCCCTCAGGACCCATCGCGGCGATCGTCGAATCGAGATCGAAGCCGAAGTTGCCGACATAGGCACGGCCATCGGAATCAACGAGCATGTCGTTGCAGTGGAAGGTCGCCACGTCACTCAGGTCGGCGTGCACAGCGATGCTGCCGTCGTGCTCACGACGCAGCACCCGACGCGCGAGCATCGCCACGAACAACAAGCGTCCGTCGGGCAGCCAACCGAGCCCCGACGGTCGCTCGTCGCCATCGAGCACGACCTCGGTGAGCACGTCGCCATCGAGTCCGACACTGCAGATCTCGTGGGCGTAGAAGTCGCTGAACCAGAACCGATCGTCGTGCCAACGCGGCCCTTCACAGAACCATCGCCCCGCGACCAGTGTCGTCGTGTGCATGTCGTCCCCTCTCGCTCGGCGCCAGTGTGTCAGTCGCCGCCGTCGGCTGTCGACTGGGGCCAGTTCACACGCCGTTCACAATGAGGCAACGACTCCGCAACCCGGTGCTGCGACGATGCCGCCTGCCATTGGGCGACGACCTAGGTTGATCGCCTGCACCCCTACTCACGTGGACGAATTGAGGACAACTGTGGTTT
>JANPCI010000204.1:0-2206 GCA_031430875.1 Actinomycetes bacterium | reverse complement strand
GACGCCGAGGTACTTACGGAACCAGCCGATGGCGTCGTCGTGGTAGGCGCGCCCGATCATGTGGCACACCACGAATGCCAACGAGATCCGAACGGTCGCAATCAGCGCGTAGGTGGCGACAGGTACCCCGGCGGCGAGCGTGAGCGCCAAGTAACGGTTTCGCGACGACAACACCAGCAGCCCCTCGGGGTTGGTGTTGACCCAGCGCGCCCATACCCCGGTTGCAACGTTCGTGGCGATGACGAGGGTCACGAAGGCGACGAGTGTCAGCGGTGCCCATGCAGGGCGCACGTGGGGGGCGTCCTCGGTGGCGTCGATTGCAGCGTCGGTCACGGCCGCCAACGGTACCGGGTTCGGTGGATCGGTGGGCTACAGGGTGCGCTACCTTCGACACGATGCAAGGCCTGATGCAAGACGTCCCGCTCGCGATCCCGCACATTTTCGAACGGGCCGAGAAGTACCACCCGCACAAGGGAATCGTCACGGCGACGGGTGACGGGCTCCAACGGATCACCTATGGCGACTGGGCGGCACGCACCCGCAAGCTCGGCGGGGTGCTCGACAATCTCGGCATTTCGGCCGACGGTCGTGTCGCCACCTTTGCCTGGAACACCGCCCGCCACCTCGAGTTGTACTTTGCGGCTCCGTGCACCGGACGTGTCCTGCACACGCTCAACATTCGGCTGTTCCCCGAGCAGCTCACCTACATCGTCAATCACGCCGACGACGAGGTCATCTTCGTCGACCGTTCGCTGCTCGGCCTGCTCGCGCCGCTGCTGCCCACGTTCGAGAACGTGAAGCATCTGGTGATGATGGACGATGGCAAGGGCGACATCCCGGCCGACCTCAACGGCCACGAACTCCTCGACTACGAAGTGCTGCTCGCGGGCGCCGATCCGGTCGAGTTCCGAATCGACGACGAACACCGTGCCGCCAGCATGTGTTACACGAGTGGTACCACGGGAAATCCGAAAGGCGTCGTCTACACCCACCGTTCGACGTTTCTCCACACGATGGGTGCGATGACCGTCGACAGTCTTGGCGCTCGCGAGAGCGATGTGATCCTGCCCGTAGTGCCGATGTTCCACGCCAACGCCTGGGGCCTCGCCCACGCCGCGGTGGCCACTGGCGCCGACCTCGTCATGCCCGGGCCCGACCTGTCCGGCCCGGCCATCGCCAAACTGATCGTCGACGAAAAGGTCACGGTTGCCGCCGGTGTTCCGACCATTTGGATGGCAGTGCTCCCGGAGCTGAACGGCAAGGACACCTCTTCGCTGCGCAGCATCCCGTGTGGTGGGTCGGCGGTTCCCAAGGCGCTGTCGGAGGCATACCGCGAGCAGACCGGGTTGCCGATCTTCCAAGCCTGGGGCATGACCGAGACGAGCCCGATCGCGGCCGTGTGTCGTCTCGACGCCGACCAGGAATTGCTGCCCATAGCCGAGCAAGCTGAGCTCCGTACGCAGGTGGGCAGGATCGTGTTCGGCTCCGAATGCCGTGTGGTCGAACCCGGCACCACCAACCCGGTGCCGTGGGACGGCGAGAGCAGTGGCGAACTCCAGTGCCGGGGCAACTGGATCGCGTCGGATTACTACGACGACGAACGCTCCCGCGAGAGCTTCACCGACGACGGCTGGCTCAGGACTGGCGACGTCGCCACGGTCAACGAGCGCGGGTTCGTCCGCCTGGTCGACCGCACCAAGGACTTGATCAAGTCGGGCGGTGAGTGGATCAGCTCGGTCGAGCTCGAGAACGAGTTGATGGGACACCCGAAGATTGCTGAGGCCGCGGTGATCGGCGTCGCTCACGAGAAGTGGGGAGAGGCGCCGCTCGCGTGCGTCGTCGTCGCCGCGGGCGAGGAACTCACCGAGGAGGAGGTCCTCGCCTATCTCGATGGCAAGATCGCCAAGTGGCAGATGCCCAAGGGTGTCGTGTGGATCGCCGAGGTGCCCAAGACCAGCGTCGGCAAGTTCTCCAAGAAGACCCTGCGTGACGAGTATGCCGACATGCTCATCCAGGGCTGACGAGGCGAGACGCGGGGTCTGGCCCGCCCCGTCTCGTTCAGAGACGGCCGGCGTCGATCACTCGCTGGAGGAATTCTTGCGTGCGGGGTTCGCTCGGCGTCCCGAAGATCTTGGCCGGCGTGCCCTCTTCGAGGATGCGGCCCTGGTGCAGGAAGCAGACCCGGTCGCTGATCTCCTTGGCGAAC
>JANPCI010000203.1:0-1666 GCA_031430875.1 Actinomycetes bacterium | reverse complement strand
CCGGGCGAGGTTCATGAAGCTGGAGACGAAGTTCCCGCTCTGGCTGGCAATGCCGATGCGACCCGCCGGCGGGTAGGGCGCCACGATCTGCGCGCAGAGGTTGACCGGTGTGCTGACCACGCCCTGCCCGTTGGGGCCGGCGAGCAGGATGCCGAGCTCGTCGGCGAGTGCGACCAACTCTGCCTCGGCAATGCGTCCCTCGTCGCCTGCTTCGCCGTAACCGGCCGATGTCAGGAACGCGGCGGTGATGCCCTTCGCCGCGCAGGCCCGCAGCAGGTCGGGATTCGCCGCCGCCGGCGTGCAGACGAAGACGAGGTCGATCGCGTCAGCGGGGAGGTCGGCGATGTCGGCGACCGTCGTGATCCCCAGCACCTCCTCGCCCTTGAGATTGGTGCCGTACACGCCGCCCGCAAAGCCGGCAGCGAGGAGGTTGTGCAGCGACACGAATCCGAACTTGCCGGGATGGGTCGATGCGCCGGTGACCAGGACCCCGCGTGGGTCGAAAAGCGCCTGGAACTGTGCAGCTGTGGGGCGAGCACGACCCGTTGGTCGCGGGGCGTCGCCATCGGCACCCAACTCCACGAGGCCATCGACTGCCACGAGACGGCCATCGGGCTGGACGATCAGGGGATTAATGTCGACGCTGGCCACATCGGATCGTTCCGCAGCGAGCCGGCCGAGGCCGACAAGGAGTTCGACGAGTTGGACCCGATCGACTGCCGCCTCGCCTCGGAATGCTCCGAGCAGCTTCTGGGTGGCGAGGTCGTCGACCATCTCGGCGGCAGTGACCGCATCGAGCGGGGCCGGTCGGAAGACCACGTCGGCGACTGCCTCGGCGAGGATGCCACCCACGCCGAGCATCACCGTGGGCCCGAATTGCGGATCCCGGATGACGCCGGCGATCAGCTCGCGGTTGCCCGAGATCATGGGAGCGACAAGTACGGAGACATCGCCGTCGGCGGGTGTGGCAGCGCTCAGCAGGTCGGCAGCGGCGGCCTCGACGGAACGACGGTCGGCAAGGCGGAGCCTGACCAGCCCGCGCTCGGTCTTGTGCGCGATGGCATCGCCGTTCAGTTTGGCAACGACCGGATACCCCAGTTCGTCGGCAGCATCGCCGGCAGCTGTTGGATCAACGACCAGTCGCTCCGGGGCGATCGGCAGACCAAATTCGGCCAGCAGTGTCTTCGAGTCACGCTCCGACAGGGTCGTGTGCGCGCTGGATCCGGGTGAGGTCACGTCTGGGGTCGCCATGCGGCTGCCACCGTACTGTCACAGCCGCAGCCGAGTCGGGCAGGCAAGGTCGTGCCGGCTCGCCTACTGTTGCGGTGGGACCGAGAGGAGACGATTCACATGGCGATGTTCCGCACCCGTTTGCCACAACTTGACGGCGATCTGTACCTCACCGATGCCGGGATCGAGACCGATCTGATCTTCAACAAGGGAATCGAGATCCGTGAGTTCGCCGCCCACACACTGCTCGCCGATGAGGCAGGGCGACAGGCTGTGGCCGACTACCTCCGCGGCGTCTTGACGTTGGCCGCCGAGACCGGTGCCGGGTTTGTGCTCGACAGTCAGACGTGGAAGGCCCACCTGCATTGGGCCGACGATCTGCAAGCGAGCGAACCCGAGCTCGCTGCCGCCAACCGCGACGCAATCGCGTTCATCG
>JANPCI010000202.1:0-1706 GCA_031430875.1 Actinomycetes bacterium | reverse complement strand
ACGAGCGTGAGAAGTTCGTCGAGTTCGTCCTCGGAGAGGTTTGCGAGGCGTGCCGGTTCGGTCGCCACGAGCAGGGTCTGCTCCTTCGCGCTGAACAGTGTGTGCAGTTCGGTCGGGTTCACTTCACGATCATGCCCGCTGGGGTGGGCGCGCCCGGTCATCCAAGGTTGCCGCCGTCCGCATCCTGGCGTTCCGAAGGTGACGTTGGCGCAGTAGTCCACCACTGACTAGTCTGCTCGAATGCGCTCCCGCCGTGCCCTGGCCGCGGCGGCAGTCATCGCGTGTTTCGTCCTGGCCGGATGCGGTAGCGATTCCGGCCGCTCCGATCAGGTCACGATCTTTGCGCCGTCATCGTTGACCGAGGTGTTTGCGGCGATGGGTGATGCGTACGCACGCGTCAACCCTGATGCAGATCCGACCTTCACGTTCGCGTCGTCATCGGACCTCGCCCGCCAGATCATCGAGGGCGCCCCGGCGGACGTGTTCGCGTCGGCCGATCTCGCCAACATGACCAAGGTGACCGACGCCGGGGTCACCGACGTGGATCCGGTCGTCTTCGCGACCAACCGCGCCGAGATCATCGTTGCGCCCGGCAATCCGCTCGGGGTCGTAGGGGTGGAGGATCTCGCATCGGACGACCTCGTGGTCGTGGTGTGTGCGCCGGAGGTGCCGTGCGGAACGTACGCCGCGGAAGTCTTCGCCAACGCCCTTGTCGAGGTGACACCCGATTCGTTGGAAGAGAACGTGAAGGCCGTCGTCACCAAGGTCACCCTCGGCGAAGCCGATGCCGGGATCGTGTATGCGACCGACGTCATCGCTGCCGGCCCCGCCGCAACCGGTGTGGCGATCCCCGACGACATCAACGTGGTCGCCGAGTATCCCATCGCCACGATCGGCGACGCCGGTCTCGCAGCGCAGGACTTCATCGACTTCGTGCTGAGCCCCAAGGGCCAGGCAATCCTCGCCGGGTTCGGATTCGGCGCACCGTGACTGCCGCCCGACGAGTCGATCGACGCCAACTGCCGTTGCCGGTGTTCGCCCTGGCGCTGGTGGCGGTCGCGTTCTTTGCGCTGCCGTTCATCGGGTTGCTGTGGCGGATGCCGTGGGGCTCGGTGGTCGACGTGCTCGGGCAACAGTCGGTTCGAACAGCGCTGTGGCTGTCGCTGCGCACCTCGCTCACGGCCACATTTCTGTCGGTCACGTTCGGCGTGCCTCTTGCCTGGCTCCTTGCTCGGGTTCCATTCCCGGGCAGTTCGGCGGTCAGGGCCCTGTGTCTGCTGTCGATGGTGCTGCCACCCGTGGTTGGCGGCGTGGCACTGTTCTTTTCGTTCGGCCGGCGGGGGCTGTTCGGCCGGTACCTCGACCAATGGTTCGACGTGCAGTTGCCGTTCACCATCTGGGCCGTCATCATCGCTCAGACGTTCGTGTCGATGCCCTTCCTCGTCATCACGGTCGAGGCGGCGCTGCGTCAGATGGACCGCCGCCACGAGGACGCCGCCCGCACCCTCGGCGGCTCGCGCTGGTACGTGTTCCGTCGGGTCACGTTGCCCACCATCCGGCCCGCTCTCATCGCCGGCGCCGTCCTCGCCTGGGCCCGAGCGCTCGGTGAGTTCGGCGCCACGATCACGTTTGCCGGCAACTTTCCCGGCACCACGCAGACCCTGCCCTTGGCGACGTACCTTGCGCTCGAAACCAATCCGGAGGAG
>JANPCI010000201.1:0-17369 GCA_031430875.1 Actinomycetes bacterium | reverse complement strand
GTGGCAGGTGTTCGTCTCCCGCAACAACATGCCGTGCGGATCGACCATCGGGCCGGTGACGTCGACACGGCTCGGCATCGCCACGGTCGACATCGGGGTCCCGCAGCTGTCGATGCACTCAGCGCGCGAGCTGTGCGGCGCCGACGACCCCGGCCATCTCATGCTGGCACTGACTGAGTTCCTGGGCGCCCCCGACTGAACTCGCCCTCCCAGTAGGAGGCGACACGTCACCCCACTCGGGATTGGGCTTCGTCGAACAGTCGCTGAAGTTCGACCGACAGCCGTTCGGTCGTCACTCGCACTGCCTGGCGCGAGGTTCGCTTGGAGCCGGGTGTCTGCTCCGCCGGGTCGCTGACCCAGATCGGCTCACCGATCACCACTCGCACCTTGTGGGGGTGGATGAACTTGGCGTGGCGCGGCATCACCCGGGCCGAGCCGCCGATGCCGATCGGGATGATCGGGACGCCGGCGCGAGCAGCGACATACGCAGCACCATCGAACAACGGATGCACGGCCGGACCGTCCTTGCGCTCCCCCTCCGGAAAGAGCGTGAGCGGTTCGCCGTTCTGCAGAATCCTGATGCACTTCATGAGCGCTTCACGGTCGGCATGGCCGCGATTGACCGGAAATGCGCCAAGCGCCGACACGAGCCAACCGAGACTCGGGTACTTCCAGATCTCCTGCTTGCCCATGAAGCGGATACGGCGGGTCGACACACATGCGGTGATCGGTGTGTCGACGTAGCTGCGATGGATCGGCGCCAGTACATAGGCGCCCGTTGTGGGCAGATTCTCGCGTCCCTCGATGCGCATGCGGGTGAACGCGATGGTGAACCAGCACACCAGGCTGCGGAACACCACGTAGGCGATCCGACTGGCCCGCGACTCGGCGGTCGGCAGTGATCCTCGTTCGACCGTCCCGGTGCGAGTGATGGTGCGAGTCATGGTTCGGGTCATGGTTCCAGAAGGGCGAGCACCTTGTCGACGACCTGCTCGATCGACAGTCCACTCGTGTCGACGACCACCGAACCGGACGCCTCGATCAGCGGGCTGTCGCTGCGCGACGAGTCCTTGCGATCGCGCTCGATGATCGACGCCTCGACGTCGGCGACATCGCCACCGATCTCGGCGACGCGACGCTCGGCGCGTACGCGTGGCGACGCGGTCACAAAGAGCTTCAGCGTCGCGTCGGGGAAGACCACCGAGCCGATGTCACGCCCTTCGACGACGCCGCCCTGATGTTCGGCGACCCACCGCCGTTGGCGGCGTACGAGTTCGGCGCGCACCCTGCTGTTGGCGGCCACGGCGCTGACCGCCGAGGTCACTTCGCGACCGCGAATCTCGATCGTCGCGTCAACACCATCGACGTGCACGGCGGTGCCATCGGGGGTGGCATCGAGTGACATGACCACCGACTCCGACAGCTCCGCGATGTTGTTCTCGTCGGCCGGATCGAGCCCGCGTCGGAGTGCTGCGAACGTGACCGCTCGATACATCGCGCCCGTGTCGAGATACTCCAGTCCGAGCCGTTCGGCGACCGCCCGGCCGACCGTGCTCTTACCGGCACCCGCCGGGCCGTCGATGGCCACGATGATCTGGTTGCTCACCGCGGCACTCACCACGACACCCCGAGTGGGCGACCTTCGTCATAGCCGGCGGTGCTCTGCACGCCGACGACGGCTCGTTCGTGGAACGCGGTGATCGAATCGGCACCGGCGTACGTACACGACGATCGCAACCCGGCCACGATCTGGTCGATGATGTCCTCAACACTCGGGCGCACCGGGTCGAGGTACATCCGCGACGTGCTGATTCCCTCCTCGAACAGCTCCTTGCGAGCCCGCTCGAAGCCGTCGTCGAGTTGGGTGCGGTGCTTGACCGCCCGGTTCGACGCCATTCCGAAGCTCTCCTTGTACAGGCGGCCATCGGGGTCGCGCATGGTGTCGGCCGCCGATTCGTGCGTGCCGGCGAGCCATGAGCCGAACATCACGCTGGCCGCCCCACCGGCGAGAGCGAGCGCGACATCACGAGGAAACCTGACACCGCCATCGGCCCATATGTGACGCCCGAGCCGCTGAGCCTCGGCGGCACACTCGACGACGGCAGAGAATTGGGGTCGCCCGACCCCGGTCATCATGCGCGTGGTGCACATGGCTCCCGGGCCGACACCGACTTTCACCACGGTGGCGCCGGCCTCGATCAGCTGCCGGGTCCCGATGGCCGTGACGACGTTCCCCGCCACGATCTTCGCATCGGGAAGCTCGGCCCGAACCGACTCGATCGCGCGGAGTGTGCGGGTCTGGTGTCCATGAGCGGTGTCGATCACGAGCACGTCGACTCCATGGCCGACGAGCTCCTTGGCGCGAGCTGCCGGCTCGCCGTTGATGCCGACAGCGGCACCGACCATGAGGCGACCCTGCGCATCGACGGCCGGGTCGTAGATCGTTGAGCGCAGCGCTCCCTCGCGGGTGATCACGCCGAGTAGGTGACCGTCGTCGTCGACGACGGGAGCAACCCGGAGTCTGTTGCGGCCCAGATGGTCGAACGCGGCGGCCGGGTCGATGTCGGGGCTCAGGATGTGCAGGCTCGAACTCATCACGTTGGCGAGCTGCGTGAACCGGTCGAAGCCGTCGCCGTCGCTCTCGGTGAAGACGCCAACCGGCGTTCCGTTGTCGACGACGACCACGGCGCCGTGGGCTCGTTTGTGGATCAACGAGAGCGCGTCGGCGATCGTTGCGTCAGGGGCGAGCGTGATCGGCGTCTCGAACACCGTATGGCAGCGCTTCACGTAGTCGATCACCTTCGCCACGACGTCGACCGGGATGTCCTGAGGGAGAATGGCAATGCCGCCCCGTCGGGAGACCGTTTCGGCCATGCGCCTGCCGGCCACCGCTGTCATGTTCGACACGACGATCGGGATGGTCGTACCGATGCCGTCGGGCGTGCGGAGATCGACACTCATCCGTGAGGGAACATCGGACAGGCTCGGAACCATGAACACGTCGTTGTAGGTCAGGTCGTAGCCAGGATCGGAATGAAGCATGCGCATGGGCGGTGGTGTTCCTTTCGATGTCGATCTGGTCGGAGAATGGTCAGATCGACGACATTGGCTCTGGAAGCGACCACAGGTTAGGCCCTAGCCTTGGCTCTGCATGACTGCGAGCGCCCCACCCGTCACACTGGTCCACGGATGGGGCGGGTCATTCGCAACGACCTGGGAACGCAGCGGGTTCACCGCCTTGCTGGAGGACGCCGGCGTCGCAGTCATCGGCATCGATCTGCTCGGTCACGGCTCAGCGCCCAAGCCGCACGATCCCGCCCAATACGCCGATCTGACGACCCGCATCGTCGACGCGCTCCCCGATGAACCGGTCGACGCCATCGGCTTCTCGCTCGGGGCAATGACCCTGCTGCGCCTGGCCATCGACCGTCCCGAACGGTTCCATCGCATCGTGCTCGCCGGCATCGGCTCGAACATCTTCGACCGGGACGACTCGGGCACCCGAGCGATCGTGGCAGGTCTGGAGGCCGTTGCCGCCGGAGGTGACCCGTCGTCGCTCGAGAACACCGTGCGCCTGTTCACCCAATACGCCACCCAGCCCGGCAACGACATCGAAGCCCTCACCGCGGTGATGAAGCGTCCACCATCAACTCCGATCACCGTTGACGACTGCGCCCGCGTCACCTGCCCCGTGCTTGTCGTGGTCGGCGACAAGGACTTCGTGTATCCCGGCGACGAACTCGCTGCGGCATTCCCCGACGGTCATTGCCAGACCCTTCGTGGCGTCGACCATTTCGCCACCACCGAATCGTTCGGGTTCTTCGACGCTGCACTCGAGTTCATCGACGCCCTGTGCTGAGCGCCCGCGTGCTCATCTCGACCGACGTCGACCGCGCCGTCGAGGTGATCCGCTCCGGTGGCCTCGTCGCCATGCCGACCGAGACCGTCTACGGACTGGCGGCGGACGCCACGAACGCTGATGCGGTGCGCAGAATCTTCGCCGTGAAAGGTCGGCCGGTCGATCACCCGCTCATCGTGCATCTCGGCGCTCCCGACCAGTTGAGCCGGTGGGCTTCGTCGATCCCGGTGAGCGCCCGACGCCTGACCGAAGCAGCGTGGCCGGGCCCACTGACGATCATCGTGCCGAGAGCGAACGGTGTACTCGATGTGGTGACCGGTGGTCTCGACACGGTTGGGGTCCGCGTCCCCGCTCATCCCGTCGCTGCGGCTCTACTCGAACGGGCCGGCGTCGGCCTTGCGGCGCCGTCGGCCAATCGCTTCGGCGCCGTGAGCCCGACGAACGCCGAGCACGTGCTGTGCGACCTCGGCGACTTCCTCGACCCCGCCCGCGATCTGATCCTCGACGGCGGCGAGTGCACGATCGGTGTGGAGAGCACCATCGTCGACTTCGCCAGCGATCCGCCCCAGATCCTGCGCGCCGGCGGCGTTCCGATCGAAGACATCCACCGGCTGCTCGACGGTGCGGTGTCCGACGCCTCCGGCCCGAGCCGGGCGAGCGGCATGCTGGCATCGCACTATGCACCGAGTTGCGCCGTTCGACTCGTTGACCACGCCGACGACGCGCACGCGCTCCGAGCCGGCACGCCCAACAGCGAAATCCTCGACGTGACGGATGATCTCGTGGTGTACGCCCACGATCTGTACGCCCGACTGCGCGACGCCGACGCCCGCGGCGTCGGCACGGTCATCGCCGTGCTCCCTCCGGCGATCGGACTGGGCCACGCGATCCGCGACCGTCTGACCAAGGCCGCCGCTCCGCGCTGACGGCGCTCGTCCGTTCGGTTCTGTGCGGAATACGTCGCACATGGTGAGACCAGATCCGCACGGAACGAACCGGGTTGGGGCGGCAGTGAGGTTCCGGCTCAGGCCCAGTCGACGGCGTTGAGGTTGGTGATCCACAGATCGCGGATCTCGAGGATGTCCGGCTGGGGTGAGCCGTCGAAGCCGGCCACGGTGAGACTGACCGTGGACGATCCGGCGTCGGGAACGAGGTCGAGTCGACACCAGCACTCGACCGGTTCGTACAGGTGCACGTCGAGGCGGTACGGCGGATCGTCGTCAAGGACCTCGCCGAGCCACGACGCAACGACGAGTAACCCCTCGAACGTCTCGACCGGCAGTGCCTCGACCGTGAACGACGGAACATCTCGGCTCACACCGCTCCCCGGTTCGTCAGCGATGAGTCTGGGCGCGGACGGGTCGCGCTGAGACTCATCGCTGGTGGGGGCGGGGGCGGGGGCGGGGGCCGCGGTGGGGGTGCTGGTGAGGGTGCTGATGCGTTGGAGGGCATTGTCGGCGGCCTCGTTGACGGCCTGCATCGCAGCGGGGTCACCGCCACGATCGGGATGATGTTGCTTGGCGAGTTCACGCCGCGCGGCGCGTACGTCGTCCGACGTCGCATCTGATCCGAGGCCGAGAACGCGGAAGGGGTCGGTCACGCCGTCGAGTCGCGAAGATCGCCGTAGCGCTCGCGCAAGTTGCCGGAGTCGACCGCGTGGTCCACCGTGGTCCCGCTACCGAGCCCCCACTGCTGTTGAATCGTGCGGTGGTCACAGCCTTGGAGCACCGCTGCCGCCTGCACCGCGGCGCCGGTCGCCACGGCCTGGTCGACGTCGGCGACCACCACCGGGCAGCCGACAAGGCCGGCAATCACCGCCCGCAACGCACGAGAGCGGGCCCCGCCGCCCGTCAGCACCAGGCGGCCGTCGAGGTCGGCGTGGCGGCGCAGCGAATCGATCGCGTCGAGCAGGCCGCAAGCGACACCGTCGACCGCGGCGCGGGCGAACTCCTCGCGGCTCACATCGCTGCGAAGTCCGCTGAGCACACCGGTGGCATCCGGACGGTTCGGCGTGCGCTCGCCATCGAAGTACGGCAGCATCACGGGCCGACGGGCGCCCCTGGCAGCAAGGGCCAGCCGATCGAATTCGTCGTGATCGACGCCGAGCAGCCGGGCGGTTGCGTCGAGCACCTTGGCGGCGTTCGAGGTGCACACGAGCGGGAGGAACCGCCCGGTGGCGTCGGCAAAGCCGGCGACTTCGCCCGACGGATCGGCGGTGGGGCGATCGGCAACGGTGAAGGCGGTGCCCGACGTTCCGATCGAGACGACGGCGTCGCCGAGGGCCAGACCCAAACCCAGGGCGGCGGCCATGTTGTCACCCGTGCCGGCTGCAACCGCCACGCCGTTCCAGCTCCCCGCTGTATCGAGTGGACCGAGCACGGTTGGCACCACGTGGGTCCAGGCGCGGTCGGCATCGATGATTGCGAGCAGGTCCCACCGGTACTCCCCCGTCGCCGGCGACCAGTAGCCGGTTCCCGACGCGTCGCCGCGGTCGGTCGTGTACGCGCCGGTCAGTCGATGGGTGAGATAGTCGTGCGGCAGCAGAACATGGGCGATGTCGGCCCAGGCATCCGGATCGGTCCGGTGCAGCCACGACAGCTTCGTGGCGGTGAACGCGGCAACCGGCACACTGCCGACAGCCTCGGCCCACGCGGCAGCGCCTCCAAGCTGGCCGATCAGCCAACCGGCGTCTGGAGCCGATTCGGTGTCGTTCCAGAGTTTGGCCGGATGGACCGGGTGATCTGCGGTATCGAGTGCCACCATGCCGTGCTGCTGTCCGCCGATGCTGACCGCCGCGACGGTGCCAGAGCCGGCCAGATCGCCGACCGCTCGGTTCCAGGCGTTCTCGAAGGCCACCCACCACGATTGCGGGTCTTGTTCGCTCCGCGGTGGTGTGACCGCAGGGTGCGGCGACGACGCCGACGCAACGATGTCGCCCGTGGCCAGATCACGGATCTCGACCTTGGTCGATTGGGTGGACGAGTCGACACCGGCAACGAAGGGCACGTGGGCAGACTAGATCCAGGCGGCCGGCTGCCCCCAGGTGTCGTCGTACACGACCTCCGCCACGGGCTTGCGTTTCACCGGGCCGTGCTGGCCCTCCGGCACGCCGAGCGTGATACAGGCCGACAGCGCCACGTTCACGGGAATCTCGAGCAGCTCGCGGAGTTGGTGCTCGACACCGAGGTGCCACATCGTCAGTGCTCCTCCGTACCCGAGTGCGCGAGCGGCGAGCAGCAGGTTCTGGCACGCCGGATACACCGATGCCCCCTCGTACGGCGAAGGACTGCGGTACCGATCGAGGCACACGAGCACCACCACAGGTGTCTGTTCGAATCGGTCGACGTACCGCTGCATCGAGTCAGCGAACCGTGACGGGCGGTAGCCGTCGCCTTCCCGCTTGGCTTCCCATCCCGCTCGGAACGCCTCGCCCAGGAGCGACTTTGCGGCGATCGCCTGTGGACCGTTGCGCAGCACGAGGAACCGGAAAGGTTGACGATTCGAACCCGACGGCGCCCGCCCGGCGTGCCACAGGATCGTCGCAAGGTCGTCGTCGGGGATCGGATCGTCGGTGTAGCGGCGTATCGCCCGAGTGGTCGCCAGCCCCTCCAACAACGAGACCGGCTCGCTCACCGGCTCACTCACCGGCCGTGGAACTCGGGATCGCGCTTCTCCATGAATGCACGCACACCCTCGGTGAAGTCGTCGGTGCGCAGCAGGGGCAACAGTTGGAGAAACACGTGATGCACGTTCTGTTCGAATGTCTCGGTCTCCGCGGCGCGCATCATGCGCTTGATCGCCCGCACCGCGAGGGGCGCGTTGGCAGCAATGTCGCCGGCCAACTCGTTCGTCCGCTCTGCGAGCTCCTCGGCGGGTACGACGTGGTTGACCAGGCCCAACTCCAGCGCCTCGGCGGCACTGAGCGTGCGGCCGGTGAAGGTAATCTCGGCAGCCTTGGCGTAGCCCACCATTCGGGGAAGCAACCACGTGCCACCACTCTCGGGAAGGATGCCGCGCTTGGCGAACCCGGGATTGAGCTTGGCGTTCTCGGCAGCGATGCGGATGTCGCAGCCGAGAGCAAGGTCGAGCCCATACCCCGCGGCGCCGCCGTTCAACGCACAGATCGTCGGTGTGTCGATGTTGTGGAGCACCACCGGCGGAGCCGAACGCAGGTCGAACTCGCCGCTGAAACCAGAACTGCCCTCGCCGCCGCCAAGGCTGCCCAGGCCACCCTTCGGGCCCGCCATTTGCGCCTGCAGATCGAGCCCGGCACAGAATGCACGGCCTGATCCGGTGAGCACGATGCAACGCACGTCCGCGTCGCGGTCGGCCCGCAGGAGCAGCTCGCTGATCTCCTGGAGCATCACGCCCGAGATCGTGTTCATCCGTTCGGGGGCGTCGAGAGTGAGTGTCGCAACGTGGTCAGCGACGCCGTAGCGCACCTCTGAGGGGCTCGTCGTCGGGAGCGAGGTTGGAAGGGAGGCGTTGGCATCGTTCACAGTGCCGAAACGGTAGTGCCTTCCTTTCCACCGCAACGATGCGTACACTCTTGGCACCTTATGAGTACGGGCATCCCGCCCGTGCCCCAACAAGGGGGAGAACCAACAACATGCAGATATCACGCGTGAAGCGCGTCGGTGCACTGCTGGTCGGCCTGACTCTCGTTGCCGCAGCCTGCGGTAGCGACGACGACGCCTCGTCCAGCTCCGCAGCACCGGCAGGCACCGAAGCACCGGCAGCTACCGAAGCACCGGCAGGCACCGAAGCACCCGCTGGCACCGAAGCACCCGCCGGCACCGAAGCACCCGCCGAAGAAGCAACGTGCGGCACCGCTCCGAGCGACGTCACCAACGGAGATCTCGCCGGTTTCGGCGCCACGACCCCGTTCGGCCAGATCACGCCCGAGTTCATCGAGCGCCTGTGCGAGATCGATCCAGAGCTCACCGACCTCAACTATGCCACGGAGACCTACGACGCGATCATGATCAGCGCGCTCGCCGTGCTCCAGGCCGGGACGGACGGCATCGCGCACGCCGAGGCGATCAACGGCATCACCCGCGACGGTGAGCAGTGCACCACGTTCGCCGACTGCGCTGCGCTGATCGAGGCCGGTACCGACATCGACTATGACGGTATCTCCGGCCCGCTGACGTTCGCCGGCAACGGTGAACCGATCGTGGCGAGCTACGGCAAGCTGATCATCGGCGACAACAACCGCGTCGACGTCAGCCTCACCGAGTACATCACGGCCGAAGGGACACCCGACGCGGACGTCCCGCAGGTGCCCGTTGAGGGCAGCCGCGAGGGTGACGGCGTGCTGACGTTCGGCGCCCTGCTCCCGCAGACGGGGTCGTTGGCCTTCCTCGGCCCGCCCGAGTTCGCCGGATTCAACCTGGCGATTCAGGAGATCAACGAGAACGGCGGCGTCCTCGGCGCCGACGTGGTGGGCATCGAGGGCGACTCCGGTGACACCTCGACCGACCAGGCGAACCAGACCGCCGACCGTCTCCTTTCGGAGAATGTCGACGTCATCATCGGTGCGGCGTCATCGGGTGTCACGTTGTCCGTGATCGACAAGATCACTGCTGCCGGCGTCACGATGTTCTCGCCAGCTAACACCTCGGAGGCGCTGTCGACCTACGCCGACAAGGGTCTGTACTTCCGTACGGCTCCGCCGGACCTCTACCAGGGCGACATCATCGGCCAGTTCATCATCAACGACGGCAACCAGACCGTCGCGATCCTGAACCTCAACGACGCATACGGTAACGGCCTTGCCGGAACCGTTGCGGAGACGGTCACCGCCTCGGGCGGCGAAGTCGTGTACCAGCAGTCGTACGATCCCACGGCCGCCTCGTTCGACAGTGAGGTCGACGCCATCGTCGCTCTCGACCCGGACGCGATCGTGGTCATCGGCTTCAACGAATCGTCGAAGATCCTGCGCACGATGGTCGAAAAGGGCATCGGGCCGACGGTCAAGGCCGTCTACGGCTGCGACGGCAACGCCGGCAACGCCCTCGGCGTTGACTTCGACGCCGGCAACTGACGTTCCCGACAACTGAACAACTGAACAACTGAATGAGGGAGCCCGGGTCGAGAGGCCCGGGCTCTTTCGCGTCCCGGCTGGGTTGCGACGGCTGGGTCGCCTCGGTCGGTGTGGTCAGTTGCGAGCGAGAGTGCCGAGGTACAGTTCGATCACTTTGGGGTCGGCGAGCAACTCACGCCCGGTGCCGGTGTACGCATTGGTGCCCTGATCGAGCACGTAGGCGCGGTCGCAGACCTGCAGGGCTCGACGGGCGTTCTGCTCGACCATCAAGATGGCAACTCCCGCGTCGTTGATCAGCTTGCACCGCAGAAACACCTCGTCCTGCAGCATGGGCGACAATCCGGCCGATGGCTCGTCGAGGAGCAAGAGCACGGGGTCGAGCATCAGCGCCCGCCCCATCGCAACCATCTGGCGTTCACCGCCGGACAGGGATGAAGCTTTCTGATCGGCGCGCTCGGCCAGGCGGGGGAACAGACCCGTCACGACCTCATAGCGAGCTCCGAAGCTCTTCGGGTTGACGAAGCATCCCATCTCGAGGTTCTCGCGCACGGTGAGCGATGGGAACACGTTGTTGTTCTGCGGCACGAATCCCACACCGCGCTGCACGAGTTTGTGCGGCGGTTGGCCGGTGATGTCGACCCCATCGAGCTTCACGGAACCGGACCGCACGGTCACGAGCCCCAACACCGCCTTCATCAGCGTCGACTTGCCGGCGCCGTTCGGTCCGATGATGCCGACGAACTCCCCGGAAGCGACCACGAGGTCACAGCCGTTGAGGATGTTGACGCCAGGCACGTATCCGGCCACGAGATCAGTGCATTCAATGATGTTCGTCACGTCGTGTCACCGTCCTGCAGTTCGAGTGCTTCCAGCTCCGCCTTGGCCTCATCGTCGCTCATTGCGCCCAGGTCGAGGTCGTGGTGCGCCCCGAGGTAGGCGTCGATGACCTCCTTGTTTCCGGAGATCTGAGCGGCCGTCCCTTCGGCGATGATCTCACCCTGGGCCATCACGACGACCCAGTCGCTGATCTCGTGCACCATGTCCATGTCGTGCTCGACGAACAGCACCGTGCGACCTTCGTCCTTGAGTTCCTTCACATGACCGAGCAGGCTCTGCTTCAATGCCGGGTTCACGCCGGCCATCGGCTCGTCGAGCATGATCAGCGTCGGGTCGGCCATCAACGCCCGGGCCATCTCGAGCAGTTTGCGCTGCCCCCCCGACAGGCTGCCGGCGAACTCGTCACGCATGTGGTCCATCTTGAAGCGTTCGAGCAGGGCATCGGCGCGAGTGGTGATCTCGGCTTCCTCGTGCTTCCACAGGAACTTGAACGGCCCCGCCCAGAGCCGTTCACCCCGTTGGTTCGCCGCGCCGAGTCGCATGTTCTCAATCACCGTCAGGCGGGCGAGCGCCTTGGTCAATTGGAACGTGCGAACCATGCCGAGCTTGGCGATCTTGTGGGCCGACGAGTCGGCCATGTCGTGGCCGTCGAACCGGGAGTACCCGCCATCGGGCTTGTCGAAGCCGGTCAGGAGGTTGAAGAATGTGGTCTTGCCGGCACCGTTGGGGCCGATCAGCGCGGTGATCTTGTTGCGTTCGATCTCGAAGTGGTCGACGTTCACGGCAACGAGGCCGCCGAAACGACGGGTGACGCTGTCGGCGATCAGGATCGGGTCGTGCTTCGTCGAACCGGGCTCGGACGCGGGATCGGCTCGCGGCTGGTCAACGGACATCGAACGCCTGCTCCCGCTTGTCGCCGAAGATTCCCTGGGGACGGAAGATGACCAGCAGCGCAAGTGCAAGACCGGCAACGATGTACTTCACGATGCCGAAGTTCGTCGAGTCGACGAGCCACTCCGGGAGGTTGCCCGTGCGGGTTGCCTGATCGAGCAGGTTGTCGACGAGCTGGATGACGAAGAAGAAGATCACGGTCCCGACGATCGGGCCCTTGACCCGGCCGAGCCCTCCCAGCACGATGATCAGGAATGCGAAGAACGTGAGGGTGGTGGCGAACTCACCAGTCTGGGCAGATTGTTTCTGGGCGGCGAGCCACAGCCCGCCGATCGAGCCGATGACGCCGCCGATGATCAGGCTCTGCATCTTGAACGCGAGGACGTTCTTGCCGAGGGCACGAGCTGCGTCCTCGTCTTCTCGGATACTGCGAAGCACACGTCCCCACGGGCTGCGCATCAACGCCCAGATGAACGTTGCGATGAGGGCCGCAAGGCACCACCCCACGATCATCATGAACAGCCGATAGCCGTCGATCGACTGCGCGCCCATGTCAAACCGGGCGGTGTTGTCGATCGGATTCAGGTCTTCGAAGAACGTCGTCCATCCGTTTCGCCCGTCGGTTCCTCCCGTCAGCCACGTGAAACGCGTCGAGTTCAGGAAGTATCGGATGATCTCAGCCACAGCGATCGTCACGATGGCGAGGTAGTCGGCGCGCAGCCGCAGGGTCGGGAGTCCGAGTGCCAGCGCCAACAGCACCGAGCAGGTCAGCATGAGCGGCAGGGCCCAGTACCACGGCCAGCCGTATGCGACGATCGGAATGGAGAAGGCGTAGGCCCCGATCGCCGCAAAGCCGGCCTGACCGAAGTTCAGCAGGCCCGTGTAGCCGACGTGGACATTGAGTCCGGACGCAATGATGCAGTAGCCGGCGGCAGCCGCACTGATGGCGGTGTACAGGGAGTTCCAGAAGATCAGGTCCCAGTTCATCCGATCCTCTCCTTGCTCCCGAGTAGGCCTTGGGGTTTGACGAGGAGCACCAGGATCAACACGGCCAGTGCTCCCACGGTCTTGAGGTCATTGGCGTTGGGCACGACCCATGTCCAGAGTTCGACGAAGATCCCGATGATGAGGCTGCCGAGCAGCGCGCCAAACGGGTTGCCGAGCCCACCGAGGGTGATGGCGGCGAACATGAGGAGCAGGAGTGTGAAGCCCATGTCCCACTTGATGCTGAACTCGAGGCCGTAGAACACACCACCCAGACCGGCGAGCGCACCGCCGAGAATCCATACGAGCAGGATCACCCGATCGGTGTCGATGCCGCTCGACGACGCCAGGTCGGGGTTGTCGGAGACCGCTCGAATGGCCTTGCCGAAACGGGTCTTGAGCAGGAAGAGGGCGACACCGACAATGACCAGGGCCGACGCCCCGATGATGAAGAGCGTGCGCGGTGGAAGATCGATCGGCCCGATCGAAACCGGGTCAGTCTGCAGCGTGTACTGCTGGAACGCCTTGAGGTCGCCCCCGAAGAGGTAGAGGAAGAGGTACCGCAAAGCAAGGGCGATGCCGATCGACACGATCATCATCGACGTCAGACTGGTCCCCCGGCGCCGCAACGGCCCCCACAGACCCTTGTCGAAGCCCGCTCCGAGCAGACCCGAGATCACCACCGCAAGACATGCAGCGGGGATCAGGTGCCACCCGAAGGTGGAGTTGAAGACGAAGGTCATGAATGCGCCGAAGGTGACCATCTCTCCGTGCGAGAAGTTCGACAGGCCGGTCGTGCCGAAGATGAGCGACAGCCCGATCGAGGTGATGCCGATGATCATCGCCAGCTTCAGACCGTTGGCGAGCGTCTGCGGCAACAGGCTCCACTTGCTCTGCACGTCCCGGGTGTCCTCGCCGAGGAAGAAGACCCGGGTGACGTTCTGGTTCGCTGCCACCTCGAGTTCTTTCACGTCCTCGCCCTCGGCCACGGCCAGACCCTCCGGCAGGGTCGAGATGTCGAGGCGGACCGTAAAGGTTCCGGGCTGGTCGAGGCCGATCACATAGTTGCCCTCGGCGTCGGTGACGGCCTCCCCGATCGGGGTACCGGCGTCTTCGACCACGATACGTACGTCGGGAACGGGCTCGGTCACCCGCTCGCCATCCTCCTCGAATCGGTTCTGGACTTTTCCCCGCACCGACTGAGGAGCATCGTCGGCGGTCTGAGCCAGGGCAGCCCCCGAGGTGGCACCCAACACCAGCAAGCCAACGATTGCGGCGAGCCAGAAACGTATCGAACGCGCCTGGCGCCTGTCTGTGCCCATGTTGGGGCGTGAGCCTACATTGACTGAGCGACCCGATCGGAAATCGTGTCGGCCACATCGTCCAGCCCGCGCTCCGTGGTCACCTCGACGACCGGTTCCAATCCGGCGAGGATGAGCCAGACGGTCGCAACCCACAGCGCCGTGGCGCCGGCGACGTGCGCGGCGACGAGCACCGCCGGCACGTCACTGAAGTACTGGACGTAGCCGATGCCGCCCTGGACGACGGCCAGGAACATCCACGTCGAGATCTTGCGCGTGAAACGGTTCGACAGACCCGGGGCGCGACGCAGGGCGACGATGAGGGCCAGGAACACCGCAACGGCCAGCCACACCATGGCGCTGTGGATCTGGGCCACCGTCGAGATGTCGAACCCGTATCGGCGGGCCGTCTCGTCACCCGCATGAGGACCGGCGCCGGTGACGACCGTGCCGGTGACCAGCGCGGCAGCAACGAACACCCCGAGCGTCGCGAACAATCCGGTGATCAGCGGTGTCACACCGATGTCGGTACGACGTCCGACCGGTTCGGGACCCGAGCGGTGCACCGCGACGAGGCCGAAGCCGATCGACAGCATTGCCAGGATGAAATGCGACTGCACCAGCGCCGGGTGCAGATCGCCCCGCACGGCCATACCGCCGACGACCCCATTGCCCAGGATGGTGAACAGGACCGCCAGCGACGGACCCGTGAGTCCACATCGACGGGGCCACACCCGGAACGCGCCAATCGCCATGATGAGCACCGGAATGCCGATGACGCCGCTGAGCAGGCGGTTCACCTGCTCGATCGCCGCGTGCCCAGTCGACACGTCGATGAACCGTTCGCTGTTGCAGTTGGGCCAGTCGTCGCAGCCGAGGCCACTGCCGGTCAGTCGAACGATCGCCCCGGCCACGGTCAGGAAACAGACACCTGCAACCGTGACGATCGCAAGCTGCCGAAAGCGTCGCAGCGACAGCGTGAACCGGGGGCGCTCACTCTCCATGACTGCCCACGATACGACTAGGTTCGACGGGGTGCTGAGTTCGTTCGACGACTTTCCCATCCATCAGACGTCACACCCGATCGCCCAGACGGCGTCGACCGACATCAATCACTACGACCGCTACTTCTTCAACGGCTACACGAAGGACACGCGTCTCTTCTTCGCCCTGGCCATGGGCCTCTACCCGAACCGCCACGTCGCCGACGCGTCATTCAGCGTGGTGGTCGACGGTGGCACGGTCGATGCCCGCCAGATCAGCGTGCACGCATCGCGCCGCGCGCCAGGTGACCGTGCCGACGCGAACGAGGTCGGGCCCATCCGTGTGGAGGTACTCGAACCGCTGAACGCCCTACGCATCGTCGTCGAGGCGCCCGAGCACGGCCTGCGCGCCGATCTCACGTTCGTACGGCGCTCGGCACCGATCGAGGAGGCCCATTTCCACCAGCAGATCGGCCTCCGCGTGGTGTTCGACTACACCCGGCTCACCCAGTTCGGCGGGTGGGAGGGCTGGATCGAGGTCGACGGTGAGCTCACCGATCTCGCTCCTGGCGAAACGCTCGGCTGCCGCGATCGTTCATGGGGCGTCCGGCCCGTCGGCGAGCGCGGCTCTACCGGAGCACCGGTTGCCGACCCGCAGTTCTTCTGGCTGTGGGCCCCGATCAACTTCGACACGTTCTCGACCCACTTCGACGTCAACGAGTACTTCGACGGTCGGCGCTGGCACGAGAGCGGATTCATCGCACCGATCGCCGGCCCCGACCAACCCGCTGGCGGAGACAGGGGAGCCGAAGCGATGCGCACGGTCGACTACTCGATCAACTGGCGACCGGGCACTCGTACCGCCGCAACGTTCGAGCTGGTGATGACGCCGTGGGAAGGCGAGGCTTCGACCATCAGCCTCGAGCCGCTGTTCGAGTTCCACATGTCGGGCCTCGGCTACCTGTCACCCGAGTGGTCGCACGGCGTCTGGAAGGGAGAGTTGGCAGTGGGCGCAGAGCGCTGGGATCTTCCGGTTGACGATGTACTGGCACCACGCCACGTGCACGTCCAGTCGATTGTTCGAGCGACAGCCTCGGGCGCGATCGGCGAGCATCAGGGAATCGGGATCCTCGAGCAACTCGCGATCGGACGCCATACGCCGACCGGTCTGGAAGGGATCTTCGACGGTTTCCCTGGTTGAACCCCACGCGCCCGCGGACGCGCCGAACCCGCCCCCTCCCTCCTTGGCAACCCTGTGACACCCCCTCACTACGCTGGATCGCGTACGCGATCCGCACCGCGACCCCGACTGCATCCCTCGAACAAGCACCAGCCGAACTGGCGCGCCCGGACCTGCCCGGCGCCGACGACGCGCCCGCGGACGCGTGCGGGGCCGACTCATCCGCCGTCGGCCGATTACTCGATTGATCAGGTGTGACGGATCGTCATGCCGCCGTCGACGGCGATGGTGGCGCCGTTGACGAAGCTCGAGCTCGGCAGGCACAGGTTGAGGGTCATCTGCGCGACCTCCTCAGGATCGCCGTAGCGCCGAAGGGGCACCCGTCGACGGGCGTAGGTGTCCTTCGCGTCCTGCGGGATCGACGCGGTCATCCCGGTGTCGATCGGGCCCGGACAGATGCAGTTCACCGTCACCCCGTGACGGCCGAGTTCCACTGCCAGCGCACGCGTCAACCCGGTGACGCCCGCCTTGGATGCGGCATAGGCGGCAAGCCCAGCGGTGGCGACGATCGACTCGGTCGAGGCGATGTTGACGATGCGTCCCGCTCCCGACTCGATGAGGTGCGGTACCGCAAGCCGGATGAGTCGGGCATGCGCGGTGAGGTTGATGTCGAGTGTGCGGGCCCAGTTGTCGTCGAACTCGGCCTCGTCCTGGAACATCGAGTTGACCAGCGAGACCCCCGCATTGTTCACCACGCTGTCGCTCCGGCCCGCCCACGCAACGGTGTCGTCGACGAGCGAGCGCAGCTGTGCGTGGTCGGCGACGTCGCACACGACGCCCAACGCGACGCTGTCGCCGTGGACGGCGGCGATCTCGGCGACGACGACGTCGACTCGTTCGCGTTCGAGGTCGGCCACCACAACACGCGCCCCCTCGTCGGAGAAGAGATGCGCGGTCGCCCGTCCCATACCGCTGGCGGCACCCGTGACGATCGCGACTCGGCCCTCGATCGAGCGCGACAGTTCGGTCAGGCGCCGCCTCGGCGTCACGAGGCGGACCAGCGCTGCATGCCACCCATCCCGTACTGCTTGAGCACCAGCGCGCGCTCGAGGGTGATGGCGAGGAATGCGGTGCCGGGCGAGTCGTCGGGCCCGCCGGGTGCGAACGCCGTGAGGTCGTAATCGAAAACTCCGGTCCACAACCGGCGCTTCGTTTCGAGATCGGTGAACACTTCCGCGGTGCCCCAGATCTCGACGCCGTCACCGATGGCTTCGACCTGCCAGTGCAT
>JANPCI010000200.1:0-8063 GCA_031430875.1 Actinomycetes bacterium | reverse complement strand
GATGTGGTGTTGTCCCCAGGCTGACGGCACCATTCGGCACCAGATGTCGTGGTGCAGGGCTCGTAATTACAGCAGTGAAACTACGGTCGTGTCAACCGTCGCGGGCAGAAAGTGTCAACTTGCCTGCGCAGCGGGTACGTCGCTCTGCTTCACGTCGGCCAACTCGACCTGTCGGTGCAGTTTCGCCCACACTTCGTCGACCGATTCCGCCGTGGCCTGGATGAAGTCGACGCCGCGAGTTCGGGCCCCCGACGGATCTCGTTCGGCTTCGGCGTGCCAGATCTCCTCGACCTGGAGCAACCGTCCGTCGCGCCCGCGTACGTTGTTCTCGCGGAAGTCGAGCGTCGTACGCCAGCCCCCTCGTTCGAGTTCACGACGATCCGCTTGCGCCAGGACGGCGCCGTGTTGGCGTTGGCGCAGCATCCGCTGGCGGGATGTCGGAAGGGCTCGGGTGATCATGGGGCCATCATGAACCACCTGCCCTGTGGAACGTCAGTGCCGATTGGGTGTGAATTCCCGCACGATTCCTGGGGACAAACCACGAAATCCTGTGTGTCCACTGTGAGGACGCGCTACAGGTCGCCGATCAAGTCCTGACAGGCGAGCGCGGCAGCCCCGAATGCCGGATCGGTCGGATCGATCTGTTCGAGCAGGGTCTCGCCGGTCGGATCGGCGATCAGGTCTCCGACCGTCACCTCGGGAACATCAGCCCCGTTCGCACGCAGACAGTCGAACAGGGCGATCACCTTGTCGAAGTCGCCCTCGCCCGCCGGCGGGAACGAATCGGACGCCTCGTCGTTGGCGCACGACGCTCCCGGCGCGGGCATGTCGAGGTCGACGAGATAGTCGACCACCACCGGCGTCACGCACGGCACCGACAGGAACGCTGTGTGCCCATCACTCTGCACCGTGTAGAGCTGACCCGACGTGAGGAAGTCGGCCATCGCCACCGACCACTCGTACGGGGTCGCCGGATCGCCGGTGTTGCCGATCACGAGGATCGGCGGTGCGCCATCGGCGGTGCCAATGATCAACGGATCGAGCGGAAGTGGCCCACCGATACAGCCCGTCGATGCCCGCAGCAGGTCGTCGAACCATCGCGTGTTCGATGCGATCTCAGCGGACTCGACTCGTACGACGTCGGTCGGTGGCCTGACCGAGTTGTCGGCGCAGTTGATCGTGAACCCTGCGACCTGGCTGTTGTCGTAGGTACCGTCGGCCTGGCGACCCAGATAGCTGTCCGCCAGTACCTGCAGCAGCCTTGCGTCGCTGTCGACCGACGCGTCGTACATCCCCTGTGCGAGCACGGGCCACAGCTGCGTGGAGTACATCGCGGCAATCACGGCGAGTTGCAGTTCGCCCGGGGTCACGACGCGATCCGGATCGTCGGTTGGGATGCTGCCGCTCTCGGCGATCGATGAGACGAGCGACGAGTACACCTCCAGTGTCGGGCCCACTTCAGCAAGGGCGCAGTCGGCGTCAGCATCGCACGCTTGCGCGAACTGCTCGAACCCGCGGTCGAGGCTCGCGGCCTGTTCGGCATCGAGCTCGGTGAAGTCGTTGGTCGGCGCCACCGCACCGTCGAGCACCAGGGCTCGCACGCGGTCAGGGAACAGTTCGGCAAAGGTGGCGCCGAGCCGCGTGCCGTACGAGAACCCGACATAGCTCAATCGATCGTCGCCGAGCGCGGCGCGGATCTCGTCGAGATCGCGTGCCGCGTTGTTCGTTCCGAGCCACGACCCCATTTCGATCGTGTCGGACGTACACGTCGATGCCTGCCCGTCGGCCTCGGCGACGAGGGCGTCCCACCCGGCATCATCTCCTTCGTCGAGCAGTGTGATGTCGTCATCGAAAGCGCTGTCGCACTCGACGGCGGTACTCGCTCCGACGCCACGCGGGTCGAACGACACGAGGTCGAACCGTTGCGAGATCTCCTCGGGCATGATCAACGCCGCCGACTGCAGGAAGTCGATGCCCGAGGCCCCCGGCCCACCCG
Source organism: Actinomycetes bacterium (assembly GCA_031430875.1). Taxonomy (GTDB): domain Bacteria; phylum Actinomycetota; class Acidimicrobiia; order Acidimicrobiales; family Ilumatobacteraceae; genus Sva-07. Next base: position 6,067 of record JANPCI010000200.1, on the reverse strand, counting down.
GATTGAACACCACCGACCCGATCCGCTCGTCGTCGTTCGTTGTCGGCACTCTGACGACGGCGATGTCGATCATGCGGCCGTCGGGAGCGCCGTAGTCGAGCGGCACCGTGATCGATCCGCACTCGACGTCGACGGGCACCGCCCGCTCATCGACACATGGCCCCCACTCGATCGAACCGGCTCCGGGTTCCGGCACGGCCGGGTCGGGCACGATCGCCGAGATCTCGTCGGCCCGCAGAGTCTCCACTCCCGGCGACGTCGAACACGACGCCACCACGATCGCGGCGACTGCAACCACCACGATCCAACGTCCACGCACGATCCGAAACTAGCCCTACACCCGTGAGGATTTGCTTCAGGACGTGGCTGCAGCGGCCGATGACAACGCATGTTCCGTCGCAGTTCTCTCCTCGCCGTCATCGCTCTCGCGGCGCTTCTCAGTGCATGCGGATCGTCGAGCGATACCGCCGATACCGACGGCCAAGCAACCAACGCATCAGCCGACGACACGATCGGTGGGGCGCAAGCGCCTGCCGCGACCACGGCAGCACCGGCACAGGCCGGCGGCATCGCCGGGGCAGTTCAGGTTGCCGTCGGAGCGCTCAATGGGGCCGACACCGCAGCGTGCGACCTCGACCATCGCATGCTCGAAGACGCCTCGCAGGTCTACCTCGCGCTCAACGGGTCGCTCCCTGCGACCCAGGATGCGCTGGTCGAAGCCAAGATCCTGACCGAACCCAGCGCCCGCTTCGAGATCACCGCCGACGGCGCCATCGTGCCCGCGCCGGGCAGTCCCTGCGTCTAGATCAGCTGGACCAGTCAGCCCAACCATTTCGGCGCGAACGCGGCTGGCGCCGACGTGGCGAGCCGGAGCGCCTCGGCCACCGAATCGGCACGTTGCACCGATCGTGCGTGACCGTCGGTCACGAATCCGGCCGCGACGCTGCGCTCGATGAACTCGAAGAGCGCCTCGAAGTACCCGACGACGTCGAGGAAGACGACGGGGACCGCAACGAGGCCGAGCTGGTTCCACGTGATGATCTCGAAGGCCTCGTCGAGCGTGCCGAAGCCGCCTGGCAGCACGATCACGCCATCGGACAGTTCGGCCATCCGGGCTTTGCGATCGTGCATACTCGCCACCACCTCGAGCCGGGTGAGACCCAGGTGGGCGACTTCCGCGGCGACGAGTTGTTCGGTCATCACCCCGATGACATCTCCACCTGCAACGAGTGCCGCGTCAGCGACCGCTCCCATCAAGCCGACGTGGCCTCCGCCGTACACGAGCGTGTGCCCCTGGGCGGCCAACGCCCGTCCCAACGACTGCGCCATTTCGACATGACGGGGATCGTTCCCCGAACTCGAACCACAGAACACACACAGCGCAGCCATCGCCCCATCGTGCCACCAACTGCGTCACACGGTGCCGGGTCAAACGTGACGGTTGCAGCTCGAATGGCCGCGCCCGTTACCGGCCGGTAAGTTCTGGTCATGACTGCGATCGTCGTTCCCGATCTTCCTGCTGCCGCCGACGCCATCGATCTCGCCGACCGCGTGGTCGGCAAGGCCGTTCGGCACCTCGCTGCCACCGGTGGACCCGATGTTCACCAGGTGCTCGCCTACGACCTCGCCCACGCGGCATCCGGTGTGGCCACGGCTCGCTCACTGCTCGACTACGGGGCCAAAGGTGAGCTCGAAGCGAAGATCACCTGCGCGTTCGCCGCCGACATGCTCCACGAGCTTGCGTCAAAGCTGCTCGGACGAGAAGACGCATGGGGCGTCGAACGTGACGCGCTCGCCAACGTCCACGCATTCATCTCGCAGTTCCGCGATCCCGAGTTCCTCGCTTCGCTCGCTGATCAGCCCGGCCCTCGCCACCTCGACGGCGACATGGAGATGGTCGCCGACACGTTCGGAGCATTCGCCGCGAACGTCATCTCTCCCCACGCAGAGCATGTGCATCGCACCAACGGAGACGTGCCCGAGGAGATCATCACGGGGCTCGCCGAGCTGGGAGCGTTCGGGCTCAGCGTGCCGGCCGAGTATGGCGGCTACAGCGAAGGCGGCGACTCCGAGTACACCGCAATGGTGGCGGCCACCGAGGAGCTGTCGAAGGCCAGCCTCGGCATCGGCGGATCGCTGATCACACGGCCCGAGATCCTCACCCGGGCGCTCGTCAAGGGCGGCACCGAGGAGCAGAAGCAGTACTGGCTGCCGCTGCTCGCCACTGCCGAGGTGATGCCCGCCGTCGCCGTCACCGAGCCCGACTACGGCAGCGACGTTGCGGGGATCAAGGTGACCGCAACTCCGGCACCCGGACCCGACGGCGAGGACGGCTGGGTGATCAACGGCGTGAAGACCTGGTGCACGTTCGGTGCCCGTGCCGACGCGCTGACATTGCTCGCCCGTACTGACGCGGATCGCACAAAGACCCACCGTGGGCTCACACTGTTCATCGTGCCCAAGCCGCGCGGCGACAGCCACGGCTTCCAGTTCACGCAGCCCGGTCCTGTTGTCGATGGCGTGGAGCGGGTCGGCAAGATGGAGGGCCGCCCGATCGACACGATCGGCTACCGCGGCATGCACTCCTACGAGATCGCACTCGAGAACTGGTGGGTGCCCGCTGCGAACCAGGTGGGCGGCGAAGAAGGCCTCGGGAAGGGCTTCTACTACCAGATGGCCGGCTTCGAGAACGGACGCCTACAAACCGCGGCTCGCGCTGTGGGCGTGATGCAGGCTGCATATGAGGCGGCGCTCAGTTACGCCGAGAATCGCAAGGTGTTCGGCGAGAACATCATCGATTACCAGCTCACCCGCGCCAAGCTCGGCCGGATGGCAGTGCTCACCCAGGCAGGGCGCCAGTTCTCCTACGCTGTCGCCACGCTGATGGCCAAGGGCGAGGGAGCGATGGAGGCCTCGATGGTGAAGGCGTACGTGTGCAAGGCAGCCGAGTGGGTCAGCCGCGAGGCGATGCAGATCCACGGCGGCATGGGCTACGCCGAGGAGTTCCCGGTGAGCCGCCTCTTCGTGGACGCCCGCGTGTTGTCGATCTTCGAAGGCGCCGACGAGACCTTGTGTCTCAAGGTCATCGCCCGCCAACTCATCTCCACCACGACCTCTGGCTGACCACCTACAACCAACGACGCCGCAACCACGGCGACCACACGGCCGGCCGACGACTCATCGACCGCACCTCATGACACCCTGAACCACAGACCACCACCAGCACGCCAGGTTCTGCACCCGAAGGTCTGGCCCAGTGAGACCCGGGCCACGTCGCAACAGTCAGCGAATTCCGGCCGGCTCGAACGCGTCGACGTCGAGGAGGTGGCGCTTGGTGTGGGCCGATGCATCGGTCCCGAGGCCGACCACCCGGCACAGCAGCCGGGACGCTCGAGTCCCGCGCGATGCCCGATCCGAGCGCGACAGTCTCCCGCGGCCGAGCGACGCGCACTCGAGCCACAATCCGGAATCCCGTCCGACGACCAACGTGGGCTCGACACACACCGAGCAATGGGGTTCGGTGCGCACGGCCTGCTCTGCGAGTTCGACCACGTTTGCATGGTTCATGTCATTCTCCTCCGGTTTGGAAACAGTACGGATCGTTTCGTATTGTACGTGTGTGGGGGACAGTCGGACAGTGACGAGTGGCACGGGGACCGAGCCGACGATCGGATTGCTGCTTCATCGCGGTCGTCCGCGCAGCGACCATGCGCACCGAGCGATCCTCGACGCGACACGCGAACTGATCGTCGAGGAGGGATTCGCCAAGCTGCGACTCGAGCACGTCGCCACGCTGGCGGGTGTCGGTAAGGCCACCATCTACCGTCGCTGGCCGTCGAAGGAAGCGCTGGCCCTCGACGTGTTGCTCGAACTCGCCGCCCCCTACCTCGCAGTAGAAGTGACCGGAGACACTCGTGGGGAAATGCTGTCGGCAGTACGCAACGCCATCACCGCACTCACCGAGACGCCGTTCGGGCCGGTCATCCGGGCGCTGCTTTCACAGATTGCCATCAACGCCTCGCTCGGTGATCCGTTCCGGGCCACCGTCGTGCAGGCCCGCCGCGGCGAAGTGGCCGCTGTGATCGCCCGCGGGATCGAGCGCGGCGATCTTCGTGCCGACGCCGACGCCGACGTCGCCACCGAGCTGCTCATCGGCCCCGTCTACTTCCGCCTGATGTTCGGCGGTGACCTGACGAACGCGCTCGCCGAGCAGATCGTCGACGCAGTGCTGTGGGGATACGCCGCCCGGAAGGACCTCTCCGGCCGAATCGAGTGACTGGTACGGCAGTTGTGACGTGCAGCGGGTGATCAACCCACGCAGGAGACCTTTCGATCAAACGTCAGGCGAGCAAAGCGTCAGGCGAGCAAAGCGTCAGGCGAGTTCGGCGGCGAGGTCGGCGACAGATCGGATGCGTTCGAAGTCGGCGCCGGCGTGGTCGTCGTAGGGGTCGAGCAGGATCGGATGCAGACCCGCCGCCGACGACGCGGCGATGTCCATCGTCACCGAATCACCGACGTACGCGATCCGGGATCGGGCGAACTCGGTGAAGTGCGGGAGCGCATGGTCGAAGATCGCTGGATCAGGCTTGGCCACGCCGACGACGTGACTGTCGACGATGCAGCGCATCTCGACGTGGTCGCCCGGGCCGACCTGACAGACCTCGCGGATGAGAATCCCCTCGATCTGACCGCTGGCATTCGACACGACACCCATCGGCACCCCCGCGGCTGCCATCGCATCGAGCGCTGCGCGGGTCTCGGGAATCATCCACCGCCACAGCGGCGCGTGCCGGGCCCCGTCGAAGACCTGGGCTGCCTCGGCGCGGTCGCCGGGCCGAACCCCCACGGTTGCGACATAGGCGTCGTTGTACGGGCCCCAACTTGTTTCCGATGCCCCAACATCAGATTTCGCTTTCATCCCCGCATAGTGCGCACGGGAGTGCGCTTCGACCGACGAATCACCCCCGTAGTACGCGAGCAGCGGCCCGAGCACCAACGGATCCGGCAGCACCAGCACGCCGCCCGCGTCGAACAGGACAGCATCGAATCGAGGCATCGGAGCCGCTCAGCCGAGCTTGTCGTGCAGGAAGGAGGTCACCTGCGGCCAGATCTCGGCGATCTTGGCCTCGTCCTGGGTGCCGAGCGCGTTGTGCGGCGCCATGAACGCGTGACCGGTGCCGAGGTGCACGGTGATCGACGAGTCTTTACCCAGCGCGACCAGTTCCTCTTGGAGGTGCATCGCCGCCGACGGCGGGAAGAAGTCGTCGTGCTCGGCCATGTGACCCTGAATGGCCGCCTCGATCTTGGAGTAGTCGGGCTGGCTGTCACCCTGGGGGAAGCCGTAGAACGGCACCGCGGCCTTGACCTTGTCGGGGCGCAGTGCAGCGAGGATGAACGTCAGCATGCCACCCATGCAGAACCCGACGACGCCGATGCCGTCACCGGTGGTGGCGTCGTGGTCGGCCAGGAAATCGACGGCACCGCTCATGTCGCGTCCCGCACGATCAGGCGGCATCGAGTTCATCAGTTCGGCCGCCCGGTCCATCTCGGTATGACCGGCCAGATCGCCGTGGTACAGGTCGGGCGCCAGCGCGACGAATCCGGCCTGCGCGAGGCGGTCGGCCATCTCCTTGATACCCGAATCGAGACCCCACCACTCCTGCACGACGATCACGCCAGGCCCGCTCCCGCCGTCGGGCAGCGCCAGATACCCCGACGCGTTCGAACCATTGCTCGCAAACTCGATGATCTCTGCCATGCGCCAAACGTAGACCCGATCCGGACCTTGCCGTACGATCGCAACTGTGACTCAACTCGATGCTCCCCCATCGGCGCTCCTCGGCGACGCCTACGCCAACGACCGGGCCCGGGTGTTCCACTCGTGGTCGGCCCAGGGAGCCCTCGACCCCACCGTGATCGCCGGTGCGCTCGGCTCGAAGTTCTGGGATGACCATGGCACGACCTGGATCGACTTCACGAGCATGCTCGTCAACATGAACCTCGGGCACCAGCACCCGAAGATGATTCAGGCGATCAAAGACCAGGCCGACACACTGTGCATGGTCGC
>JANPCI010000199.1:0-3200 GCA_031430875.1 Actinomycetes bacterium | reverse complement strand
GCCGATTGCCAGGAGCGCCAAGGCGATGACGATGCCCCCGTCGGTTCGGTCCGGACCGGTCTCAGGGAGCTGAATCGCTACGGTCGTCGTGGGTGCGGGCGGCACTGCGCCGACCGCGAGGGTGGTTGTCGGCGCGACCGTTGTCGGCGCGACCGTTGTCGGCGCGACCGTCGTCGGGGCCACTCCGAGGACAGTCACGGTGAACTCTTCGCATCCCGGCTGTTCGCCGGTGAACCGAAGGCCTGACCGAAGGGTCTGGACGTTCAGACAGGCTGTTCCGGTGGTGTAGGTCCGGCTGGTTTCCAGGGCTGCTGGGGCCGTGAAGACGCCGATCGCCTCGTCACGATCGCCCTCGCAAGGAACGTTGTTTTGTTCCACCCCTTCGAAGGAGAAATTCACCGAATTTGGAGACGTGCCGCAGTCGAAAGCGACCGTGAAGTTGGCTCCTCCCTCCACCGTCTGTGAAGAGGGGTCCACCGCCTGCGCCAAAGTCCCAACCGCGATGAGTGCGGTCGTGGCGACCACCGTTGTCAATGCAAAGGTCCACTTCTTCATTGCCCGCCCCGTTCTGTTGGTGTCGAAGGTCGAGACAGTACTACGGCCGCATCCCCTGGGTGGATAAATGCTCACCGCCTCATCCAAGCCCAAGCCCCAAACCCGGTTTGCGTGACAGTTCTGTTGGCCCGTCCGAATGGAAGTGTCACGCAAACGGGGGCTTCGGCGAGCGTTTTGGATGGCGGCGTGGGAGGATCGGGTCATGGCACGTGTGCACTTCGAGCTGACTCGGCGATTCGATGCGCCGGTGCGCAAGGTGTGGGACGAGCTCGTCGACTGGCCCGGCCACGGCGCCTGGATCCCGGCGACGAAAATAGAGGCGGAGCCGGGTGACCCCACAGCGGTGGGCTACACGTTCACGGCGTGGAGCGGCTTTCGGCCGTTGGCGTTGGAAGATCGCATGCGGGTGACCCGGTGCGACTGGGACGAAGCAGCCGCCACGGGTATCTGTGACGTCGACAAGCTCGGCCCGGTGCTCGGCGGATCGGCCGGATTCACGGTTCGCACCGACGGCGCCGGCACGATGCTCGAATGGCGCGAAGACGTCACGGTGCCGTACCTGCCCCAATTGCTGGCACCCCTGGCGGCGCTCGCCGGGCGAATCGGATTCGGGCTTGCGTTGCGGAGCCTCGACAAGGTGCTTGCCCGCTCCTGAACCGTCAGGGCAGCACTTCGAGTTGCTCGAGGTCGCGCCGCGCGTAGCGGTTGTGCCAGAACTCCTCTTCGAAGACGGTGAAGATGCACTCCTGCAGCGGGTGCGGGCCGTTCTCGGGCACGTCGATGAGTTGCGCCAAGTCGGCCGTAGTGACCGCTGCGAGATACTCCCGAAAGCGCGACGAACGATCGGCGTGCACGGCGAGCGCGTCGGAGAGCGACGGCGTCAGGTCGTACTCGAGGCCGGGCCACGGAAAGTCGATGGAGCCCGAGTTCGGCATCCCGATCGGATGGAACGACTCCGTGAGGACCGGCGCCGTGAACCACTTGTCGATCGCGAACACGAGATGTCGCAGCGTCTGAACGAACGACCATTCGCCGCCGACGGACTCATGCAGCAGGCGTTCGGGGAGAGCGTGTGCCCGGGTGATGGTCGTCGCCCACTCCGCTTCGAGGGCCGCCCATGCCGCGCGCATGTCGTCCGGGTCGGTCGGACGCAGCATCACTCGCAGCGGATACCACGGGTCACGTTCGTTCACGTACGCCGTGACGTCGACGCCGTTGATGACGACCCCGTCGATCAGCGTCGATGTCGACGTTGACGAGCCAGGCATGGCTGATCGTGGCGTCGGTCAGGTTGACGTCACGGAATCGGGCGCCGGTGAGATCGGCGCCCCAGAACACTGCTCCGGCAAGGTCTCCCTCGAACTCCTCCGGCACGGTCCTCCTCTCGAACCGATTCAGGCCTGGCCGGCCTCGGTGCCCCGGAAGAGTTCGTCGATCCGAAGTGTGTGGGTGGGCTCGGCTGCTCCGCGTGAGACGTAGACACACGCCAGCCGATCCTTGATGGCACCGAGGATCGTGGAGACGACACCCAGCGCTTGGCCCTGAGCGTCGATCGGAGCATCCTCCATCACGGCGTGCCAGATCTGCTCCTCGAGGGCGTTGATCGCCCGTTGAAGTTCGCTGAGCTCGTGGCCCGTCCGCAGGCGCTCGGCGGCGATGTGGTCGGCCCGCGCCAACGCCGCGTCGAGCTGCTTGTCGGTGGCTGCGACAACAACTACATCGAACAACGTGGCGAGCCGCGTCGTGGTCTCCTCGGCGCCTGCCGCCTCGTAGTGGGGCAAACGTCGACCGGCTACCTCGGCATCGGCGTTGGCCAGGATGGAGGGGCGGTGGGCAACGAGGAATCCGGCGACGTCAAAGGAATGTTCCACGTGGTGGAGGCTATGCCCTGTGGATCCCGCGCACCGTGCGGACGCGATTCCGGCCACCGCCGAGCTGCAGCGGGTGTTGGCCGGTCATTCGGCGACGGACTCGGCGAGACGGTCGATGGTGGGGCGCACGATCATCGTGTAGGTGTCGGCGATCGCCTTCTCACGGTGGTCCTTCTGCGCTTCGAGGCGATCGGGGTCGGTGACGACGGCCATGAACGCTCGCTTGCTCGGGAACTCGTTGAAGCGCGCCTGATGCCATGCTCGACCGTCGCCGACGATCGTGCCCTCCACGGCGAACCAGCCGGCGATCCTCACGCCGTGCCTGGAGGCCGAGACGGCCGCCGCCGAGGTGTACGTCTCCATCTCGGTCGGCGTGATGTGCGCCACTTCGGCGTCTTCGAAGCGGATGACATGCAGCACCATGACGGGGCCGTCGTCGTCGGTCGGAGGGAAGGGCACGTCGGCCCAGTCGACCGCGCTGACACCCGCTGGCGCCGTCGGGTACGGCATCGGCTGGCACCCCATCACGATGGTCTGCTCCATGCCGGCGTCCTTGTGTTCGTGCGACGTCTTGAACTCCGGCCGCGACTGCATCTCGATGAACGCACGACGGGTCGGGTACTTCACCACGCCGATGCGATCCCAGATCGGCGCGTCGCCGAGCAATTGCCGGTCGACGGTCCCGAAGAACACGGGCTTCGCACCGATCGCCGCCAGCGAATCGAGTGGCGAGTACTTGTCGTCGGCCTCCTGTCCGCTGAGGGTCGACTCGCG
>JANPCI010000198.1:0-1852 GCA_031430875.1 Actinomycetes bacterium | reverse complement strand
TCACTGCGCGTTCTCGGCGTCGCGCCGTCCGCGGACATCGCACGATCGTACGGCAAACGCGGAGTGGGATCAGTCCTCCGGACGGTCGGTGACCGTGACCGTGAGGTCGATCCGATCACCGTCACGCACGACGGTGATCGTCGTCGAGTCGCCCGGCTGCAAATCGCGGATCGAGGCGATCAGGCCAGTTGTGCCATCGATGGCAGCGCCGTCGGCAGCCACCACGAGGTCGCCAGCTTCGACTCCGGCCTCGGCGGCCGGTGTGTCCGGCTGCACGCTGGCGATGACCGCCCCTTGCCCACCGTCGCGTCGATCCTCGAGTTCCACACCGAGGTACCCCTCGGATCGAACTGCTCCACCGGCCTGCGCCCGCAGCTCCTCGATCACCGGAAGCGCCTCGCCAACGCTGATGGCGAACCCGACATTCGTCGCCGCCGAGGTGGACGTGTCACGCGCCACCGCAGTGTTGATGCCGACCACTTCGCCCCGAGCGTTCACGAGCGGACCGCCGGAGTTGCCGGACGAGATCGCCGCGTCGGTCTGGATCAACCCGTCGAGGAACGCGCCGTCGGTGCCGATCGTGCGATCGAGCGCAGAAACGATGCCGAGCGTGACGGACGGATCGCCGTCGAGCCCGAGCGCGAACCCGATTGCCACGACCTCGTCGCCGAGCCGGACGCTTGCGGGGTCGGCAAACACCGCAGCATCGAACTCGTCTCCGCTCATCCGGAGCAGCGCGAGATCATTGCCGAGGTCGGATGCCAACAGGGTCGCCTCTCGCGGCTCGGTCTCGCCGGCGAGACGGACCCGGATCTCAGTCGCGCCATCCACAACGTGGGCATTGGTCAGGATCTCACCATCGGCAGAGACGATCACACCGGTTCCGACGGACTGACCACCACCGACATCGGCATTGATGGTGACGACCGACGCCGAGATGTGATCGATGACATCGGCAACGTCGATGCGTCCTTCGATGGGGCCGCTCGGATCGGACACGTTGATCGGCTCGTCGCTCGCGCTCTGAGGCGGCTCGTCGATCCAGTCGGAGACCTGGCTGCCGAGCAGTGCCCCGGTGAGCCCGGCGATCCAGGCGACGATCGCAACGACCGCGATCAGCATCGCCCCGCGCCGCCTGGCGTGGCGGGGAGATGGCGCCGGCGGCACCGCATTCACGCCGGGGGCCGGAGGGGGCAACGCAGTCATGAACATGTGTCTATCCGTAAAACCCGGACACGTCTCGACGGAGCCGCACTCATCGCCTCCGAAAACGCCGAAATTCGGAGCGATCGTTGCGCTGAGCGCAACATCGACTCCGAATTTCGGGTTGGAGTGGGACGTTCAGTGCAAGATCAGGCGTTCTGGATCTTGATCTCGATGTCGACGCCGGCGGGCAGCTCGATGCGCTGCAGGCTGTCGATCGTCTTGCCGTTCGGGTTCACGATGTCGATGAGGCGCTTGTGCACCCGCATCTCGAAGTGCTCCCGGCTCTTCTTGTCGACGTGCGGGCCACGGATGACCGTGTAGCGGTGCTTGTCGGTGGGCAATGGGATGGGCCCGCGGACGGTGGCGTCGGTACGAGTGACCGTTTCGACGATCTTCTTCGTCGACTGGTCGATGATCTCGTGATCGAACGCCTTCAAGCGGATTCTGATGCTCTGTGCCATGTCAGTGTCTCTTCTGTCTCGGGTCGTCGCAGTTGTTCCGGATGGTCACTTCAGGATCTTGGTGACGCGGCCAGCACCAACCGTGCGACCACCCTCACGAATAGCGAAACGCAAACCCTCATCCATCGCGATCGGCTTACCCAACTCCACCGTGATCTCCACATTGTCACCAGGCATCACCATCT
>JANPCI010000197.1:0-16095 GCA_031430875.1 Actinomycetes bacterium | reverse complement strand
TCGGCGGCGGCGAGCCAGGCGGCGAGGTCGGGGGCGAGCGGGCTGGTGAACGTGACGCGCTCACCGGTGGCGGGATGCACGAACGCCAACTCGGCGGCGTGGAGAAACGGGCGGGTCAACCCGAGCGTCGGGCGACGCTGGCTGTAGGTCGGATCACCCACCAGCGGATGATTGATCGACGACAGGTGGACCCGAATCTGATGCGTCCGGCCCGTTTCGAGGCGACATTCCAGCCGTGAGACCAACGCCGGGTTCGAGTACGTGCCGATCACCCGATAGTCGGTTCGAGCCGGGCGACCCGCAGCCACGACGGCCATCTTCAGCGGATCGCCGCGATCACGCCCGATCGGTGCGTCGATGATGCCGTGCGGCGCATCAGGTACGCCCCACACCACGGCGTCGTAGCGTCGCGTCGCGCTGTGATCGGCGAACTGTTCGATGAGATGTACTGCCGCTTCATCGGTACGGGCAACCACTAAAAGTCCTGAACTCCCCGCATCGAGACGGTGGACGATGCCCGGCCGGATCGGGTCGTCACCGACCCCTTCGATGTCGGGGTAGCGGGCAAGCAAACCGCTGACGAGCGTGCCGTCGAGATTTCCCGCACCAGGGTGCACCACCAGCCCGGCCGGCTTGTCGACCACGATCACCGTGTCGTCCTCGTACACCACCCCGAACTGGACCCCGATGTCGGGAGTCGGCAGCACGGGGCCCGGAATGACGCTCGGGTCGACTTCGACCTCCTGGCCCTCGACGAGTCGGATCTTGCCCGATGCGGCGGGTTCGCCGTCGACGCGAACACCGCCGGCGGCAATCATCGCTGCCGCTTCGGCCCGACTGAGATCGCCGATCAAGGCAACGATTCGATCGAGTCGCTCCCCGGCGAGTGCGGCGGGCACCTGCTCGACGATCACGCCGGGGATCCCCTCTCGGCCTCGGGCTGCGACTCGCCGTCGACGAGTGCTGCTTCGACACGCTTGTGAGCACGTGCCGACAGAACGCTCCCGAGGATCAACAGAGCAGCGCCGACGTTGACGGCCATATCGGCGACGTTGAAAATCGGGAACCACTGCAGGTCGATGAAGTCGACCACGGCGCCGTTGAGCCATGCGTCGCCACGGAACAACCGGTCGATGAGGTTCCCAGCAGCCCCGCCGATCAACAGCCCCATTCCGACGGTGCTGAGCCTGCTCGTCTGATCACGAAGCGACACGAGCAGATACACGATGACGACGGTGGCGACCACACCGATCACCGGCCCCAGCCCACGCCCCTGTCCGAATGCCATGCCGTTGTTGAACGCCAGGTTGAACCGCAGTGTCCACACGAGATCGATCACTCGATCGGTTCCGAGCGACGTGACGGCCCAATGTTTGGAGAGTTGATCGACAACGACGACAGCAGCAGCGATGGCGACCGGCGTACGCCATGCGCCGAGTGAAGGCATCGCGATCAGCGCGGACCGACGCCGCTGACCTTCTCCGCGGCGAGCACGGTCGTCTCGGGGATGGCCTCGAGCCGCTCACGGGGAATCGGCATCCCTGAGATCGCCGAGTAGCCGTATGTTCCCTGCTCGATTCGGGCGAGCGCGGCGTCGATGTCGAGAATCGTCTGGCGCGCCTGGGTGGAGATCACTCGATCGAGGTCGCGCTGCACCACCATCGTGTCGCCCTCGCCGCCCTCGTCGTCGAACTGCACATCGCCCATCTCACCATCCTCGATGATGCTTGTCGCCTCATCCTCGAGGCGCACCGCCCGAGCGAGCTCGGACTTGCGGCGGGCGAGCAGGTCGTCGCGCTGCGCCTTGAGGAACTTGACGTCGAAGTCCTTGGTGTAGGCGATGCCATCCTTGCTGTGGCCGCGAGGAGGCGGGATCTCGAAACGCTCGAACTGTGCGTTGGAGAGCAACGACGGTGTCATGCTCGTGAGGCTTGGCTTCCTCGGAGCTGCAACAACCTTCGCAACCGGAGGCTTCTTGGTGACGGGAGCCTTGGTAACGGGAGCCTTCTTGACCGGCGGAGCCGTCTTGACGGGCGCAGCCTTCTTGACGGGCGCAGCCTCCTTGACGGGCGCAGCCTTCTTGACCGGCGCAGCCTTCTTGACCGGCGCAGCCTTCTTGACCGGCGCCGCCTTCTTGACCGGCGCCGCCTTCTTCGCGGGCGCAGCCTTCTTCGAGGGCGCAGCCTTCTTGACCGGCGCCGCCTTCTTCGCGGGCGCAGCCTTCTTCGCCACGGTGCTCTTGGTGGAACTCGTCTTTTTTGCAGCCATGTGCACTCCTCCAGGCGGGGTGAGCGGCGGACTCTACCGGAACGTCTGCCCGAACGAGCGCCATGACCCCCGCAGATTGATCGTCAGGCCCGTACGACGGTGATCACAGGCTCAGCGTCACTGTCGGAGCGCTGAGTGACGACACTCGTCGCCAACGTCTCACCTGCGATCAACGCTTCGTGCTCGGCCACAGCCTCCAGCCACGGCTCGGCGGCAGCGACGGTCAACACGATCCGATCCGACACATCGAGACCGGCGTCGCGTCGCGCCTGCTGGATCAGCCTGACGAGGTCGCGTGCTCGCCCCTCCACCTCGAGCTCGGGTGTGACCTCGATGTCGAGCGCCACGACGCCTGCGTGAGAGCTGAGCCCTGCACTCGCCTTGTCGTCCTCGGCCACGAGCTCGAGGGTGTACTCGTCGCCCTGCAGCACAACGCCGCCGACAGTGACCACGTCGCCCTCGACGGTCCAGTCGCCCGCCTTGTGTGCCCGGATCACCTGCTGGACATCCTGACCAAGGCGCGGCCCCAGACGAGCCGGAACCAATTGCAGCCGCTCGGTCGCGACCGAGCCGACGTCATCGGTGAGTTCGACCTGGCGGACGTTCACCTCGTCGGCGATCACATCGCGGAAGTCAGCCAGTCGATGAGCATCGGGTGATGCCACCGTGACGGTCCGCAACGGCAGTCGAACCCGGCGCTGGTGCGCCTTGCGAACCGAGAGCGTTGCCGAGCACACATCGCGCACGAGATCCATTGTTGCGACAAGATCGTCATCGGCGGGAAGCTCGTCGAGCGAGGGCCAGTCCGTCAGATGCACACTGCTGGCAGCGGCGCCGTGCAGACCGGAATGGATTTCCTCCGCGACGAGCGGCAGCAGGGGCGCGATCGCTCTCGTGAGCACCGACAGCACCGTGTGCATGGTGTCGATGGCGTCGGCATCACCCGCCCAGAACCGGTCACGGCTGCGGCGGATGTACCAGTTCGTGAGCACATCGAGGTAGTCACGAACGATCTGAGACGAACCGAACAGATCGAACGCGTCCATGGTCTCGGTGAGGTCGCTCACGAGTGCACGGGTCTTGGCCAGCACATACCGGTCGAGCACGTTGGCCGAGTCGACGCGGATGGTGCCCTGATACCCGGCGGCGTTGGCGTACAGCGCGAGGAAGTACCACGAGTTCCACAACGGGAGCAGCACATGGCGAACTGTGTCGCGTATGCCCTCCTCGGTCACCATGCCGTCGCCACCTCGCAGGATTGCCGACGACAGCAGATGCCAGCGCATGGCGTCGGCGCCGTGTTTGTCGAACATCTCGCGCGGGTCGGGATAGTTGTTGAGGCTCTTGGACATCTTGCGACCGTCGTCGCCGAGCACGTTGCCATGGCTCACACAGTTGGCAAACGCGGGTCGATCGAAAAGCGCTGTGGCGAGTACGTGCAGTGTGTAGAACCAACCGCGGGTCTGGCCGATGTACTCGACGATGAAGTCACCCGGATAGTGATGCTCGAACCACTCGGTGTTCTCGAACGGATAGTGCACCTGAGCGAACGGCATCGAGCCCGACTCGAACCAGCAGTCGAGTACCTCTGGGACCCGCCGCATCATCGATCGACCTGTCGGGTCGTCCGGGTTGGGTCGCACCAGATCGTCGACCTGAGGCCGGTGCAGATCGGTGACCGGCACCCCGAAATCGGCCTCGAGCTGGGCGAGCGAACCGTAGACGTCGATGCGCGGATAGGTCGGGTCGTCGGACTGCCACACCGGGATCGGTGAGCCCCAGAAACGGTTGCGGCTGATCGACCAGTCGCGGGCGTTCTCCAGCCACTTGCCGAAACTGCCGTCCTTGATGTGCGCCGGCTGCCAGGTGATCTCCTGGTTGAGCTCGACCATCCGGTCGCGAATCGCCGTGACCCGCACGAACCACGACGAGATCGCCCGATACACGAGGGGCTGGGCGCAGCGCCAGCAGTGCGGATACGAGTGGTCGTAGGTGGCGTGGCGCAACACTGCCCCGCGCTCTTTCAACTCGCGGATCACGAGTG
Organism: Actinomycetes bacterium; assembly: GCA_031430875.1. GTDB lineage: Bacteria > Actinomycetota > Acidimicrobiia > Acidimicrobiales > Ilumatobacteraceae > Sva-07. The sequence goes on along the minus strand of JANPCI010000197.1, from coordinate 11,783 downwards.
GATTGGCATCGAACACGTGAGTGCCCGCCCAGTCGGTGATCTCGCTGGTGTACCGACCGTGCTCGTCCATCGGACAGAGCGTCGGGATCCCCGCCGCATTGGCCACGAGCTGGTCGTCCTCACCGAAGCCCGGTGCCATATGGACGATGCCCGTACCGTCGTCGGTCGACACGAAGTCGGCACCCAGTACCTGGAACGCCTCGCCCGTACCGAACGTGTCCACCTCGGTGAAGTAGTCGAACAACGGCCGATAACGACGCCCGACGAACTCGCTGCCCTTGCGGGTCTCCACGACGGTCGCCTCGCCGAGTTCGGCTGAATACGAGCCGAGAAGCGACTCGGCGATCACGTAGCGCACACCGTCGAGTTCGACCACGGCATAGTCGATGTCTGGCCCGACAGCGAGCGCCAGGTTCGACGGCAGCGTCCACGGGGTCGTCGTCCACGCGAGCATTCGTTCACCCGTGTCGAGTTCGAACCCGACCGTGAGGGCAGGATCCTGCCGATCGCGATACACGTCGTCCATCCGTGTCTCGGTGTTGCTCAACGGCGTTTCGCACCGCCAGCAGTAGGCGATCACCCGGAAGCCCTCGTAGATGAGGCCCTTGTCCCACAGAGTCTTGAATGCCCACATCACACTCTCCATGTAGGAGAGGTCGAGTGTCTTGTAGTCGTTGTCGAAGTCGACCCAGCGCGCCTGGCGGGTCACGTACTCGCGCCAGTCGTCGGTGTACTGGAGCACGCTGGTACGGCATGCGTCGTTGAATCGAGCGACGCCGTACTCGTTGATCTCAGGATGCCCGGAGATGCCGAGTTCCTGTTCGGCCTTCACCTCTGCAGGGAGCCCGTGGCAGTCCCAACCGAAGCGCCGCTCGACACGTCGACCTCGCATCGTCTGATACCGCGGAATGGCATCCTTGACGAAACCGGTCAGCAGATGACCGTAATGCGGCAGGCCGTTGGCGAACGGTGGACCGTCGTAGAAGACGAACTCGTTGGCGCCGAACTCCCCCGCAGGGCGCTGGTCGACGGACGCCTGAAAGGTGTCATCCTTGGCCCAACGCGCAAGGACATCATGTTCCAGAGCAGGAAAGTGCGGCCGGGGATCGACGTCGGGATAGGACACGAGGGCGATGCTACCGACGCTCGGTCGGCGCGACGTCGGGAGTTGCGTGCTCAGGAGCGTTCGTCGTCGAATGAGAAACGAAACTCTTCGCCAGGCTCGTCGCTGGACTCCGACTCGTCGGCGTCATCGATGCGAAACACCGGGACCGCCTCGGTGGGGTCACCCCCACCGTCGCCCTCATCCGACCAGGGATCGTCGTTCAGATCGGCATCGAGGTCGACGTCAGACTCAACAATCGTGTCGACCACCTCGCGGTCGTCGGCGGCAGCGATGTCGGTGACGATCAGCAGCTCGGCTGATTCGGTGTCGCCCTCGATCGACGTCGCACCGACCCCATCGGCGTACATCGCGTCGTCGCTTTCGTCGTCGTCGGACGCCGACAGCAGCGGTGCGCGCACGTCACCGAGGCCACCCGGAACCCGGTCGGCGATGGCGAGCAGGGAACTGGCAGCCTCGCGGACCCTGGTGCGCTGGTCGACAAGGAACGTCTCGAGGTGGTGGACGTCGGATTCGAGGAAGTCTCGTCGGGCCTTGAGGGCCTCGACCTCGCTCGCCATCGAGTTGCGCTCGGCTTCACCGATCTTACGTGCGTCGACGCGCGCCTCCGTGAGCAGTTGCGCCGACATCTCACGAGTCGAGTCGAGTGTCTTGGCTGCCTCGTCGTTGGCCCGGCGGAGGATCTGCTCTGCTTCGGATCGAGCACCCGCCACCGCCTGGTCGGCCGTGCGTTGGGCAAGCAACAGTGTGCGGCTGATCGTTTCGGACTCTTCGACCGAGGCATCGACGGTCGGCGCAGCGACGGCCGTCGACCCCGCCTCGTTGAGTTCCTGCAGACGAGCCACCGCGGCGCGTGCACGCGCTTCCATCGCTGTGGATTGGTTCTGCGCCCGTTCGAGTTCATCAGCAACGTCGCCGAGAAAGACACGGACTTCGTCGGGATCGGCGCCCTTGCGAACCGTCTTGAACTCGGCGCTGCGGACGCGTTGGGGGTTGATCTCCATGGTGTTCTCCTTCGAGTTCAGTCGTCGTAGTCGTCGTAGCGGGGAGCGCGCTGCACGACGGGGGGCTTCAGCAGGTACACGCCGGTGGCGACCTTCTCCATCGAGCCGTCGAGGGCATAACAGATCCCGCTCGCGAAATCGATGAGGCGTCGGGCCACCTCACGTTCGGTGCCCTCGAGGTTCATGATGACGGGCTGGCCATCTTTGAACTTGTCGGCGACTTCCTGTGCCTGATCGAATCGACGGGGACGAACGGTGTGCGGTTCCATGGACCCTCCCGACGCGGTGCGTGTGGATTGGGATTGCGACGGATTGGGACGAACCTGTACGCCAGAGTCGTCGGAGCGGCCCGATGCACCAGTGCCCGACGTTCGCCGAGCAGAGGATGCGTCGAAGTCGCGCGAGGGGTAGCTCGGACGCGCCGACACCGTGCGCACGGCGGGTTCGTCGGCATCCGCGTCCCAACCGCGCTGCGCGTTCGATCCGTTGGCACCCGACGATCCCCGAGACTCCGCATCACGCTGTCCACGACTCTGCCTCGGCGCGGCCGAGGGTTCGTCGTAGTCGTCGTAATCGTCGTAGGCATCGTCGGGACCCAGACCCAGGTAGTCCATGGTCTTCTTCCAGAGTGACATGCATTCCTCCTGCGTGGCGCAGGTTAGCCGAGCGCACCCCGCACACGGTGGACGGCGACGCGGGCGTCGCCCATTCAGTGACGCGGGCATCGCCCGTTCAGCGACGTGATGGTCGGGGACCGAACAGTGCTGTGCCGATGCGAACCTCGGTGGATCCCTCCTGCACAGCCACCTGTAGATCGCCACTCATACCCATCGAGCAGACCTCGAGGCCGAGATCGTCGACAAGTCGTCTCACCTGACGAAAGCCCATCCGTGCTGCTTCGGCCGGCTCATCCGTGGGTCCGATCGTCATCAGCCCGTCAACGACGAGGCCGAGATCACTCGCCCGATCAACCAACGCCGCCACGTCGGCCACCGAACAACCTCCTTTGGCCGGATCGCCAGTGGTGTCGACCTGGATGAGCACCCTGGCAGCCGCTGCGCGCCTGGCAACTTCCTCCACCAGCGACGCCCGGTCGAGACTCGCCCACACGTCGACGAGATCAGCGATCAGTTTGACCTTGTTGGTCTGGAGCCGACCGATGAACTGCACCTCCGGCGTCAGGCGTTCGATGACCGCACGTTTGGTCACGAGTTCCTGGGCGTAGTTCTCGCCGATCACCGAGCACCGAGCGGACACCGCTGCTTCGATCGCCCATTCACCGAACCCTTTGGTGACGGCGACGACACGCACCTCGTGGGTGAACCCACGTTCGACCTCGGCGATCCGCCGCTCGATCGCCGCGAGCGGCGCCGAAATGTCGATGCTGTCGTTCACGATGAGGACTCGCTCACGGTGCGACCTCGCTCCAACCAACCATCGCATGACGTTCGACGTCGCCACGTCGATGCGAGTACCAACGTCCATCGCACGCCGTGCATGCCCCGCCGATCACGACATCGATGTCGTGGCGTGCCAGTGCCGCGGTGACCGCAGCGGGTACGTCGAGCGCGAGCGCGCCAGACGATGTCTGCGCGGCGACAGCGTCCACTCCGACGCCGACGCCGGCAGCAACACAGGCCAGTTCACGCTCACCGAACTCGTAACAGCACGGGTGGATGCACGGCCCGAGGATCGCAACAACGGGCGGCGAGGCCGCGGCGACTGCGACATCGATCACCCCGGCTGCGAGGCCGCGCCAACCGGCATGACACGCCACCGGCACGCCGTGGCGGTCGAACAGCATCACCGGAGCGCAATCGGCTGCCCAAACCGCGACAGGTCGCGTGACACGACCCCCGATCGGCGCCTCACCCACCAGTACGTCGCCGACACCGACAACCGACGTGAGCGGAGTGCCCGGGCCACTGCGGTACATCCTGACCCCGTGCGCCTGATCGAGCATGACCCACCGACCTGCGGTGGCTGCGATCTGCCTCCCTGCGAGGACCCCGTGTGGCACCTGCACCGGATGCAGGTCGCCATCGGAGCGCTCCGACACGGTCACCACAGCCACACACGATTCGAGGTCACGGCGCAGCAGTTCGAGCATGCCGCGTGGCGACCGGTGCGCCTATTTCAGGAACGAGGGAACGTCGAAATCGTCGTCGTCGTCGGTGTCGGCGAGCGGATCGGCCTCGTCGTCGGTGGCGAAGAGCTCGGTGATTCGGGTGGGCGTCGCACGCAGGCCCGTGTCACCGCCGATCGACCGGGTGGTGCCGACATCGTCGAGACGGTCGAATCCGGCAGCGATGACGGTGACACGCACTTCGTCGCCCATTTCGTCGTCGATGACGGTGCCGAAGATGATGTTGGCGTCCTGGTGGGCAACGCCGTGGATGATCTCCGCTGCTGCGTTCATCTCGAACAGGCCCATGCTCGACGGACCGGTGATGTTGAGCAACACGCCGCGCGCTCCATCGATCGCCGATTCGAGTAGCGGGCTCGAGATCGCTGACTTGGCCGCCGAAACCGCACGGTCGTCGCCACTCGCCTGCCCGATTCCCATGAGCGCCGAGCCGGCATTCGACAGCACCATCTTGACGTCGGCGAAGTCGGTGTTGATCAGTCCCGGCGTCGTGATCAGACCGGTGATGCCCGAGACGCCCTGGAGCAGTACCTCGTCGGCCATCTTGAAGGCATTGAGCACGCTCGTCTTGTCGTTGGCGACCGTGAGCAACCGATCGTTCGGGATGACGATCAGAGTGTCAACCTTCTCCTTGAGCTTCTGGACGCCGTTGTCAGCCTGCACCGCACGACGACGACCCTCGAACGAGAACGGCCGAGTGACGACACCGACCGTGAGCGCACCCGCCTCGCGGGCGATCTCGGCAATGACCGGAGCGGCACCGGTTCCGGTGCCACCACCTTCACCTGCCGTGATGAACACCATGTCGGCGCCGCGGACCATCTCCTCGATCTCATCGTGGTGCGCCTCGGCGGCCGAGCGGCCCACTTCGGGATCGCTACCTGCGCCGAGACCACGGGTGAGGTCACGCCCGATGTCGAGCTTGACATCAGCATCGCTCATCAGCAATGCCTGTGCATCGGTGTTGACGGCAATGAACTCGACGCCCTTGAGGCCTGCGTCGATCATGCGGTTGACGGCATTGACGCCACCACCACCGACCCCGACAACCTTGATGACGGCGAGATAGTTCTGCGGAGCACCGACCATCAGATGATCCTCCATTGGTTCTGGTTCATGAATCGATTCGTTTCAGACGAGCGAGCGCTGGATTCTGCGTGCGCATATCCTGCCAGGTCCGCACCCGGTACATGGGGACGGTCCATGCACCATCATCGCACGGTTACCTCGGCCGTCGAGACATCGATGACCGACACGGGATCGTCACCGACGTCGGCGAGCTTTCGTTCGAGGCGGACGAGCTTCTCGATCTGAGCGTTGTCGCCGATCGCCGAACCGAATCGCACCTCGATCGGGCCACTCGGGCTCGTGAGTACCAGCACCAGATCGGAGCCGTCAGGAGTCACCACCATCGACTCGACCCGCGAGCGAATCGTCGGAGTGAGCTTCGTGACGAGCGATGCGGCCGACGAGTAGCCGATGGGAGCAAAATCGCCTACACCGAGGTCGAGTGTGCCCTCACCACTGATCCACACGAGCGCAACTGGTTGGCCGTCCAGGACGGACAGGACACGACCGTCGGCATCGATCACCCGCGAGCGGGCGTCTTCACCGAGCATCGACGCAACCGGCGTGCGCTCACGGATCTCGATCGAGGCCGAGTCGGGAAAGGACGTACTCACGCGAGCCGCTTGCACCCAGGCGATGGCCTCGAGCTGTGCCTCGACCTCGTCGATGTCGACCAGCAGTACAGGGGTTCCACGGAGGTCATCGACGACGCCCGCGAGTTCGTCGGCGTCGGTGTACACGTTGCCGGTCACCGTCACGGTGTCGACAGCGAACCATGGCGAGCCGAGCACCGCCAGTACGCCAACGGCCACGAGCACGACCGCTGCAGCGAGACCGGCCCACCAGAGCCGCTTGCGACTCGCCGCGCGCCGCACTCCGATACGACGTTGCCGCAGTCGCGGCTCGATACCCCGCGACGTGGCGTCCTTGGGCATGAGCGCATCGCTACTGCCGTCGTCGTCGATGAACACCGGTGCGCTCACCGAGCCGTCGCTGGCCTGGTCGTCGAGGTACACCGCATCGGGGAAGTCGTCGTCACCGCCAATGGAGATGATCGACCGTTCCTGTTCGACAGCGGCCTCGGACGCCGGTTCGGCATCGGCGAACAAGTCCGACAACTCATCGAGGACAACGACGTCGGGTTGTCCCACGTCGGGGTGTCCCACGTCGGCATGGTCGGGCACCGGGGTGTTCTCCTCGGGCTCCGCCTGCTGCGACGGCCGTCGTCTCCACGCCACGTCAGTGCCCCCACTCGCCGAATCCGACGAGGCGGATCTCGCTGCGCAGTACGTACCCGCTCGCCGATTCGACCCGATCGCGAACGATCTGCATCAATGCGTGGACGTCGTCGGCACTGCCACCGTCATCGACCTGGATGAAGTTGGCGTGCTTGTCGGAGACGTACGCCGTGCCGACACGAAACCCTCGGAGCCCGGCGGCGTCGATCAGGGCGCCCGCACTCACCTCGCCCGGCACCGGATTGACGAACACCGACCCGGCGTTCTGGCCGCCCGGTTGGTTGGCACGCCGCCAGCTCACGATCTCGGAGATCATGCGCTCCGATTCGCGGCGATCACCACGGGCCAGCTGCAGGCGGGCCTCGACCACCACTGCGGTCCCCGGCAGGTCGCTGTGTCGAAAGCTGAGTCCGATGTCGGACGCGGCGATGACTCGTTCGCACGACGCCGCGAGGTCGACGATCGTCACGTCGAGCAACGAACCCGCCATATCCGATCCGTGGCCGCCGGCGTTCATCCTGACCGCACCGCCGATCGACCCGGGAACACCAACAGCCCACTCGAATCCGGTGAGCCCCGCCGCCGCGGTCCTTCGGGCTACGACGGGCAGCGACGAACCCGCCGAGGCAGTCACCACCGCGTCGCTCTGGTCGATGTCGAGCGTGTCGGCCAAGTCGACGAGCGTGACGGCGATCCCCTCGAAGCCTGCGTCAGCGACCAGCAAATTGGAGCCGCGCCCGATCGGGAGCACATCGAGCCCTGACACCTGCCCGGCCACGCCGACGCGAACGAGATCGTCGCGCGTTCGGGCCCGAACGAACACCGCCGCCGGCCCTCCGACGCGATAGGTCGTCAACGGGCCGATCGCCACACTGCGCTCGGCCAGTGCCCCCAGCGAATCGACCGCGGTGGCGACGCGATCGGCCAAGAGGGCAGCGTCACCTCCGACGCGCATCGAGCACCTCGCCCGGCAGCGTGGCGATATCGCCGCATCCCATGGAGATACACACGTCACCGGCTCGCACCTCGGTCGACAGGAACGTGACGAGATCGTCGCGCCTCGGAAGCCACACCACCCGGAGTTCGGGATGGGCCTCGGCCACCGCGTTCACGATCAGCTTGCCCGTGACACCGGGGATCGGGACGGTCCCGGACGGGTAGATGTCAGTGAGGACCACGACGTCGGCGTTCGTGAATGCATGGGCGTACTCGTGCCACATCTCGGCGATGCGGTTGTACCGGTTCGGCTGGAACACACCGATCACACGCTTCCAGCCGTCACCGCTCCCGCGGGCGGCAGCGAGCACAGCGTCGATCTCGGTCGGAAGGTGGGCATAGTCGTCGACGAACGTCGCGTTGCGATCGGTCCCCCGAACGTCGAATCGACGAGCGACACCGCCGAATCGGCTGAGCGCCGAAGCGATGTCGCCGAATGCAACGCCGAGTTCGAGCGCCATGGCGACGACCCCGGTGGCGTTGGTGACGTTGTGGAGTCCCCGCAGCGGCAGTGCGATGTTGCCGACCAGCTCATGGATTCCGGTGGCACCCCGTCGCTCGACCGCGAAGGTGAATGCACCCGTCGTTGCCGCAATGTCGACCGCGCGGACATCACATCCTTCCGAGAGCCCATACGTCATGGCGCCGTGGCGGGCAGCGAGCGCCACGCACACGTCATCGTCGCCGCACAGCACCTTCGGACCCCGGACCTGTGCCAGGTACCTGTCGAAGCTGTCGACGATTGCGTCGTACGAGCCGTAGTGATCGAGATGGTCGATCTCCACGTTGGTGAGCATCGTGGCGTGCAATGGCAGTTCGAGATGGGTGCCATCGCTCTCGTCGGCCTCGACCACCAACCATCTCCCTGAGGTCCACTGCGCCCCTGTTCCCACATCGGTGACATCACCGCCCACGATGAAACTCGGGCGCAGTCCGGCGCCGGCGAGCACCAGCATCAGCATCGATGTGGTCGTGGTCTTGCCATGCGTCCCCGCAACTGCGATGGAGTCGGCCTGAGCGCAGATCGACGACAACATGCCGGCCCTCGTCAACACTCGGACACCGGTACGCCGCGCCTCGTCGAGTTCGATGTTGCGGTCGGGGATGGCCGTCGAGGCTGTGACGGCGTCGACACCGTGAACGAGAGCACGATCGTGGCCGATGTGCACATCGACCTCTGCGGCCTGCACCCGTTTCAGCACTGGATGATCACGCAGGTCCGATCCCGAGACGCGGTGCCCCATCTCAGCGAGCGCAATTGCCACGGCACTCATGCCCGGGCCACCGACGCCCACCACGTGGAGACGATGCGGGATCGCCAGATCGAGCGGCGGGAGCGGGACAGCGGCACGTGGAACCGGCCGGGAGTGCAGGCGACGGACTGCGCCCTCGCTCATCGAATCGAACGACGGCACGGCATCAGAGCGGACAGAGGCGGAGACGAGGGGCGTCACGATGAAGCAGATGTTACGGCGACGCGTTCGATCAGTTCGGCCAATGCACCCGATCGGCTGATCTCTCCGCGTCGACGTGCAGCAGTTGACATCTCGCTGCGCTTCGACGGATCGCCGCGAAGCGTCTCGATCTGCTCGCCGAGCTCACCAAGTTCGTTCTCGGGGAGCAGGACAGCCCCGCCGACGTCGGCGAGCCAGCGGACGTTGTCGGTCTGATGATCGTCGGCCGAGGCGGCCCACGGCACCAGGATCGCGGGCGTCCCGGTGACGGCGACCTCGTGCACGGTGCTCGCTCCGCCGCGCCCGATGAGGAGGTCGCAGCCGGCGTACACCAGCTCCATTGCGTCCTCGTAAGCGACAACCTGGTGCAACACGCCGTTGCCTCCATCACCCACGGTCTCGACGCTCGGCGCGAAGCGCTCGCCGGCCACTTGGCGAACGGCCAGCGATCGATCGTCCCGGTGAGCCTGCAGGTAGTCGGCAAGTGCTGTGTTCAGCACTCCTGAGCCCAGCGAGCCACCCATCACGGCCACGAGGAATCGGTCGTCGGCGATGCCCAACGCAGCGCGAGCGGCCGACCGTTGGGACCCGGATCGCTCGACATCGAGGATCACCCGGCGAACAGGCGCCCCGGTCAGCTCCGCCCGCGGGAGCGGCGAGTTGTCGAATGCAACGGCGCACGCAGCCGCGCGTCGAGCTGCGAGCCGGCTGGCTCGTCCGGGCGTGCGGTCGTACGACACCACCACCACCGGGATGCTCAATCGTCGGGCGGCGAACACTGCCGGCATGCTCGCGTAGCCGCCGACCGACACCACGACGTCAGGCTCCCACCGGCGCAGCAGTGTGATCGCCTGGCGCGTGGCACTCGCCATCTTCGTGACGAACGCAAGGTTCTGTCGCGTGATGCGACGCTGAAAGCCAACGACGTCGAGGAAGTCATACGGGTAGGGCGTACCGGGCAGCAGGCGGGTCTCGATACCTCGCTGGGCGCCGACATATCTGATGCTCGTCGCGTCATGACCCGCGTCGACGAGCGCATCGGCCACGGCAAGCGCCGGCAGGACGTGGCCTGAGGTTCCGCCACCGGTGACAACAGCGAACACACTCACGCTCAGCCCTCGGGGCGCACATTGACCCGCCGGGCGACGCTCAACAGCAAGCCGGCGGCAATCATGCTGACGAACAGCGAGCTGCCGCCCGCCGAGAAGAACGGCAAGGTCAGCCCTGTCACCGGCATCAGGCCGGTGACGCCGCCGAGGTTGACGATGGCCTGGACCCCGAACCATGCGGCCAGGCCGCCCGCCAGCAACATGCCGAACCGATCGGTCGTGGCAAGCGCGACCTGGATGCCGAGTCCGACGAGCATCACGAATCCACCGATGACTGCAATGGTGCCCACGAGGCCCAGTTCGTCGGCGATGACCGCGAAGATGAAGTCGCTGTGGGCGTAGGGCAGATAGCCCAGCTTGCCCTTACTGCCACCGATCCCCGACCCGGAGAGTCCGCCCGACGCCATGCTCAAGAAGCCCTGGTAGGTCTGGTAGGCGAGGTGATCCTTCTCCCCCGACACATTCATGAATGCGGTGAACCGATCGAATCGGCGAGGACTCGACACAACGAACAGCAGCGCGGCACCCACCGAGCCCGCCACCATGACGGCCAACGGTGTTGCGGGGACGCCGGCGATCCAGGCCACAGCGAACACGATCGCACCGAGTACGACGGCTGATCCGAGGTCGCCCTGAGCCAGACACAGTCCCGCTCCGACCATCGCCAACAGACCGAGTGGGATGAGCGTGGCGCGACGATCCGCAAGTTCGTCGCGTCGACGTGTGAGCAGATCGGCGGCCAACACGATCACCGCCAGTTTGAGGAACTCCGATGGCTGCAGGCTGAGCGGACCCAGACGCACCCACGAGTGGGCACCGTTCACGCTGGCGCCGATGCCGGGAGCGAACGGCGCCGCCATCGCGGCCGCCGACAACAGCCCGAGCGGAATCACGTATCTACGCCACGACCCGTAGGGGATCCGGGCGACGATGAGGAGGCCCACCAGACCAATGGTGGCCCACATCGCCTGCTTGGCGAACACCCGGTAGGGCGAGTGCCCGAGGTTGGCTTCGGTGACGGCAGATGCCGACAGCACCATCACGAGACCGAGCATGACGAGCACCGTCACCACCCCGGCAATGGCGTAGTACGTGCCAGGGGGCGGGCCGAGAACCTCTCGGGCGGCGACCGCCCGGGGAGTCCTCCGCACGGCGGCCGGAGCCGGCCGATGCTTGCTCGTGCGTTGCTGCGGTCGACGTCGCTGGTTCTCGCTTCCCTGGAGGCGGTCGAGTGCCGCTCGGCGCCGGTCGGCAACGGTCAACGTGCTGGACATGCCTGCTCCTCGTCGGGGTGATTGTCGGGCTTGGTCGTGACGAGCGCTCGGAAGTGCTCGCCGCGATGTTCGAAGTTGCGGTACTGATCGAAGCTGGCACAACCCGGCGACAACAGCACCGTGGATCCCGGGCGAGCAATGGCACGTGCCAGCTCGACGGCGGCCGCCATGTCGTCGACGACATCGCAACGCGCCACCCCATCGAACGCGGCGACGATTGCCGGCGCCGTTGCCCCGAGTGCGATGACGGCGTCGACATGGCTGCGATCGGCCGCCATGGGTGACAGATCGACGTGCTTGTCGTACCCGCCCGCGATGAGCACGATGTGGTCGAACGATCGAATCGCTGCACTGGCGGCATGCGGCGTGGT
>JANPCI010000196.1:0-4380 GCA_031430875.1 Actinomycetes bacterium | reverse complement strand
GTCGATCGTGGGTTCACCGTCGTGATGCCGTCGCTGTTCGGCACCCCCGGCAAGCCGCCATCGAACGCCGTGGCGCTCGGTGCGATCGTCAAGGTGTGCGTCGCCAAGGAGTTCACCGCGCTGGCGCTCAACCAGACGTCGCCGATCATCGCGTGGTTGCGGGCGTTGGCGCGGAATCTCCATCAGGACGTCGGCGGACCCGGTGTCGGCGCCGTCGGGATGTGCTTCTCGGGAGGGTTCGCGCTCGGGATGATGGTCGACGACATCATGCTGGCCCCCGTACTCTCGCAGCCGTCGATGCCGTTCCCCTTCGGCAAGGCACGCGCGGCCGACCTGAACCTGTCGCCAGATGATGCTGCGACCGTTGCCGAACGCGCTGCCCAGGGTTGCCAGGTCCTCGGGCTGCGCTACGCCGATGACTTCTCGGTGGGCGACCGGTTCTCGACCCTGCGGGATCTACTCGGCGACGCGTTCATCGCCGTGGAACTCCCGAGTCGCACCAAGCGAGACCACTCGGTGCTCACCGAGCAGCGCGACGACGCAAGTGTCGAACGGGTCCTCGACTTCTTCGCCGAGAAACTCCTCGAGCCCGTTCTCGTGAACAAGTGCACGGTCAGTTAGCGCACTTGTTCACGAGAACGGTCAGGAGGCGGGGGATTCGGCGTGCTCCTTGGCGCGGCGGTAGTCGGCCTTGCCGTTCGGGGCCCGGGGAACCTGGTCGACGAAGACGACTGACTTCGGCGCCTTGAAGCCGGCAAGGTCGTGCTTCACCGAGGCGATGATGGTTGCGTCGTCGACCGTCGATCCGTCCTCTCGGGAGACAACGGCGGTGACGGCCTGGCCGAACTTCTCGTTCTCCAATCCCACGACCAAGCAGTCACGGACACCATCGACCCGCTTGACAGCTTCCTCGACCTCCTCGGGGAACACCTTCTCCCCGCCGGTGTTGATCACCTGGCTGCCGCGACCGAGCAGGATCAGCGAGCCGTCTGCGGCAACCTTTGCGAAGTCGCCCGGGAACGAATAGCGAACGCCGTTGATCACCCGGAAGGTCTTGGCCGACTTCGCCTCGTCCTTGTAGTAACCGATGGGGACGTTGCCGCCGGCGGCGACCATGCCGACCTCGTCCGAACCCGGCTCGATCTCCCGGTCGTCGTCGGTGAACACCTTGGTCTCGGGCATCTTGGAGAACTTCGCCGTCTCCGTCGGCACGCCCTTCATCGTGATCTGCGTGCCCATCGACCCTTCCGACGAACCGATGGCGTCGACCAGCACCGCCTGTTCGATCCGGTCGAGGAGTTCCTGTTTCACCTCGGAGGTCCACATGACCCCCGACGAGATGAACAGACCGATCGATGAGGTGTCGTACTTCGATCCGTCAGGCTTGCCCTCGTCCAACGCCCGGATGATGGGCTTGGCGAAGCTGTCGCCGACGATCGTGATCGCCGTCGCCCGGTGTTCCTCCGCGGTTGCGAGCAGTTCGTGGGCGTCGAGGCTCCGGCTCTCGAGCGTCACGACGTGGCCGCCTGCGAGGTGGGGGATGAACCAGCCCAGCCAGCAGCCCGTTCCGTGCATGAGTGGCGCCGAGGGGATCGACGTCATCGTCGGGCCGTTCTCGGACGCGCCCTTGATCAACGAGCCGACCTCGGAGGCGTCCGAAGGCGGCGCGATGCCGAGCATCGGGAGCCCCTGCATCAGGAACCCGCGGCTGAGGCCACCCATGTCGTACATCACACCCTTGGGCATCCCGGTCGTGCCGCCGGTGTAGAGCATGTAGAGGTCGTCCTCTGACCGTTCCATGCGAGGCAGCGGCTCGTTCCCGACGAGGACGTCCTCGTACGCCTGTGCATTCGGGACGTTTCCGGCTTCACCGTCGTCGACCTCGATCAGCAACTTGAGCTTCGGGAGGCGGTCGGCCACTCGTGCAACACGGTCACCGAGCGATGAGTGGAAGATGATCGCTTCGGAGTCTGAGTTGTCGAGCAGGTACCAGAGTTCGTCGTCGAGGTACCGGTAGTTGACGTTGATGGGCACACCGCGCATCTTGAACACGCCGTACTGCGACTCCATGTACTCGTTGCAGTTGTACATGAACAGCGCGACCTTCGAGTCGGGTCGAAGGCCCGCGGCGTCGAGCGCCCCGGCTACTCGCGCGGCGCGGTCGTCGTACACCCCCCAGGTTCTGGTGTTCTCTCCGTGCGTGACTGCCGGCAGATCGGGGATCGCATCGGCGATCGATTCCCACAGGGTGGCGAAGTGCATTTCCATGGCAGTGACAGTAGCGAGGAGGGTGTGCCGATGGTCACGTGGGCCGGGAAGTCAGCCCGGGAAGTCAGCCAGGAACTCAGCGAGGTCCTCCGTCGACATCGATCACGGTGCCGGTGGTGTAGGACGACGCGTCGCTCGCGAGGTACAGCGCTGTGCCGATGATCTCGTGCGGCTCGCCGCCGCGTCCGAGCGCGAAGGACTGTGACGCGGAGCGGTTGAAGGCATCGAGGTCCCACGCTTTGGAGATGTCGGTGAGGAACGGGCCGGGTGCGATGCAGTTGACCCGCACCTTCGGGCCGAGCGTGCGAGCGAGGCCGTAGGTGAGGTTGTTGATTCCCGCCTTTGCTGCGCCGTAGACAAGCTCGTTCGGGCTCGGCCGATGCGAGGCGATCGACGACACGAAGATGATCGAGCCGCCATCGCTCCCGCCGTGGTCGGCGCCGCCCATGCGCGTGCCGATCAGCGCCGACAGACGGAACGGACCCTTCAGGTTGACGTCCATCACCTTGTCGAAGAGCGACTCGGTGATCGCATCGACGCTCGGGTACAGCGGCGACATGCCGGCGTTGTTGACGAGGATGTCGCAGCGACCGAACTCGGCGTACACGACCTCGTACAGCCGGTCGCTGTCGTCCCATTCGCCGGCGTGGTACGCCACCGGGAGAGCGCGCCGACCGAGCGCCTCGATTTCGGCGGCCACCGCCTCGCACGCATCCAACTTGCGGCTCGCTACCACGACATCGGCGCCACGTTCGGCGAACGCCAACGCCATCTCGCGCCCGAGCCCGCGTGACCCCCCGGTGACCACGGCAACCCGACCGGACAGATCGAACAGATCCTTCGCCATCACCCCGAGTGTGCCAGAACCAATCTGGCTCCAACCGGTTTGCGTGACAGTTCTGTTGGGGCGGCCCAACCAGACTGTCACGCAAACGAGGGTGGGGCGGGGGTGCGCACGGTGTCGAGGGTCTCGAGGACGAGGCGGAGGCCGAAGGTGAACTCGTCGCTGTAGCTGTAGCCGGGCCGCAGGACGAACTCCGATGCCAACTCGGCGAAGTACGGATAGGTCTCGACCAGCGCCGGCGGGAGCATCGTGTCGATCATCTCGCTGAGGTCGTCGCCGTCCTCGAACGGCAGGCTGATCTCCTGCAGGACGAAGCCGTAGATGTAGCTGTCCATGAGGGAGAACGCGTGGGCGGTCATCTCGACACTGAATCCGCTGCGCCGGCAGCAGCCGATCACGGCGTCATGGTGGCGGAGCGTCGCGGGACCCGGTGACGTGCGCGACTCCATGAGACCGACCGCCCATCGATGCCGCGTGAGCGCGGCACGGACCGATGTGGCCCGCGCAGTCATCGCCTGCACCCAGCCGTCGCGGTCGTCGGGGAGGTCGATCTCGGCGAACACGAGGTCGACCATGCCGTCGAGGATGTCGCTCTTGTTGGCGACGTGGTGGTACAGCGACATCGCCTCGACCCCGAGTGTCTGCGCAAGCCGACGCATGGTCACCGCGTCGATTCCCTCCGCGTCGGCGAGTTCGACCGCCGCGCGCAGCGCCCGGTCGCGGCTGAGCGGCGTTCTCGGCGGTTTCGGTTCGGTCCTGTCGGCTCGTGTCGGCATCTCTGGTTGCAAAACGTACAGCGTATGTCTAGGATAGCTCGCGTATCTTACATCGTAAGGTAACAGACATCGTAGACATCACCGGCAGCCGCCGACCCGAGGAGCACCACCATGACCACCATGATCGACCCCACTCAGCTCGCCACGATGGTCGCCATCGTCCAGCGCCGGTACGGCACCGCTGACCAACTCGAACTCAGCGACCGCCCACTGCCGACCATCGCCGCCGACGAAGTGCTCGTCGAAGTGGGTGCGGCCGGGCTCGACCGGGGGACACAGCACCTGATGGCCGGTGAGCCCTATGCGCTGCGCCTCGCCTTCGGGCTTCGCGGGCCCCGCAATCCGGTCCCGGGTCTCGACGTCGCGGGTCGAGTCGTTGCCGTCGGCGACGGCGTGAGCCGATTCCACGTCGGCGACGACGTCTTCGGCATCGCCAAGGGATCGTTCGCCCAGTTCGCGGCCGCCAAGGAGAGCAAGCTCGCACCGATGCCG
>JANPCI010000195.1:0-7848 GCA_031430875.1 Actinomycetes bacterium | reverse complement strand
GAGTTCTCGAGTTGGCCGGTCGCGTTGCGGAAACGCAGGTTGAGCGCCTCCTGCTTGGTGGCCCTGAGTTCGTCGATCAGTTCGCCGAGGCTGAGCTCGACGAGGTCGTTGTTCTTGGCCATGTCAGATCTCCTCCTCACGAGTGATGATGCGGGCCTTGATGGGGAGCTTCTGGATCGCCTTGTTGAGGGCTTCCTTGGCGAGCGCTTCGTTCGGGTACGACAGCTCGAAGAGCGTGCGCCCCGGCTTCACGACGGCCACCCAGAATTCGGGGTTGCCCTTGCCGGAACCCATGCGGGTCTCGGCCGGCTTCTTCGTGACGGGCTTGTCGGGGAACACGTTGATCCACACCTTGCCGCCGCGCTTGATCGAGCGGGTCATGGCGATACGGGCAGCTTCGATCTGGCGGGCACTGAGCCAACCCGGCTCGAGCGCCTGGATCCCGTATTCACCGAAGTGCAGGCCGGAGCCACCCTTCGTGAGACCCTTGGTACGGCCGCGATGGTGTTTGCGATGGGCGACCTTGCGAGGCATCAGCATGGTTCGGTCCCCTTTCAGTCGTCGCCGCGGAAGTGCGGCGTGTCGTGGCCTTCGCCCTGCGCAGTGCGCTTGGCGATTGCCTCTTCTTCGTCGAGCAGTTTCTCGAGTTCCGGATCGGCCTCGCGGACGAGCGGCTGGGTCTCGGGAGCAAGATTGGCATCGCGGGGTCCACCCGACGACACGACCCGGCGCGGTGCGCCGGACGTCTCGCCGACGGCCATGGCGGCTTCGCGGGCGATCTTGTCGTCGTTGAGCTTCTTGTAGGGAAGGATGTCGCCCTTGTAGATCCACACCTTGACGCCAACACGACCACTGGTCGTCTTGGCCTCACGCATGCCGTAGTCGATGTCGGCGCGCAGCGTGTGCAGCGGCACCCGACCTTCGCGATACCACTCGGTGCGGCTCATCTCGGCGCCGCCGAGGCGGCCCGAGCACTGCACCTTGATGCCGAGGGCGCCGGCACGCTGTGCGTTCTGCACGGCTCGCTTCATGGCCCGACGGAACGCGATGCGGTTGACGAGTTGGTCGGCAACACCCTGAGCGATCAGGGCGGCGTCGAGTTCGGGGTTCTTGATCTCGACGATGTTGAGCTGGACCTTGGCGTTGCCGGTGATCTTGGTGATGAGCTGGCGGAGTTCGTCGGCTTGGGCACCACGACGGCCGATGACGATGCCGGGACGAGCCGTGTGCACGTCGACGCGAAGCTTGTCACGGGTGCGCTCGACCTCGATCCGGCTGATCGCTGCAGACTCGAGACGAGTCATGATTTCGCGACGGATCGTCCAGTCCTCGGTGAGGTACTGCTTGTAGTCCCGCTCGGAGAACCAACGCGACTTCCAGTCGGTGGTCACTCCCAGACGGAAGCCGTAGGGATTGATCTTCTGACCCATTACTTCTGGTCCTCCTCGTCGGCCCGTTGGTTCTCCTCGTCGGACTCTGCCTCGTCGCTGGCGCTTCCCTCGGCAGCAGCCTCGGTCGTCGCGACGTCTCCGGCAGCGTCTTCGGAATCAGAGTCGGCCGGGTCAGCGTCTTCCGTTGATTCTTCGGTCTCGGTCACGTCGGCTTCAGCCGTCGCGTCGTCTTCGGTCACGTCGGCTTCAAGAGCCTCAGCAGAATCGGTGTTCTCCGAGTCGACGGCGTCAGCGGATTCGTCGGTGATTTCGGCGTCGAGGATCTCCTCGTCGGCGTCGATTGCGTCGATTGCCTCTTCGGCTCCGCTCGCCTGCTGGCGGCTGCGCTCGACTCGGGCACGGCGGCTCGCGGCGCTCGACTGCGGACGGCCACGGCCGACGCTGCCACCGGCACGCTCTTGGCGAGCCTGGATGATGGCGATGCGGTCGTCGCTCATGCGAGCAACGATGACCGTGATGTGACAGCTGCGCTTGTTGATCCGGCTCGCACGACCACGGGCACGGGGGCGGAACCGCTTGAGCGTCGGGCCCTCGTCGGCGAAGCAGGCAACGACGTAGAGCTCGTCGGCGTCCTGGTCGTCGTTGTTGACGGCGTTGGCAACAGCGCTGGCGAGCACCTTGCGGATGTCACGGGCGATGTGGCGGTCGGTGAACTGCAGCACCTCGTCGGCGCTGCGCACATCGAGGCCGCGGATGAGATCGAGCACGACGCGAGCCTTGAAGGCCGACGGCCGCACGTACTTCGCGGTCGCCTTCGTGCCGGAACGTTCGCCGACGACGAACGACTTCTCGTTGAGCTTCGGTCCGGTCATCAGCGGCGACCCTTCGAGTTGCGCTCCATGCCGGCATGGAACCGGAAGGTGCGGGTCGGGCTGAACTCGCCGAGCTTGTGGCCGACCATCGACTCGGTCACATAGACCGGGACGTGCTTGCGGCCGTCGTGGACGGCAATGGTGTGGCCGACCATGTCGGGGATGATGGTGGAGCGACGCGACCAGGTCTTGACGACCTTGCGTTCTCCGGCTGCGTTCTGGGCGTCGATCTTCTTGAGAAGATGATCGTCGACGAACGGGCCCTTTTTGAGACTGCGAGACATGCGGAGTTACCTTCCTTGCCGCGTCAGCGGCGACCCTTGCTCGTACGGCGGCGACGGATGATCAACTTCTGGCTCGCCTTCTTCTTGTTGCGGGTACGGCCCTCGGGCTTGCCCCACGGAGACACGGCTGGACGACCACCGGATGTGCGACCTTCGCCACCGCCGAGTGGATGGTCGACCGGGTTCATGGCAACACCACGGGTCTGGGGCTTCTTGCCCTTCCAGCGGTTGCGACCGGCCTTGCCGATCTTGATGAGCTCGTGCTGGCTGTTGCCGACCTCGCCGACGGTTGCACGGCAGTCGATCATCACCCGGCGCATTTCGGTCGACGGCATACGCAGCGTTGCGTAGTCGCCTTCCTTGGCGACGAGCTGGACGGCGATGCCGGCCGAACGGCCGATCTTGCCACCCTGGCCGGGGCGCAGCTCGACGTTGTGGACGGTGGTACCGACCGGGATGTAGCGCAACGGCAGAGCGTTGCCCGGCTTGATGTCGGCGCCGTGACCACTCTCGACGGTGTCGCCGACGTTGAGTCCACGCGGGGCGAGGATGTAGGCCTTCACGCCGTCGTTGTAATGGAGCAGCGCAATTCGGCACGTGCGGTTGGGGTCGTATTCGATGGCCGCGACCTTGGCGGTCACGCCGTCCTTGGTGCGCTTGAAGTCGATGATGCGGTACTGCTGCTTGTGACCGCCGCCACGGTGACGTGACGTCTTGCGGCCGTAGCTGTTGCGGCCACCGGTCTTCGACTTCTTGACGAGGAGCGACTTCTCCGGCGTGGTCTTGGTGATCTCGCTGAAGTCGGAGCTCGTCTGGAAGCGACGGCCGGGGCTGGTGGGCTTGCGGGAACGAATAGCCATGATGCGCTCAGTTCTCGAACAGTGGGATTTCGCCCGCTGCCAGGGTGACGATGGCCCGCTTCGTGTCGGGCCGGGTACCGATGCGGTTGGTGCCGCGGGTGCGCTTGCGCTTGCCGGGGCGGTTCAACGTGTTGACCTTGAGCACCTCGACACCCCAGATCGCCTCGACGGCGTCGCGGATCTCGGGCTTCGAGGCCTTGGTGCTCACCTTGAAGGTGTAGACGCCGGTCTCGATGAGGGCGTAGCTCTTCTCCGAAACGACCGGAGCAATGATGATGTCGCGGGGATCCTTCATCAGGCTGATTCCTTCTCAGTTGACTCGGCCTCGCTCGTGGTCGACGTGCCGGCGGGCAGGACTTCCTTGGTGAACACGATCCACTCGTTGCAGAGCACGTCGTAGGCATTGAGTTCGCCCGGGCCGATGATCTGCACCTTGGGCAGGTTGCGAAAGCTCAGTGCCGCGGCAGCGTCGTCACGACCGACGACGACCAGTGCGGTGCCCGTGATGCCGAGCGCATCGAGCGCAGCCTTGGCGTCTTTGGTCTTGGGGGCTTCGAAGCCCCAGTTGTCGACGACGATGACCTTGCCCTCAGCGGCCCGGTCGGACAGCGCCGAGCGCAGTGCCAACTTCACCATCTTCTTGGGCGTCTTCTGGTCGTACTTGCGGGGCTTCGGGCCGAGGGCCACGCCACCGCCGACGAAGTGCGGCGCCCGGATCGAGCCCTGGCGGGCGTTGCCGGTGCCCTTCTGGGCGTAGGGCTTGCGACCACCACCGCGCACGTCGGCGCGGGTCTTGGTGCTCTGCGTGCCGGAGCGGCGGGCGGCGAGCTGGGCGGTGACGACCTGGTGCATGACCGGGATGTTCGGCTCGAGGCCGAAGACCTCGTCGTCGAGCACAATCGTTCCGCTGTCCTTGCCGGCTGCGGTCTTGAGGGTGAGATCGGCCATGGTCAGCCTGCCTTTCCTGCGAACTGTCCGGCCTTCTTGACGGCATTGCGCACGAGGACGACGCCGCCGGCGGGGCCGGGAACCGAACCACGGATCAGCAGCAGATTGCGCTCGGCGTCGGACTCGACGACCACGAGGTTCTGCGTGGTGACCTGCTCGTGGCCCATGTGGCCTGCCATGCGCTGGCCCTTGAACACGCGTGCCGGGAAGGCACACGAGCCAATGGCGCCAGGCTTGCGGTGGCTCTTGTTGTTACCGTGCGATGCCGGCTGGCCCTTGAAGTTGTGACGCTTCATGACACCGGCGAAGCCCTTACCCCGGCTGGTGCCGGTGACGTCGACCATCGTGCCGGCGGGGATCTGTTCGACGGTCAGCTCTTGGCCGACCTCGAAGCCATCGACGGAGTCGAGGCGGAGTTCCACGAGGCGCTTGCCTGGCTCGACGCCGGCCTTTTCGAAGTGGCCGAGCGCGGGCTTGGTGAGCTTGTTCGCCTTGCGGTGCCCGTAGGTCACCTGCAACGCGGTGTAGCCGTCGCGTTCGTTGGTCTTGATCTGGACGATGCGCATCGGTTCGACGCGCAACACGGTGACCGGAACGACCTTGTCGTCCACCCACGTCTGTGTCATGCCGACTTTTTCGCCGACGATCGATTGTTGTGCCATGGCGGCGTTTCCCTTTGAGTTGATCGAGCCGCTCATCTGGTGAGGAACGGCTATCCACGCAAATGCTCCGCCGCTGCGACTGCCACGGTTCATGGCAGGCGAGCGTGCGGAGCACGAGATCATGTAGTTGCTGGGCGGTTCCGGTCCCGATCGTTGCGGGTGGCCTACACAGACATCAGTTGCTGAATGGAGTGGCGATCGGAATGCCTCCCGATCACAGCCCTGCAATGCTATGGGCGCCGTCGCACGCTTCCAACCCGTCGATCCCCTTTCACAGCCAACGGAACTGGTTGGACACGGACCGATCAGAGCCGACATGCTTCGCTGGTGCCGCCGCCCAACTCACTGCTCGCGTTCGCCGTGATCGCGTTTGCGATCATCATCATCCCGGGGCCGAGCGTGATGTTCGTGATCAGTCGGGCGCTGACCTACGGGCGGCGCGCAGCGCTCCTGACGGTGGTCGGCAACGCAGCGGGCTTCTATTCGCAGGTGGTGCTCGTGGCGTTCGGCCTCGGCGCGCTCCTGGAGCGATCGATCCTGGCCTACAACGCCGTCAAGTTCATCGGAGCGCTGTACCTCGTGTTCCTTGGCATCCAGACGTTCCGCCGACGACGCGAGCTCGCCCAGGTCGACGACGCCACCGAGATCCAGCCCCACCGGTCGATCCTGCTCGACGGATACGTCGTCGGGGTCGCGAACCCCAAGACGATCGTCTTCTTCGCCGCTGTGCTCCCCCAGTACGTGCGCCCCGACGGCGCGCCCGCCGCGCTCCAGATGGCCGTGCTCGGCCTGATCTTCGTCGCCGTGGCCCTCGCATCCGACAGCGTGTGGGGCATCGCTGCCGGAACAGCCCGCTCGTGGTTCGCCCGATCACCGAAACGATTGGAGCGGCTTGGCGGAGCCGGCGGCATCGCGATCGCCGCCCTCGGCGTGCGGCTCGCCGTCAGCCAGCGGGAGTGACCGTGCGCTGCGCATCGAACACGGTGTCGTGGATCTGGTGTTCGGCGATCTCTTCGGCGGTGTAGACCTGACATTCAGGGGAACCTCGCTGCGAGCCACTCGACGACATGCGCCATCGCTTCGGGCCGGTGCCCCTCGAGGTAGTGCGGGGCACCCTTCATCTCGATGTAGGTGACGTCGGCCGCACCCGCCGCGTCGACGATTTCCTGGGCCTGCCACACCCGGATCTCGGTGTCCGCCGTGGGATGGATCAGCAGCGTCGGCACTGTCACCTGCGGCATCGTGTCGGCCAGCCTGGCGTGGCTCGACAATCCCGACCAGGTGCTCAGCCAGCCGCGAGCCGTCATCGTGCGCGCGAGGCCGCCGCGCCCGTAGTTCGCGTCGAACGGGTCGGGGAAGGCGAACAACGATCCCATCGGGCGGTCGTCGGGATCGATCGACAGGTCGAGGTAGGCAGGATCGGCCAGCGTCCGGTAGATCGTCATGTACTTCGTGAACACCGCCCGACGCCTCAGCTCACGCCACTTGTCCGGGTCGCTCGCTGTGTCGATCGCTTTGAGTGCGGGCACGACGTCGAGTGCATCCTGGATCGACGCCTTCGCGATCGCGTCGATTCGAGCAACCCGTGCCACCTGCGCGTCCCGATACGTCAGCAACCAGTCGGGTTCGTACGAACACGGTTCGGGCCACGGATGCCAGCCGTTGTCAGGGTGATACATGTCGAGTTCGGGAACGGTCGAGAACGGATCGCTCTCATCGGCAACCGATGGATCGATCACCTGCAGCATGAACACGCCTTCACCGGGATGCGCTGCCATCCCGACCCATCCGTCACCGATGCCGAGCTCCGCATTGGCCATTGCCATCAGCGAGCCGCCTCCGGAGTTTCCGAGCAGCACGACAGCCTCCGCACCGCGGCGGATCATCTCGTCGTGGGCTGTGCGGACATCGGTGATGCACGCTTCGTGGAGGCAATCGGTGTCGTTGTTCATGTAGCGCGTCCCGAAGCCGAGCACGGCGTAGCCGGCGGCAGCCAACAGCGGACATGCATAGTGCACGCTGAAGTCGCCGCGGGGGTGCGACAAGATGACCGCCGTCTTCCAGGGCGTTCCGATCGGGGGCGTCCACAGTACGCCTCGAACGAGTGCGCCATCGGGCGACACCAAGCGGACAGCCTCCCGCTGCACTGCGACACCCGGGTCATCCTCGGCGAGCGGCCAGTAGCCGAGCCCGAACGGCCGGGAGCCACCGAGCATTGCGTCGAGTTCGATCATGCGCCCCACACCCCGTGACGAGCAAAGCCGAGCCCGAGGAAGAGTCGCTCCGAGGGCACGTTGCCGTCGGTGATGGTGGCGCCGACCTCTGACTGTCCGTCACGAGCAAGCGATCGGAGACAGAGAAGCACCATCTCACGTCCAAGCCCCTGGCGCTTTCGATCAGGAGCGACGACGACCGGGTCGATGTAGTGCAGGTCGTTCACGACGACCACCAACGAGAAGGCGCAGACGGCCCCGCACTGGGTCCACACGAACGAGTGCTCACGTACCGCCGAGTCCAGGTAGTAGTCAACGGCCGCAAGTGCATCACCGATGCTCTCACCCTCATCGTCGATCGTGCCCCGATACGCGTCGAGCATCACCGTGGCCAGTGCATCACGGTCAGCGTCGAGTGGCCGACGCGCGCCCTCGCGGGTCGTACTCGGGTCGGGCGCGATCGGCCCAAGCCGATACTCACTGCGCGTTCTCGGCGTCGCGCCGTCCGCGGACATCGCACGATCGTACGGCAAACGCGGAGTGGGATCAGTCCTCCGGACGGTCGGTGACCGTGACCGTGAGGTCGATCCGATCACCGTCACGCACGACGGTGATCGT
>JANPCI010000194.1:0-30728 GCA_031430875.1 Actinomycetes bacterium | reverse complement strand
TGGTCGCAAGCAAATCGACGGGCACACGAGACGATGGTCAACATCCTCGAGAACGAAACGGTGCCGGCCATCGACACCGCCAACGGGACAGTCACACTCGACCTTCGCCAGCTGGTGATCACGCTCGCCGACACATTCGGTCTCCCGGGGACAGTCGTCGAGAACATCCCCGAGGACGCCGGCAAGGTGACCATCATCGAGTCGCAGAAGCTGGAGAATCTACAGACAGCGGTGACCTTCGTGCAGTGGGCGTCGGTGCTGTTGTTCATCCTGATCCTGGCGATCTATGCCGGCGCGATCGCACTCGCTCGGGGTTGGCGACGAGAAGCCACGCGGGCCACCGGTTCCTCGATCTTCATCGTCGGTCTGCTCGTGACCGCCGGATTGCGATTCGGCGGTGACATTCTGATCGACAGTGTGGTGAAGAAGAAGGAGAATTCGAACGTCGCCGACGCCGTCTGGAAGATCGGATCCGAGTTGCTCCGCGACCTTGGCATCAACCTCACCGTCATCGGGCTGGTCTTGATCCTGGGAGCAGTGTTGGCCGGCCCGAGCCGTGTTGCGACGGCGGTCCGACGATTCATCGCCCCGGCGTTCGTCGGGGGTGCCGGAATCCGATGGGTGATCTTCGGAGTGGTCTTCCTTGCGCTCGTACTCTGGGCACCTTTACCGATCCTCAACACCTGGCTCGGCGTTCTCGCAGCGGCCGGCGTCGTCGCGGCATGCGTCGAGGGACTGCGGCGTGCGTGCCTCGCGGATCGTGCCGCCGATGACACCACGACGGATGACACCACGACCGATGCCCCTGCGACCGATGCCGAACCGGCGCCGGTCGACGCCTGATCTGACATGGCGCCCAAGCTCCCGTTACCGAGCAGCAAGATCACACGGGGCGCAGCGATGCTGTTGATCGCCGCGCTCCAAGACGAGCGTGTTCGTGCGCAGTTGGGCAAGGCACCGACCGCGGCGCGCGACTGGGCGTCGGCGAATCGGGGAATCGAGCGCCGTCTTGCCGCCGTGCAGCGCAACGCCGACATCGTCTTCCCGAGCCGATCCGATCCCCACGGTGCCGGCGTGCATCGGTCGATCGACGAACTGTCGCAGGCGAACGAAATCACCGCCACGATGCCATTGGCCGAGCGCCGAAGGGCTCAGGGCCGCATCAAGGCGGAGCTGGCTCGAATCGAGCTGGTCCTGGTCGACGCCGTACTGCCGTCGGATCGACCCTCGCTCGGCAGCGGCTGGGCCTGATCAGAACGGGCGGTCGTTGGTGCGCTTCTTCGGCGGCGCCTTGAACGGCGCCTCGATCAGCGTTTCGAACTGCGTATCGTCGGGCTGCTTCGGATCGTTCAGGTTCTGCAAGTACTTCTTGATGGCGGCGCGTGCCGGCGGCACATGAGCGCCTTTGATGCCGACCGAGCGGCTCATCGCATCCTTCGCCTTGGCGACGCGCTCTTTGCGTGTGGCCTTCTCCTCGTCGGAGTAGGACTTCTGCACCTTGTTGGCGCGAGCCTGCTGCTCGGCGAGTCGGCGGGCTTCTGATTCCTGGAGCGGTGTGAGTTTGGCCTGCGTCGCCATGTTCGTGATCCTTTGTGTCGGGAGGCCTCGCAGGGTAACCCGTACGGCTCCGAATGAAGCGCACGACGCCTGAATCACTAGCGTCGCGATCGCCCACTCATTCGTTCTCCAGAAGGAGCGCTCCCATGCGCGAAGCAGTTTTCGTTTCCTATGCCCGTACCGGTCTCGCCAAGTCGGGACGCGGTGGATTCAACATCACTCCTGCCATGTCGATGGCTGCCCATGCCATCGCCAGTGCAGTCGAGAAGTCGGGTGTTGAGCCCGAAGCCGTCGAAGATGTCGCCCTCGGCAACGGTGCACACGGCGCGGGCAACCTCGGACGCCTCGCGGGTCTGCTCGCCGGCCTCCCGGTCACCACCGGCGGCAACACCATTCAGCGCCACTGTTCGTCGGGCCTGAACTCCATCGCCGTCGCTGCCAACTACATCAAGGTCGACCGCGCCGATTGTGTGGTCGCCGGCGGCGTCGAGTCGATCTCGCTCTCAGGTGGCGGTATGGGTGGATCGGTCAACATGGATCCGAAGCTCGAGGAGATGTACCCGGCCATCTACATGGCGATGATCGAAACGGCCGACATCGTGGCCCAGCGCTACAACGTGTCTCGCGAGTACCAGGACGAGTACTCGTACACGTCGCAGATGCGTATGGCTGCCGCCCAGGAGAACGGCCTGTTCGACGACGAGATCGTTCCCATGGCCACGAAGATGAAGTTGGTCGATCGCGAGACGAAGGAAGAGTCGATCGTCGACTTCGTGGTCGACGGCGACGAGTGCAACCGGCCGACCACCACCCTCGAAGGCCTGGCGAAGCTGGCCCCCGTGCGCGGTGAGGGCAACTTCGTCACTGCGGGCAATGCCAGCCAGCTTTCCGACGGTGCCGCCGCAGTGGTGCTGATGTCCGACGAGGAGGCCTCGCGCCGCAACATCGAGCCGTTGGGCGCATTCAAGGGCTGGGCCGTTGCCGGCTGTCAGCCCGACGAGATGGGTATCGGCCCGATCTACGCCGTGCCGAAGCTGCTCGAGCGTCACGGCCTGACCGTCGACGACATCGACCTGTGGGAACTGAACGAGGCGTTCGCCAGCCAGTGCCTCTACTCACGTGACACGCTCGGCATCGACCCCGAGAAGTACAACGTCAACGGCGGCTCGATCGCCATCGGCCACCCCTTCGGCATGACCGGCACCCGGTGCGCCGGCCACATCCTCCAGGAGGGCAAGCGTCGCGGCGCCAAGTGGGGCGTCGTCACGATGTGTATCGGCGGTGGCCAAGGCGCCGCCGGCCTCATCGAGATCTACTGATCACAGCGACTGTCGCCCATTGATTTGCGGCCGACCGAGGAGGATGATCGGGTCGTGCTCACTCACTTCGCGGCCCCCGGACCCGGCGAGTGGTCCCTTGACCGCTCGCACTACCCCGGGGGAACGACGCCCATCATGCAATCGCTGATCCGCCAGGGTTTCGAGGGCGGTTTCGGGCGCGTGTTCGCCGAGATCGGTGTGCCGGCAGAGCGTTTGGACGCCGAATTCGTCAACGGGTTCATGTACACCCGACTGCGACCCCTGATCGGTGCCGACAAACCGCCACGCAAACCGCCGCCAACTCCCGTGCTGTGGGCAGCATCGCGGCTACACCCCGCGTTCCGGGCTCGCACGAAGGCGGCCACCGCGACACTTCGTGACCGACCGTCGAACGACGTCGTCAGACGCTGGAACGTGGAGATCCGCCCCGAGCTGACCGCACGGAACTCCGAGCTCCAAGCGGTACACCCCACAGCGCTCGACGACGGCGCATTGCGACTCCACATCGGTTCGCTGCTCGAT
The DNA here is from genome assembly GCA_031430875.1 of Actinomycetes bacterium. Lineage (GTDB taxonomy): Bacteria > Actinomycetota > Acidimicrobiia > Acidimicrobiales > Ilumatobacteraceae > Sva-07. The sequence continues at coordinate 27,330 of JANPCI010000194.1, read as the reverse complement.
CACCTCGAATCGACCTTCCAGCTCCACTTCTGGCTGCACGGCCACGACCTCGGCCCGATTGCCCGATACCTCCACCAATCGATCGGCTGGGGTTTGGAGCCGACCGAGGCAATCTCGGCACTGAGTGGAGCCTCACCGTCGACGGCTCGACCGATCTACACCCTGTGCAGGCTTCGGGGCTTGATCGAGGAGTCGGGCAACCCGGTGCACAGCCTCGACGACGTCCGTGCTGTGTCCGCCGAGGCCTGCACGCTGTTGGACGACTATCTCCACGAGCACGCCAGCGTGCTCACCACCGGCTACGACCTGACCGCTCTGACACTCGGCGAACTGCCCGATCTCGTCGTGAGCAGCATCCTGACTGCGATCTTGCCGCCCAGTCACGACAGTGAATCGATCGCGGCTGAGCTTCGTTCGATGGTCGCTGCCGAGCATCGCGATGAGTTCGACATGCGGCTGGCCGATGCACGCCACGTGATGGACATGCGCGACGACAACGGCCCCCAGACCATCGAATGGCCGAGCGGTCTGTTGCGTCTGGCGCTGTTGGCCGCAGGACAGCGGCTCGCCGACCGCAACGGGCTCGAGGAGCCCGAGCACGCCTTCGAGCTGACACCGACGGAGGCGCGGTCGTTGTTCACCGCAGCGGCGCCGAGCGCCGACGAACTGGCGAATCGCGCCGACGAGCGCACCGCCTGCTCCAACATGACACCGCCAATGACGCTCGGAGACCCGGAACCGGAGCCCCCACTCGGTGCTCTCCCGATGGCGCTGGCCGAACTGGTTGCCATGGTGCAGGTCTCAATGAAGTACATGGGCATGGACGCAGCGCCGATCGGTGACCCTCTTGTGGGAACCGGTATCGGGACGTCGCGCTACGTCGGCCGTGCCTGCGTGGCGTCGTCGGCCGATGACGCAATCAAACGCCTACAGCCCGGCGACGTGCTCGTTGTGCGGGCGACGTCACCGGCGTTCAACGCCGTGCTGATGCTCGCCGGGGCCGTCGTCACCGCCGATGGCGGCGCGATGTCACACGCGGCGGTGTTGGCACGGGAACTGGGCATCGCCGCAGTGATCGGGGCGCCCGGGGCACTGTCGATTCCCGACGGCAGCACCGTGGAGGTCGATGCATCAACCGGCTCCGTTCATGTGATGCAGACTGTCTGACGTGCAACTCAACCCGCACTACGGCGCCGACCCGATACTCGTGCTCGAGGGTGACCCGACGGCGATCCTCGTTCCGACCGTCCGTCAGCGTCAGCGACTCGCCGCCACCGTTTCGGAGTTCACCGACGCCGAGTGGGCCCACCCGAGCCGCTGCGCCGGATGGTCGAGTCGCGACGTCATCGTGCATCTCGACGGCACCAACTTTTTCTGGACCCAGTCGATCGCCGCCGGGCTCCGCGGCGAACCGACGCGCTTCCTGGCCACATTCGATCCGGTCACCTCCCCCGCCCTGTCTGTCGCTCAGTCGCAGGACATGTCGTTGTCGGAGGTACGTGACCGCTTCGTCGAGTCGACCAAGACGCTCGTTGCACTCCTGGAATCGCTCGGGGCCGACGACTGGACCCTGCTCGCCGAGGCTCCCCCGGGACACGTCGGCATCAGTGCGGTCGCCCATCACGCCCTGTGGGATGCGTGGATACACGAGCGCGACATCCTGCTCCCGCTGGCGTCCGATCCGATCGTCGAGGTCGACGAGGTGACTGCGTGCCTGCGCTATGCGGCGGCCCTCGGGCCGCTGCTGGCGCGGAGCAACGGCATCGACCATCGTGGTCGGCTCGCGCTCCGGGCGACCGACCCCGATGCCGACGTACTCGTCGATATCGGTGACCACGTCGTGGTGACCGATGAGGCTGCCGACGCCGACTTGGTCCTGTCGGGGCAGGCGGCCGACCTGGTCGACATGCTCAGTATCAGGCGGCCGGTCGATCAAGCGATCCCATCCGACGTCGCTTGGATGCTGGAAGGATTGTCGACGGTGTTCGACAACCCAACTTCGGATCTGGGCGTGGAATAAGTTCCGAAGATCCTGTTCGACGTGGCCGCCGGCAGTAGACGCGCGTCACCGCCCGGTGGCCGGTTCCGAGAGCCGCCAACATCACCATGAACCGAGGCGCCCGCGGGAGCGCCGAACCCACCTCCTCCCTCCCTCTGACACCCACTGACTGAGCTGGATCGCGCGAGCGCGATCCGATCCCGGAGCCCATCACATCTCTCGACCTGCCAACCGACAAACCGGCTCGTCGGGGATTTCAGCGTGGGATCGCGTCGAGGAGTGACAGTTCGGCTTGCCGGCAGAGAGCAGTAATCGGCGGGTCTGCTCACGATGACGCGAGCCGATGAGGCGGAGGCCGAAGAGTTTGTCACCGAGATGCTCGGCGAGTAACTCTGCCAGCGTCGGGCTGGCACGCGTCCGCGGGCGCGTCGGATGGTGCTGGGCAGGTCGGACGCGCCGGTTTGGCGGAGGTCTCGTCAAGAGATGCGGTGGGCTCCGGGTTCGGATCGCGTACGCGATCCATCGTAGTTGAAGGGTGTCACAGGGTTACTCAGGCAAATTCGGCGCGTCCGCGGGCGCGTTGGCCGACCCAATGTTGGCGGCCATCGGAGCCTGGCGGCGATCTGCGTGTACTGCCGGCGGCCACGTGACACGGGCGCTTCGGATACCGTCATCGCGGGCAGCGTCCGCCGGTCAAATTGCATCGAGCGGACAACCCCTGAGGTCGACTGGCGGGTGCATGAACCGTCAGTCGTGGGGTTCAGCGTTGCGGGCCGCAGCCTCCGATGCTGCACGATGCCAGGGAACCATGCCGTCGACCTCGATGTCGAGAGCAATGCTGAGCGCAATCCGCACCGCCACCAGGATGCCGAGCACCGTCACACTCTCGAGGCTCGGATCGACCGTGATCGTCTTGATCACGTCGGCAGCAACAAGTACCTCGAGGCCGAGGATGAGTGAACGGCCGAAGCCTCGCCGGACATCGGCGAAGAAGCGGTCGAAGTGGCCGAAGTCCTTGATGCCGCTGACGAGTGCGATGACGCCACCGACGATGATGATCGTCACGCCCACCGCCTCGAAGGCGAGGACGATGTTCTCCATGGTCCCTTCGAACGTCACGCGTTCTCGATCTGTTCGAATGTCATGAGCAGCCTCCTCGGCCGCAAGGTACCACTGGGCGATGACCTACTCCTGAGCATCACCCGATCTGGTTGACGTCGGCGCTGATGAGTTTGGCGTACGTTTGTCGTCTCGACGTCCGGGGGCAGATGAACCAGACACACAACACAGAACCAACTCACCGCTTTGCGGTGATGCAGGGGATTCTCCCGTGGAATCGCAAGGGGGTCCCGACCGACATCATCGCCGGCGTCACGCTCGCCACGCTCGCGATTCCGGAGGTGATGGGATACACCTCGATCGCCGGGATGCCGGTGATCACCGGGCTGTACACCATCCTGATTCCGCTCCTGCTGTTCGCGCTGCTCGGTTCGTCGCGTCATCTCGTGGTGGGTGCCGACTCTGCAACGGCTGCCATCTTGGCGGCCGGACTGGCGGGCCTGGCCACCGCGCAGTCTGACCAGTATGTTGCGCTCGCCGGAATGGTCGCGCTCATGGCTGCAGCACTGCTGGTGATCGCCCGGCTGGTCGGCCTCGGGTTCCTCGCCGACTTCATGTCGCGAACGGTGCTCATCGGGTTCATGACCGGTGTTGGCATCCAGGTCGCTTGCGGCCAGGTGGGTGGCATGTTGGGGCTCCCGAAGGGCGACGGCGTCACGATCGACGGTCGGACGTTCGACAACACGCTCGCCAAGCTCTGGAGCACGCTCGAGAACATCGCCGACATCAGCTGGACCACGGTGGCGGTCTCGGCGGGAGTCCTCGTGGTGATTCTCGGCGGGAAGGCGATCTCGCCGAAGATCCCTGGAGCCCTCATCGCCGTCATCGGATCGATGCTCATCAGCTGGCAGTGGAATCTGGCCAGCCACGGGGTGGCCACGCTGGGCGTGGTGCCCGGCGGCCTCCCGAGCATCAGCTTTCCGTCGGTGCCGCGAAGTGACGTTCCCGAACTCCTCGCCACTGCGATCTCGATCTTCGTGCTGATCCTCGCCCAAAGCGCAGCGACGTCGCGGGCCTACGCCGCGAAATACAGCGACAAGTTCGACGAGAACGTCGATCTGGTCGGCCTCGGTGCGGCCAACATCGGGGCCGCGTTCACGGGCACGTTCGTGGTGAACGGCAGCCCGACCAAAACTCAGATGGTCGACGGAGCGGGCGGCAAGAGCCAGCTCGCATCAATCACGACCGTCGGCATCGTGGCCATCGTCCTGCTCTGGCTCACCGTGCCCCTGCAGTACATGCCCGAGGCCGTGCTCTCCACGGTGGTCTTCCTGATCGGCATCGAGTTGATCGACATCGCTGGAATGAAGCGAGTGTGGAAACTCCGACGCGACGAGTTCGTGGTCGCGGCCATCACCGCCGGCACGGTCGTACTCGTCGGTGTCCTGCAAGGGATCATCATCGCGATCGTCCTGTCGCTCATCGACCACCTCCGACGGTCCTACCGACCGCCCACAGCCGTGATGACGCGGATGAGCGGCGACCATGCCGGCGATTGGTCTGCCGGGAAGGTCACGCCGGATGTGCGCACCGAACCTGGCTTGGTGGTGTACCGGTTCTCCGCACCGCTCTACTACGCGAACGCCGAACACTTCACCGAGGAGCTGCTCGCGTTCGGCACCTCCGACGATCCCCCCGAGTGGGTGTGCGTGTACGCGGCTGCCATACCCGATGTCGACATGTCAGGCGCCGAATCGCTCAAGTCGATACTCGCGAACCTCTCAGCCAACGGTGTGACGCTCGTGTTCGCCGAGGTCATGGCCGAGGTCCGAGACGAGTTCGACCGTTACGAGCTCACCGAGCTGATCGGTCCGGAGCACATCTTCGTGTCCATTGCTGCAGTCGAGCAGGCGTTCCGGGCCCGCTCGAACGCGTGAGCGGCGGCGGGCCCCCGTGCACGAACGTTGCACGCTGATCGCTCCCATGAGGACGCGTTTGGGCTGATGTAGGTGACGGAGTCCCGGTGCGGTTGGCATCGAAGTCGGGGATCTTGCAGACCCCAGGGGCTCGGCTCAGATCGGGGGCAGACCTCCCTCCCACTTCTTGATCGGCAAACGCCTCTTTAACCAGACCCGCCACCTCGTGCCCTGGGCCGAACGAACGCACCTCGCCTGATCGCCAGGGCCGTCGCGATGATCCACGCGTCGCTCACGGTGAGGCCAACACGCTGGAACAGTCCGGTGGGTAAGCCGGTGGTCGTGAGCGCCAGCGCGATTGTTGACGCAACGCCAGCAGCTAACCCGCAATGAGCGAGCCTCCGATGGCCCAGGGCGAGTAGGGGCGAGGCCGCAAGGAGCGGCGTGGCGGAAAGCGTCAGGTATCCGATGCCGGCAAAGATGCCGTGCAGCCGGTCGACTGTGTCGGAACGGTCGAGGGGTGCAGCCGCAACTGCCAGCGTTGCCAGTCCCGTGGCGGTTGCAGTGATCCATGCTCGTCCGCCGACGGTGGAGCGCAGCGCCCATGCGTACACCGGGAGCGACAGGCCGAACGTGACGAATCCGGCGGTCATCAGCCAGCGAGTGTCGGCGCCGACCCCTGCCAACTGGCTGATGGCGTCGTCGATCGAGGAATACGGCGATGAGGTGGCGAAGGCACAGATGACCCACGCGCCGATGAATCCCACGGGTCCGATCACCCCACCGAGAGCGGCGGTTCGGACGGGATCGCGCATGGCGACAACGTAGAGGTTGCCCTACGCAGCCGGCGACGTCCCAGCGAGCGGTCGATGTCTCCTCTCGGGTCTACGGGGTGGCGTCGTCTGGGAATGTCCGGCGGCCGACGAGCGGTGGGAGCAGCAGGTACGCGCCGATGAGGAAGCAGACGGCGCCGACGAACGTGCCGAGGTTGACGATCGTGATGTTGACCTCCTGGCCGGTGTCGAGCGTGAACGACCCGAGGGCTGACAGCATGAAGAAGATCGACCCGACGTAGTTCAGCAATGATCCCCACCAGTCGGGGTCGTCGGAGATCACCCGCCACAGACGGTGGCACACGGCGAGCCAGAAGAAGTGGCTTGCCACGAGGAACGCGATGCATCCGAGGAAGTCGGGGGCCCAGACCAGCCGGTTGGCCTCCTCGGCGGCGGTCAACGTGTCGGCTAACGCGCGGATCGTGTTGACATTGAAGAACAGGGTGCCGATGAACTGGATCAGCGCCGCCCACCACAGCAGCTTGTGAGGTTGCCAGGCCCACGGCCGGAACCGTCGACCGCCACCCTCCAGCGGGTCGTTGATGATCTGGATGAGCTGGCCGTAGGCCGCCGTGGTGAAGAAGATCGACCCGATGACGAACGTGATCCCGACGACACGGGCGTCCATCAGTTGCGAGTAGGGCGGGAATGAGCCGAGCGCGAACAGAAACGATCCCACCATGAACAGCACGGCGATTCTCCATTGGAGGTCGCGGGAGTTCCAGGTCAGTTCACGATGCCACTGCATCGTTCCTCCTTGCGGCCGTCGTGGCCCACCCGTCACGTGTGGCTGAAGCCCGGAGCAGGTGCCGGATGCGGCGGTGGGTACTCTTCGAGGTGGGCGACTGCTTTGGTGATCGCTTCGAGCAGGCTGTCGGCGAGATCCATGCCGAGGCCCTCCCGTACGACGATGCGCAGCACGGCGACGTCGGTGGCGTTCTCGGGCATCGTGTAGGCCGGAACCTGCCAGCCGCCCATGCGGAGTTGGTCGGAGACGTGGAACGCCGTGTACTTCGACGGGTCCTTCATCTTGAACGCCAGCACCGGGATCGCCGATCCGTCGCTGACGACGTCGAAGGGTCCCATGGCCGCGATGCTGCTCGACAGGTGCATGGCGACGTCGCGGAGGTACTCCATGATGCGCCGATACCCGTCGAAGCCGAGGCGGACGAAGTTGTAGTACTGGCCCACGATCTGGTTGCCGGGGCGCGAAAAGTTGAGTGTGAACGTCGGCATGTCACCGCCGAGGTAGTTGACGTGGAAGATCAGGTCGGCGGGCAGGTCGTCGGCTGAGCGCCACACGACAAAGCCGATGCCGGGGTAGGTGAGGCCGTACTTGTGGCCTGACACGTTGATCGATTTCACCTGCGGCAGACGAAAGTCCCACTCCAGATCGGGCTGCAGGAACGGTGCAACGAAACCTCCGCTGGCAGCATCGACGTGGATCGGAACGTCAGTGTCGTGCTCGGTGTTGTAGGCGACGACACGGTCGTGGATTTCTTTGATCGGCTCGTACTCGCCGGTGTAGGTGGTGCCGAGTATCGGGATCACACCGATCGTGTTCTCATCCACCCGGGTCATCACGTCATCGGGATCCACCACATAGCGGTTCTCGGTGACGGGGACGTATCTGGGCTCGACGTCCCAGTACCGGCAGAACTTCTCCCACACCACCTGCACGTTCGAGCCGAGGACGAGGTTCGGCTTTTCGGTGGACAGGCCTGCGGCCTCGCGGCGCTGACGCCATTTCCACTTCATGGCGAGCCCGCCGAGCATGACGGCTTCGCTCGAGCCGATCGTCGCGGCGCCGATGGCGTCGCCGTCGGCCGGCGCGTGGAACAGATCGGCGACGATGTTCACGCAGCGCCGCTCGATCTCGGCGGTCTGCGGATACTCGTCCTTGTCGATCATGTTCTTGTCGAACGACTCGGCCATCAACTTCTCGGCCTGCGGCTCCATCCACGTCGTCACGAACGTTGCCATGTTCAGACGCGAACTGCCATCGAGGAGCAACTCGTCGTGAATCAGCCGATACACGTCGTCGGCGGCCGTCTCGCCCTCAGGGAGACGGTTCTTGGGGATCGGTGCCCGGCTCGAACGCCCTGCGTACGGAGGGTCGAGGGTCTCGTCGTTCGAAACGTGTTGGTGGACCATGGGGGGGTTCTCCTCGTCGTGCCGTGCGTTGTGGTCAGGCGAGTGTCTTCGCCTTTTGGGCGTCGAACTCTTCCTGAGTGATCACACCGCGGTCCTTGAGGTCGGCAAGCGTGGCCAGCTCGTTGGCTGTTCCGCCCGTCGACGCTGCGTCTTGCACGTAGGCATTGAAGGCTTCCTGTTGCGCCTGCGCTCGTTCGACATCACGGGCACCCATCGACTTGCCTCGTGCGATCACATACACGAACACACCGAGGAAGGGCGCCAGGATCACAAAGATCACCCAGAAGGTCTTCGCCGCGCCACCGAGGTCGTCGCTCCGGAAGATGTCTCCGAAGACCCGGAACAACAGCATGATCCAGATGAAGAAGATGAAGAAGTAGAACATCGACATGAAGATGCCCATGGCGGGATAGTCGTACGCAAGCATTGATGGTTCCTTTGATCTGGGCGAGCGGTGTGCTCGATGGGTGGAGGGGTGGTCGTCAGATTCGGCGGCGGCGGCCGGGTGTCACAGCGGCGGCGACGACGGCGGTCTTCGCGATCGGTGACGGTCCGGGTGTGACGGCGGCGGCGACGACGGCGGTCTTGGCGACGGGATGGCCGATGACTCCGACCCGTCCGACTCGTGCTGGTCCGATTGGCATGTCTCAATCTCCTTCGGTGAGGGTTTCGTCGGCTTCGATCGAGGCGATGATCGCCTGGATCGGGATGCGCCCGTTGGCGATCAGCTGGCCGCCGGAGCGGCGGGCAGCAGAGGCGAAGGGGGCCGCCCAGAGGTTTTCGTAGATCAGCACGCCAGCGGTCGAACCGGGGTCCATCGCGGCGGCCAGGTGTTCCACGTCGTCCTCGGCGAGCAGTTCTGCGAGTTCGGCTTCGATCGTTTGCAGTTCGCCGAGGTCGTCGAAGTCTGACAGCTCCATCACGTCGACGGAGCCGTCGTCGTTCTTGGCCAAGATCAGAACGTCGATCACCCGGATCGTGCCGGCGTCGACCAGGGCAACAAGTTCGGTCACCATTTCGCCGCTGAAGTTCGCTGCGCCGGCCGGGAACTCCACGATCACATAGTCGACCGGGCCCAGCCCATCAAGTGTTGACACATCGCTCATCTTCGTCTCGTTTCGTTGGTTTGGATGCTGAGAGCGAACTCGCCAGCTGGGTGAACGAACATCACCTGTGGGTGGGTGATCACGGCGAGCGATCGTAGATGCCGCGATCAGATGAGGCCGAGGGATCGGCCAACGCGGACCGCGTCGGCACGCGAGTTGACACCCAGCTTGCGATAGATCGCTTTGACATGGGAGCGAATCGTATTCACCGAGAGATACAGCGCTGCGGCGATCTCCGTGCCGTCGAGGCGACTCGACAGATAGCGCAGCACGGTGAGTTCCCGTTCGCTCAGGGACTCGACCAGATTGCTCTGCTCCACGACTCGGGACGGAGGGACCGCGCCTGCAGCCTCCTCGAGCAGACCGTCGACATACTGGACGAGTTCAATTCCGGTCGGGAGAGATCGGAGCAGCTCCCACAACGCGGGGCCTTCACTGACGATCGTGCGTCGGTAGCCCATGGCCTGTGCGAGTTCGAGCGCCTCGTGAAGGTGAGCATGCGCCCGGTCGATGTCTCCGGCCGCCAATGCTGACAGCACGCCGTGTTCGATCTGCAACCTTGGAGTTGCCAGGCCGATCGAACCCTGCAGCAGTATCTCGGCGTCGCCGAGTTCACCCGTGGCGAGGAGCACTCGCGCTGCAAGCAGATCGGTGGTCGGCGACGAGGGAAGCCGCGCCAGCAGTGTGGTAGCCGCCGAAGGATCGTGGCGGTCGAGCGCGTGTCGGAGTTCCACGCGATCGATGTGAGCAATGACGGGCGCTGTGGCGTTCGGCAGCACACCCCGTGCGCGATCGAGATGGATGGCGACAACCACGTCATCGCCGTTGGCGGACGCGAGTCGTGCGAGGAGCAGGTGACCCAGCACCTCGAGGAGCGGCCGGCGTCCGTTGTCGACGATGCGCAGCACGTGCTCGGCCCGCGCTTCGACGTCGACGAGTCGGCCCCGCTCGAATGCCACGTCGGCCAAGGTGGCCGCCGGCTCGGCCATCCCGAACGCGTCACGGGGGAGCCCAATCCTTGCGGCGCCGGCCTCTGCCTGGAGCGCGAGTCGTTCAGCGGCGATGTAGTCGCCTTGCAGCAACGCCAACTGTGCGGCAAATCCTGGCATCCGGACTGCGGAGATGACGGGGGTCTGGTGAGGTGAGTGGCGCTGGGCCTCGATGGTGGCAGCAGCACCAGCGGCGTCGTCGAGCCAGAGCTGGGCTTGCAGGAACATCATCGGGAGCGTCGGCACCCAGATGCTATCGATCACACGTGAGTCGAGGATTTCCTTTGCACGCACGGCATGTTCGAGTGCGCCTGCAGGATCACCGCGGTACAGCAGGTGGAAACTTCGGGCCTGCTCGAGTAGCAAGCGATTGGCCTCACCGAGGCTCGCCTCGACCGCTTCGATCCGCTCCAGCCACTCGTCGGCGATCTCGGTCAGCTGGGCTCCGTCGAGGGCAACGACACACGCCAGAATCCGATGCGGCGCTGCAAGTACGTCGTCCGCACCATGTTCGGTGAGCCAGGTCTGGGCCACCCTGCCGCCGATGTTCTGGTCGTCCAAGGTGGTCCAGATCGCCATGTGGGTCGTCAGGCGCTCCAGCGCTTCGTCGGTGCTGCCTGCACTCATACTGTGTCGCATGGCCTGGACCAGGTCGCCGCGTTCAGTGAACGCGGCGGCAGCGGCCCGGTGGATGGTTGGAACTCGGTGAGGCGCCACGAGGCGAAGTCGAGCGCGTAGGAACTCGCGGAAGAGTTGGTGGTAGCGGTACCAGCTGCTGTCACCGTCGAGCCCAACCAGGAACAGGTTCGCGGCCCGCACTTCCTCCAGTACCTCGCGGCTGTCGGATCGTCCCGTGACGCAATCGCACAGTGCCGCATCGAACGCTTCGAGTTCGCCGGTATCGATCAGGAAGTCCTGGATCTCGGGCGTCTGCAACTCGATCACTTCGTTCATCAGGAAATCCACGAGGCTGCGATCGGTCTCGCCGAGACGTCGTATCACCTCGGCCGGTGCCGTTGCGGCTCGCAGCGACAGGCCGGCGAGATGTACGCCGGCCGCCCACCCCTCGGTCAGGTTCGTGAGATGCTCCAGGTCGTCACGTCCGAGTTCGACCCCGAGCGTCGCCAAGGCTTGCTCGATCTCGTGGTCGGTGAAACGAAGGTCGGCTTGGCGAAGTTCGAGGAGCCGCCCTTGCACGCGCATGCGGCCGAGGGGGAATGGCGGGTCATGTCGGGTTCCGAGCACCAATTGCACGCACGAGGGGAGTGCCTCGATGAACGCAACGACCGCCGCCGGATCGGCTTGCGCGAGGTGGAAATCGTCGATGATGATGACGCCTGGATGCGCGCTCAGCGAGAGCTCGTTGGCAATCTCGATCGCAAGCTGACGCGAATCAAGGTCGTCGGTCAATTCCCCTTCACCCAACGATACGTCGGCCCATGCACTGCGGATGGCAGCGATCACGTCGCGCCAGAACCATGCGGCGTCGGCGTCGTCGGCGTCGCAGGACAGCCACGCCATCGGCTGGTCCGACGCATTCGCCCAGTGCGCCAGCAGCGCCGTCTTGCCGGATCCCGGCGCCGCGGCGACGAGGATGAGGTCGCATTCGCTTGCCGAGTCGAGCCTCGACGCCAGTGCGGTGCGCTCGATCGTCGCATTTGGGATGTGCGGAACCGCGTACCTGTTCAATGCCGCGTGATTCGGCTGGATTCCGATTGACAGCCTGGCCCCCTCCTGTCCACGGTCTGTCACCCCGCGCGCAGCCACAGGGCTGAGCTTAGGCGATCGCCTGTCAGGCCCGCGCCTGCGGCCAGCTGCTCGCGACGTTCACCCACGTATGGGTGGTGTCGACTCACCAAGTTCCCGGCGACTATCGGACCGAGTCCATTCGTGGTGGGAGGCAAGCATGACGGTGCTCGTGTATGAACTTTCGTTCAAGGGCGCCGCAAGCGACACCCTCGCTGGAGCGTTCGAGGGCTGCGGCGTGACCACCACCCACGGCATCACCATCGTGCGCAGTGAGGCGGTCGATCAGGCCGCCCTCCAGGGATTGATCAGCCGAATTCACGCACTCGGCCTGGACTTGCTGGACCTGCGCGTCGTGGCTGAACCGGGCATCGACGACTCGTGGGCCTTGCCAATGACCGATCGCGACAATGAACCCAACGACACATCAACGATCGAAGGAGACTGACATGTCAGAGACCCCGTACGGCCCGACCGATGCTGAGTCCCCGGCGCAGCCGCGTCAGCCTGGCGGCGGACGCCTGCTCGGGTCGAGCGTTCTCCTCGCGGTCGCAGTGCTTGCGACGCCGATGTTCCTTGTCGCTGCGTGGGCGAACGCGCAGATCACCAACACCGACACATATGTGGAAACTGTCACGCCGCTGGCGGACAACCCCAACGTCCAGAAGTACCTGGCCACTGAGCTCGCAACGGCGTTCGCGAACAACGTCGATGTCGCAACCGAGCTCGACAAGATTCTGCCAACGGCACTGCAACCGCTCGGGGGCGCCATCGCCAAGGCCGCCGACGGGTTTGTCGCCACCGCCGCGGACCGCTTCACTGCCAGCCCGGAGTTCAAGACGCTGTGGGTTGCTGCGAACCGCGACGCCCACCAGGTCATCTCACGGGTACTGACCGGCGAACTCGACGCGGCTGAACTCGAGGGAGGAGCTCTCACCGTGGATCTTGGCGATGCCATCCGCAGCTTCCAGAAGTTTCTGGTCAATGACGGCTTCGAGGTCGCCGGGAAGATCGACTTGAGCGGCATCAGTAAACAGGTGGTGATCGCCGACGGCCCGACACTCGATGACATCGAGCAGGCACGAAACGCAGTCGGCATTCTGGAAGATCTCGTGTGGGTACTCGGAGTCGTCGCGCTGGTTGCTGCTGCCGCCTCGGTTCTTGTCGCCGTGGGCAAGGTCGCCGCACTCGTCCGCCTCGGCGTGGGCCTCGCCCTGTCGATGGTGGTGCTCGCGATCGGAGTCGCAATGACCAAGCGCGACTTCATGTCCTTGGAAGGTGGCACGATACCGAAACCCGTTGCCGGCAGCTTCTACGACGCCCTCGTCGACTCGCTGCGATTTGGATTCAGGACCGTGTTCGTCCTCAGTCTTGTCACGGCAATCCTCGTGGTCATCGTAACCCTCCCCGACTACGCGCAGCGATGGGCGAAGCCCACACAAGTCGGCGTCGCGGTCCTCGGGGCGCTCGCCTTGCTCAGGGAGAACGACCTGACGTGGAGTTACATCTTCAGCGTCTTCGTTATCGTCGTCATCGCCCTGGCCGTGCTGGAGTGGTTGCGCCGACGAAGCCTTCGGACGGAACAACCTGCCGACATCGAACGTGGCGGTGCCGGTAGTCCGGTCACTTGAGCGAAGTAATCACCCACCCGGTGGTGATGCCGATGTCAGAATCGTCGGTGAATCTGACAACTCACGAAGCCAACGAAAGCAAGGGGAGCAACATGTGGTGGATCGGTGGAATCATCGGACTCATTATCTGGATCGCAATTGCGTTCTGGCCGGCCCGCGTCGCAGGTCGCAAGGGGCACAGCTTCATCGGATACTTCTTGCTGAGTCTCCTCTTCTTCCCGCTCGCGTTGATCATGGCCTACGTCGTGCAGGACCGACGCGCCGTCGCGTGAACTGAGGCTTGCGGCTCCACCTCGGCGAACCATGGACGCAAAACAGACCCGGCCACATGGATCTCCGGCCCGGCGACATGCAGTTCAGGTCACCGCGATGCCGGTGGCCGGGATGCCTTCCCGTGTTGCTCCTGTGTACAGGTTGTAGTTGAACCCGTTGCTGTCGGCGGAGTTGTCCGTGTCCTCCGGGAACGGCGGCAGGCCGTCCTCGCGCCCCAGACTGTCCTCCAACGCCGCGATCTGTGCTTTGGTCATCTCGGGATCGACCGCTTGGGTGAGGACGCCGAAGGCCTCCCAGTAGAAGTCGCTCGCAGATTCGTCAGGGCCCGAGATGTAGACGAGGAGCAGCTCGGCGATCTGTGTGGGATCGGTCGTCGACATCGTGCCGATGAGACCGACCTGTGGCGCCATCTTGTTGCCCTCAGTCGGCGAAAGTGTTGCGAGGAACGCTCCCGCGAATGGTCCGTCGACGATCTTTGTGATCTGGCTTCGGCTCAGCGTTGGAACGTTGGTTCCCTCCGCGGCCGCGTTCCACTGCGCGAGGAAGTCGTCAGGGCTCGGCAACGCCGAGCTCGAACCCTCCGTCGTCGGCGGTGCGGGTTCCGTGGTGGTGGTGGTGGTGGTCGGCTTCTGGGTGGTCGGGGGCTGGGTGGTCGGCGCCACCGTGGTGGCCGGTGCGGTCGTGGGCGGCACCGGCGTCGGTGTGGGGATGGCCGCGCCAGCGGTTGTCGTCGGCGCAAGGGTCGTTGGCGCGAGCGTGGTCGGCGCGACGGTGGTGGGCGCGAGGGTCGTTGGCGCGAGAGTCGTTGGCGCGAGGGTTGTTGGCGCAAGGGTGGTCGGCGACGATGTGGCCACCTCCGTCGTCGTTGTGGTCGTCTCGGGCCGGATCCCGCCAGCGATGATGATTCCGGCCAGCACGTTGTCCATGCTCGACTCGTCGACGACCGTGGTATCGGCTGATGAGGATGTCTCGGAATCACTTGTCGCCAAGGCCCAGATTCCGATCACGATCGCGATGATCACGACCGGGATGAGGATCTGTGCCCATACCGGCAAGGCCCGACATCGATCCCACAGCGAGAGGCTCGGGTCTGTCGGGCCAGGTGAGTCGGCAACAGGGGGCGGGGGGAGGTCGCTCATCGTCAGGTCGGTTCTTCTCGTGTGGTGTGTGTCATTGGATGGTCGTAGCCACTCGCATCAGCTCCTCAGGAGAGATGAAGTGGTCGTGGTCGTCGTTGCCGGCCTCGAGGAGCACCCAGTGCACGGCACCGGTGAACGTGCTGTTGGCAGACGTGTAGTCCTCGCTCACCGGCGTACCGAGATCGACGCCCACGTCGCAGGTTTCGTCTGCCGAGTAGATCATCGGCACCGTTGCGTCGACACGTCCCTCGCCGACCTTGTCGCCGTCGATGTACAGCGTCGCCAAGCCACCCTTGGCGAGACCACCGCCGTCGTACGCGAACTCCATTCGTACCTGGTGGGTACCCGCCGGCACCGCTGAGGATGACTCGACGTAGAACCGCATCAGCCCGGCCAAGTTGTGGCAGTACTTGGGCTTGCCGTCGTGGAGGTAGAGGCTCCAACCGGCGAACGCGCCACCCTGGGCGATCAGGACACCGTTGGCGCCGCCTTCGGGAATGTCGACTTCTGCCGTGACGGTGTGCGACTTGTTCTTGAGGTTGATCACCGAGTTCTCACTCAGCCGGCGCATCCCTCCGTACAGCTTCTGCGTCTTGCCCTTGATGAGTACCGGTCGACCGGCGAGATCGGAGTTGAATCGTTCGATCCGACGGTCATCGAGCGGCAGCACGTTGTACTTGACCGCTTCGATGAGGAAGAGCCGTTGAAGATCGGCCAGCTTCTCGGGCTGCTCGGCCGCGAGATCGTGTGTTTGGCACCAATCGTTGTTGGTGTCGTACAGCTCCCACACGTCGTCGTCGAGGGCCGGCAACACCGATCCGAACTCCCATGGTGTGCTGTGACGAGTCACCGCAGTCCAACCCTTGTGGTAGATCCCGCGATTGCAGGCGACCTCGAAGTACTGCGTCTCGCGCCGCTCGCCCGCGTCTGATTCGTCGAAGGTGTAGCGGAAGCTCACACCGTGCATCGGGGTCTGTTGGATCCCGTTGACGAACATCGGCTCGGGAATGCCCGCTACGTCGAGCACTGTCGGGGCGATGTCGATCACGTGATGGAACTGACTGCGCATCTCGCCGCGAGCGGTGAACCCGTTGGGCCAATGCACGATCGTTCCATTGCGAGTCCCCCCGAAGTGGGAGGCAACCTGCTTGGTCCACTGATACGGGGTGTTCATCGCGTGAGCCCACCCGACACCGAAATGGTTGTAGGCCGCAGGGCTCCCGAACTCATCGATGTGCCCCGCCATGAACTCTGCGGTCTCGAACGGCGCCGCACCGTTCAGCGAGATGAGCTCGTTGAACGTTCCGTTCGGCGTGCCTTCTGCGCTGGCACCGTTGTCGCCGACGACATAGAAGATCAGCGTGTCGTCCATCACCCCCACCGCCTCGAGAGAGTCGAGGAGCCGACCGACATGGTGGTCGGTGTGCTCGAGGAACGCCGCGTAGACCTCCATCTGGCGGGCAAGGATCGGCTTGAGCTCGTCAGCGACGTCATCCCACGCCTGAATCTCGACGGGACGCTCGGAAAGTTCCGCATCGGCTGGGATCACACCCATCTCCAGCTGCCGTGCGAAGGTCTCGTTGCGGATGGCGTCCCATCCGGCGTCGAATCGGCCCGTGTACTTCTCGATCCAATCCGCCGGCACGTGGTGCGGAGCGTGGGTGGCACCCGGTACGAAGTACATGAAGAACGGCTGGTCGGGCATCAGCGACTTCTGCTGCTGGATCCACGAGATCGCATTGTCGGTCAGGTCTTCGGTGAGGTGATATCCCTCCTCGGGTGTCTTCGGTGGTTCGACGGGGCTTGTGCCGTCGTACAGCCCGGGGTACCACTGGTTGGTCTCGCCGCCCACGAAGCCGTAGAACTTCTCGAAACCGCTTCCCGTCGGCCAGGCATCGAACGGACCCATCGGGCTCGACTGCCACACCGGTACCTCGTGGCATTTGCCGATCTGGGCGGTGCTGTATCCGTTCAGTTTCAACGTCTCGGCGAGCGGAGCGCAGCTCTTTGGTCGCACCGAGCTGTAGCCAGGTGCAGCGGTAGCGATCTCGGTGATCCCGCCCATTCCGACCGAGTGGTGGTTGCGGCCGGTGAGCAGAGCAGCGCGGGTCGGCGAACACAACGCGGTCGTGTGGAACCGGTTGAACTTGAGACCGTTGGCTGCGAGTTCCTCGAGGCGCGGAGTGCTACACGGGCCTCCGAATGCGCTCGATGCCCCGAAGCCGCAGTCGTCGATCATGATGATCAACACATTCGGCGCGCCCGCTGGCGGACGGACCGCAACGATCGGAGGGAACGATGTGTCGGGGTCCTTTGCGTCGTAGGTCGTCAGCCCGACGTGGGTGCGGTCCGGGATCGGGAGCACGCTGCGCTGGATCGGAGAGTCGTCAACCATCTTCAGCTCCAGTTCGTTGGGGGCATCGCGGCGGAGCTCGGCCTGCTGGTCGGCTACTCGGCGTTGGTTCGCCGACCACAACGTACGCGCCGAATGGGTGACCCCACCTCACCTACATGAGGGTGATCCGAGAACGGCAGCGAACTCACAACCCCCGTTGTACGGAGACGCGGCCGTCGGCTTCGGCCGCGACGAGCGCGTCGTAATCGCGCTCGTTCTGGTCGGCGTAGGTCTCGGAGAAGTCGGCAATTGCCTGATCGAACGTGTCGCCGCTACCGAGATAGGCGGCGATGGCAACTCGGTCGCCGGATCGGGCGTGGGCACGGGCGAGTGCGCGCCCGCAGACGGCGCCGTACAGCGCCAGCGTCGGCGGATCCATCAGCTCCACCATGGCGGAGCCCTTTCCGTCGCGGAGTTGGCGCAGGTAGTAGTCGCGCTTGACGCCGTCGAGGCCCTCGACCGTCTCGTATCCGAGGAAGATGTCGCTGTTGGCCTGCATCAGGTGCTGGCCGGCGACGATGCGCTGCCCGCTCGACTTGTACCGGCTGGCGCCGGTGAACGATTCGAGCACCGATGGTTGCGCTTCCTTGGCCTGCAGGAAGAGCGGATCGTTGCCGTCACGTCCGAGCAGCAGGATGATCCACGCCCGGGTGCCGACGCTGCCGACACCCACCACTTTGCGAGCGGCGTGCACCATCTGGAACTCCTCGAGGAGATGGCGTCGATCGCTCTGGAGTGTCTGGCGGTACTTCGCAATGAGTTCGTGGAGGATGGACTCGAGCTCGTCCCGGCTCTGTCCCGTGAAGAGGTCCTCGATCGGTTCGATGAGCGGGGGGTCGCTGATGATGCGTCGCTCGCCGTTCACGAGATGGGTCAGTTTCTCGAACGCCTGGAGGCTGTCCTTGGTGCGGGCCTTGTCGATGTTGGCAGCGGCGCGCTTGCGGACTTTCGCGGAGGCCGTCTTCTGATTCTGTTCCACGAAGTTGGCGACATCGAGGGTCGTGTACCAGACCGCCAGGTTCGTCATGCGGGCGAACTCGGCCATCGAGTTGCGGTACGCGGCCGCAACGGCGAGCAGCGCAGGGCGGCGCTGCTTCGTGCTGAATCCATTGTCTCGACCGGCAATGGCGACGCTTGCCGCAAGCCGCTTGACGTCCCACTCGAACGGACCGGGCGCTGTTTCGTCGAAGTCGTTGATGTCGAACACCATCCGACGCTCCGGTGTGTTGAAGACGCCGAAGTTCATGAGGTGGGCGTCACCGCACAGCTGGACGTTCAAACCCGATCGGGCACCACCCGAGAGGTCGGAGGCCATGATCAGCGCGGCGCCCCGGTAAAACGTGAACGGCGACACGAGCATGCGGCCGTAGCGGATCGGCACCAGGTCGGGGACGCGTGTTTCGGCCTGCTGTTCGAGGAGGGCGATCGGATCGGGGCGGACCAGACCGGTGTTGAGCTCCGCATGCATGGTTCGGGGCACCTCTCGCCGGGCGGCTTTGCCGCGGGCGACCCGCTCGTCGACCGTGAGGTGAGGAACGACGACTCGCTTCGGCTTCGCCGCAGCCGTTCGGGGGGCACGCTTGGTCGTCTTCGCTGGTGTCGCCGTCTTCGCTGTCGCCGTCTTCGCTGTCGTGGTCTTCGCTGTCGTGGTCCTCGGGGTTGCCATGGCCGGAGTGTAGAACTGGTCGCGAACGAACAAATCATCTGATCTGGGTGACATGACGGCCGAGCCGCACGTCGCACTGCGACTGGCACACTGATGTCATGACCACTCCCGACGAGCCGGCGGCCGAAGATGCCCGATCGGTGTTCGAGCCTCCCGACCCGTCGCTGCGTGCCGGTGTCGAGCCCGGTGCGCGTGTGGTGTCCGACCCCGGCGCCCCGGTGATCATCGGTGTGTCGTTCGACCGGCTCGTCATGGCCCAGCAATTCCTTCTCGCGATGGGTGGCCTACGTGACTCCGGTTCCCTCGAATTGAAGGACGCCGTCGTGGTCAACAAGGACGACTCGGGATCGGTCAAAGTGGTCGAAACGATGGACCCAACGCCTGGGCGTTCTGCGCTGACAGGTGCCATGTGGACCAGTCTCCTCGGGCTCCTCGTGGGTGGACCGGTCGGGTGGGTCGCCGGCATCGGTATCGGGGCCGCCACCGGGGCGGTGACGGCGAAGATCGTCGATCTCGGCATCCCCGACGAATGGGTTGCCTGGTTCCGCGACGCCGTCGAGCCGGGGACCTCGACCGTGGTCATCCTTGCCGACCATGTACACGTTGCCGCGTTCGCCGACGAGGCACGGCGATTCGCCGGGGCCGAGCTGCTCTACACGTCGATGCCCGACCATGCCTACGAGCAGCTGGCGGCGGCCTTCGGGTCGTGAGCGGCGCGAGCACTGAATTCGTGTCGGCCCCGATGCGAGTATTCCTCACCCACAGTCCCGAGGACCTCGACGCGTACTACGGTCGGGCGCTCCCCCACCTCGCCCAGATCGCCGGGGTCGTGCAGAATCCGACAGCACGCGACCTCTCGACCGCCGAGTTGATCGATGCGGCAGCCGACTGCGACGTGATCATCGCCCACCGGTCAACCCCAGCCGATGCAACCGTCTTCGAGCAGTCACCGAGGCTGATTGCCTTCCTTCGATGTGCCGTCGACACCAGCACGATCGACGTCGATGCCGCCTCGGCCAACGGCGTGCTGATCGCCAGAGCCGCCAAGACGTTCGTCGCCTCGACCGCCGAGTTGGCACTTGGCTTGTTGCTCGATTTGGCGCGCAACATCACCGTCTCGACGGCGGACTACGCAGCTGGACGTGTGCCGGCACAGCGAACCGGACGACAGTTGCGAGGGCGGACAGCCGGCATCATCGGGTACGGGGTTATCGGTGCACATCTCGCCGAGCTGCTGGTGGCGATCGGCATGGACGTGTTGGTTCACGATCCGTTCGTCGCCGACCCACATGCGGACGGCGTCGGGTTCGTCGGCTTCGAGGAGTTGCTGCGGAGCGCCGACGTGGTGTTTCCGTTGGCACCCGGGTCACCCGAAACGGAGAACCTCATCGGTGCGCCCGAACTCGAATTGATGCGCCAAGGAAGCCTGCTGATCAACGTGAGTCGTGGCGAGTTGCTCGACGACGCAGCCGTTGCCGATGCACTCAGCTCCGGGCACCTGGGCGGACTCGGACTCGACGTGGGTCGCGGCGCGGATCAACGCCCCTCGCCAGAGTTGGCCGCGCTACCGGGAGTCGTTGCGACGCCTCACCTCGGCGGGTTGACCTCGGAGAACGCTGATGCCCAGGCCGCCAGCAGCGTCGAGCAGGTCGCGGCGATACTCGCCGGCCACATCCCGCTCCGATCGTTGAATGCCGAGCACGCCACACGGCTGCACGACTGGTGGGGCGTGCAACCATGACGATGACACCATGACCCTGGCCATGAAGAGGAACAACGAGGAGCAACGATGACCGATTCGACCACCACCCCGGCTGCAACTCCGACTGCCAACTATGCGTCGTACCCGTCGCTGGTCGACCGGACCGTCCTGATCACCGGTGGTGCAGACGGCATCGGTGCCGCAATGGTCGAACAGTTCACCGCACAGGGCTCCAAAGTCGCCTTTCTCGATATCAATGCGGCCCGAGGCGCCGAGACGATCGAGCGGTGTCGCGAGCCACGCCATGTCCCGCGCTTCTACGAGGTCGACCTGGTCGACATCGATGCGCTGCGGGCCGCAGTCGCGCAGGCCCAGGCTGACCTCGGTGGCATCACCGTGCTCGTCAACAACGCCGCGAGCGACGAGCGACACGAGTGGCAGGACATGACCGTCGAGTACTGGAACGATCGCCTCAACACGAATCTCAGGCACTACTTCTTCGCTATTCAGGCCGTGGCGCCCGGCATGATCGCTGCACAGAACGGCTCGATCATCAACATCGGCTCGAGCAGCTACCTGATGCAGGAAGACTTCTTCCCGGGTTATGCGATCGCCAAGTCCGGCGTCGAGGGGATCACCCGCACGATGGCGCGGACGTTCGGGCCCGACAACGTGCGCGTCAACACCGTGATGCCCGGATGGGTCGCCACCGAACGCCAGCTCACGAAATGGTGGTCGCCCGAAGGCGAGGCAGGCACGCTGCGCGATCAGGCGCTCAAGCGCCGCATCACACCCGCTGAATTCGCCCAGATGGTGCTGTTCCTCGCCGCCGACGACGGCGCGGCGTGCACCGCCCAGCAGTTCCTGGTCGACGGCGGACGCTTCTGACGCCTCAGTCGCTGCGTCGAGCGCCGAGACCCGGCCCGCCGGTGCCGGCGAACTCGGCGCCCGGTGTGTGACCGAGGATGATGGCGCCGAGGTCTTGATACAACGAGTGCGAAACCCAGCGGTGCGACGCCGCACCATGGGCATCTCGCAGCTTTCGTTCCAGCGGGTTCGCCATGTAGGCGGCGCTCGTGCCACCGGTGTTGTGCAGGACATCGACGACCTCCATGCACATGTTCGACGCGAGCACGCAGGCGAGGCGGGCGTTCTGCGTCGTCATCGCCGACGGCATGTCGGCGCCGCGGGTGAGTTCGTCCTCCACCGCCACCATCGCTTCCATCACGTAGGCACGGACCGCTCGATACTTCGCCTCGCACTCGGCGACACGAATTTGGGCGATCGGTCGGTCCATCAGCTTCGAAGGCGAGAGCATCGGCACCTTGTTGTGGGCCAGATCGACGAACGCATCCAGCGCCCCACGGGCAATTCCGAGTGCGATCGCGACCTTGTTGTACGACAGACGCAACGGGATGGGGATACGAAACACAGGATTGTCGTAGAGCGGAGGCATCGCGACGAGGTCGACGTTGGCATGTTCCGGTCGCACCAGCGAGCCCTGAGCGCGCACGGTGTCGCTTCCCGAACCCCGAATTCCGGCCACGTCCCAGGTCTCGACGATCTCCCACTCCGAACGGTGCATGAACCGCATCCGCATCGTCGACATGTCGGCATGGCGGATGTCTTGGCCCTCCTCCACCTCGGGTGCGGGCATGAGGCACCACTCGGCGTTCCAGCAGCCGCTCAGGAAGGTCGACTCACCTGTCACCCGGAACCCGCCGTCGGGCTGGCGTACTGCTGTCGACGGCACCGACCCGGTACCGCCGCCTCCGCACATGATGACCCGCGGGTTGTCGAGGTAAATCTCCTTTGCGAGCCCTGCTTCCATGCCGCCTGCTGCCATGGCGTTGATTTCCGAGCCCAACATCACGTTCCAGCCGACGGACGCGTCGATCGAGCTGATCGCTTCGAGTACTTCGATCGTCTCGATCGAGCTGGCGTCTTCACCACCGAGCTCTTCGGGAAGCGTGAACCGGAAGAACCCGGCGTCGACGAGTTCGGTCACGCAACTCTCGGGCAGTCTTCGGAGTTCCTGCGCCTGGTCGCCCCCGGCGGCGATGACATCGCGAAGCCCCGCCACGCGGTCGATGGCCCTTCCCTCGAGCCCGTACATCCCGGCTCCGGCGATCGGCTGAACGTGCGACATGACTGGCCTCCTGGTTCGAGTGCTCGTCAGATGACGCTGCCCCTCAACTCGTATCCTGCCCGGCGGCGTGGACGGCCAACGAAACGGAGACCGCGGCCGGCACCTGCGACCGTGGCGCCCTCGTGCGCACACAGCCGGATCGGGCCTCACGTTGTCGGCCTGTGGTGCCGATGACTGAGTTGATGAGCCGGATTCGAGGATCGGCCGTGAGCCCACGGGGAGCGCTGCTGAGCCTGCGCGTCGGCGTCATCGCCGGTTCACTCCTGCTCGTCTCGGTCGGATGCGCGGTGAAGCCGGGCTCGCAAGCCGGGGGCGCCAATCCGATTCTCGGCAGTGGCATTACCGACGAGATCGATGCTCTCGCCATGCTCGATCCGGAGATACACGCCAAGGTCGACGATTGCGTCGACAGCGCCAAACTCAAGGCCTACGGCGGCGACCCGGTTTGGCAACGTACGTGGATCGACGTCGGCGAGTCGGACGTCGGCCTCCGTGAGTTCTGCGAGAACCTGGCCTCCCGCGATCCGGCGGCCTTCGCCCAGATCCACACCGAGTGGATTGCTTGGGAAGCACTCGTGGCAGCCGGGAGTGGCGTGCCGGCTCCGGCTCCGATACCTGAGACCGTCCCGACGAACCCTCCACCCTGCAGTGGCGACAGCGGTGACAGCGGTGACGGGATCGCCTGCGAACCGATGTGACGTCGCGAGCGGCCGAACAACATCCGCTCCGGACCAACTCGTGAACAACTTGCGCACCTGCGGCGCAACTTGTTCACGAGATCGACCGGATTGCTGGTGTCGGGGGACCGGCGCACCGGTTCACGTACCGGACACTGGCGTCTACGGCACGTCGGAAGGCTGTCGATGGAGGCAACCTCGCCCAATCGATGACGCCCGTCAGGCGACAGTGAACTCAGATGTCATTCCCATGAACGCATGCGGGGTCCCATCGGCTCCGCTCACAAAGCATGCGATGCCGTAGTTGCCCGGTTCGAGGTCGAGCGTGAGTGCTTCTTCGTCCGCACCTCCCGGCGCGGCCACGCCTGAGTCCCAGGAACCATCGATCAAGCCGTCACCACCGTCCTGCGATGACATCACCTGTTCCATCGTGGCGCCTTCGGCCAACTTGAACAGCTGAATGAAGTGCGCCTCCTCTCCGTCGTTCGTCAGGACCAGCGACGTGCGCCCGGGGGCTATCGCATCACTGCCGAGCGTGAACGCGAAGTCGGTGGCGACGACGTCCACGACGGTCGCACCGTCCTCCTGCTCGCGAGTGGCTCCGCCCGCGAGCGGGGCGCCCGGCTCGTCACTGTGATCGATGCCACAGTTGTCGGTCTCCCAAGCGTTGATCTCGGCGAGTGACTGCTCGACGTCATCGTCGGCGAAGGCAATGAAGAACTTCACCATGTCACCCCCTGCAGCGATGAAGGCCGGGGCAGCGATATCGACCGCGTCCGCAATTTCTGGTGGGGCCAACTCTTGGTACTGGGTCAGTTGATCATCTGTCGGGAAGCTCTCCTGGCCGGCCATCTCCGTGGCCAATGCACAAACTGCGGGATCGTCCTGTGCAGATGCGTCCGTTGCTACGGGAGCCTCCGTCGCGGGTGCGTCGGTGGACGCCGCCTGCGTTGACGGTTCCGCCGCGTCGTCCTCGTCGCTACCACACGCAGCCATTCCCCACACCAACGTGGTGATGCACGCAACAGCGATGATGCTTCGAAGCCTCCACCGATCATCCTGGTCTTGTGGCTGATTCATTGGTGCTGGACTCCCCGTGATTGCCTGACGCTCGGATCGACACACAAAGGAATCTCGCGAGTGTCACAGGCCGCTCATTCGACCCTGTCGCCACACCTACTCCGAAAGGAGTTCGAGGTCAAGTGTGACGGTCTGCGCGAGTTCGGAATCCACGCCCCGAAAGGCGCCGGAACACCGAACGTAGCCCTACACAGTAGGGCTACGTAACAAGCGCACCACTGAGTTCCCGGCTTCTGCGGACGCGCCCCGTCGCCGCTCTGGGTCAGAGTCCGAGCACGTCGGCGATGAGCTCTCGGATCTGTTGGAGCGTCACGGGCCCGCGTCGGACGTGATGACGATTGCCGGTCGGATGAACCCGGGCTCACCACGTGCGGGGGTGCCGAAGTCGCAGCGGACGATGTCACCGGCTCGCATCAGCGACGTCGCTTGCCGACGCGTCCAGTACGGCCACGTCGTCGTCATCGAGCGGAGCGCTGGACAGCTGAGCACCGATGATGCGACGACGTTCCCGTCGGATCAGCTTGTCGACCTGCGCGTCGAGCGTGAGCCCTGGGGATCCTGCACCTATTCGCTGACGGCGCCGTGCAGGGTGGCGGCACGGTAGGCGTCCCAGATCTCGGGACGAAGCCGACCGCGATCGCTCACGTCGAGACCCGATGCGACAGCCCACGCGCGCACCTGAGCGGGCGTCGCCTCAGGTTCCGGCACGGGCCCGGCCGTCACCAATTCGTCGAAGCGGGCAGCGCCTGCGAGATCGTTCACGCCGTGCTCGATCGCGGCACCGAAGAACCGGTACGACCACTCCTGCGCGAGTTGTCGGTTCTCGGCGAACACGATCGGCACCGTCGGATACCTGACCGCCGCCTCCGCTACCTGCTCCGCGACAATTGCGGGACGGACGTGGGTGAGTTTGAAGATCGCCGAGTAGCGATCGTCGACGACCAGGGCCGCGTACGTCGTCGCTGACATGGCCGCCAGCAGCGTCCACAGCTTTCCACCGACGATGGTCGACACGAGATCCTCGATGCTCTTGCGCTCCACCACCGCCATCACCTCACCGCCGACCTCGACGGCGTAGTCCCCCACTGTCAAGGCCCGCCTCGATGTGGTCGCTTGCTGCGCCGAGAACTTCCACGCGTACCGCTCGCGGGTGTCGACCACGATCTCGAGGCGCCGCCCGGACGCCCGCGCTGTCGGCACCGCCACATTCGGACGCGCCTGCTTGCGTGTCCGCGCCGACTGCCAGAACACCACATCGCGACCACGCGCCCGGGTGAACACGAACTGCGACCGGTTCTCCCGCGCGCGGTCGAGCACCAGGTCGATCGCCACACCACGACGCACACACGACACCACCCCCACCCGCTCGACGATCTCGAGATCGTGGGCGTCGGGCCACTCGGCAGCTGGATGACAGAAGATCTTCGCCGTGCGCGGCCACGTGTCCTTCACCTTCAACACCACCGGCCGCGACCCCGTCGGCAACCGCACCAGGAACGGCAACGACGACGCGCCGTCGGGATTGCGAGCGATTACGAACTCCACGACGCAACCGTAGATCGAACACAAGCCCGCCAGACCGCCAGGCGAAGGTAGCCCACCGCCGATGCGGCTCGATGGCGGGCCACGTCTCGTCGTTCTCGTGAACTGGTTGGGGAGGGAGAGATGTCCGTCACAGCATCACCCCACGACGTACTTGACCAGCTCAGAAGCAGCTTTCGACTGGACGTCATCAACCGTTCAACTCTTCGTATATAGTGGAGTAGACGTTCAGGATATACGGAGGATTCGTGACCAAGACACTGATCGACATCGACGACGGAGCATTGAAGCTCGCCCAACGCGCCCTCGGAACGACCACCAAGAAGGACACGGTCAACCAAGCTCTGAACGCTGTTGCCGCCCTCAGCGCCCGCCGACGGGACCTCGAGCGCTTCGCCGCCGATGCCCACGCCGACCTCCGCGATCCCGACACTATGTCGAATGCATGGCTGCGGTAGCGCAGTACCTCGCTGACAAGAGTGTACTCGCCCGCCTCCACCTCTCTGAGGTCAACGTCGCCGTCGCACCACTCATCGAGGCTGGCCTGATCGCGACCTGCGCGGTGATCGAGTTCGAGATTCTGTGGTCGACGCGCTCGCCACGGGAGTACGACACCGTCGCTACCGACCGCGCTGTTGGCTACGAATGGCTGGCGACCAAGGACATCGACTGGCGGCGAGCGCTCGACGTTCAACGGCAACTGTGGGCGACGGGCCGGATGCGAACCGTCCCACTTCCCGATCTCCTCATCGCCGCCGTTGCCGAACGACACCGCGTGACGGTGTTGCACTACGACAGCGACTACGACGCGATCGCGGATGTCACCGGCCAGCCGACGCGGTGGGTCGTCAGCCGAGGCTCAGTCGCCTGAACGCCAGCCCACCCCGTCGGGCTTGAGCAGGTTCATCGTTGAGCCGTACGGGTTCAACTCGGTGTCGGAGGGATGAGTCACACCATCACCCCACGACGGGATTGACCAGCTCAGGGCACTTCGGCGCGCACCCGTCGACGACACGTGGCTCGAACTGGTGCAGCCGACTCAGTCGACTGCGAACAGTACGCCCTGGAGCCGGCGATGCGGGTTGGAGCGGAGTCAGCGGAGCTCGATGAGTCGGTCACCTGCTTCGACCATCGCGACGATCTGCTCGATGAGCGGTTCGAACCACGCAAGCAGCGAGGCCCGCCGGGTGTTGCCGACCCGTATCCACACGACAGACGGCGCGTCGCCCGGTCCGATGTCAGCTATGTGCTCCGCAATATGGCCGCATTCGGCG
>JANPCI010000193.1:0-9207 GCA_031430875.1 Actinomycetes bacterium | reverse complement strand
GGCGATCTGCTCGATCGGGTCATCGAACTGTTCCCCGACCACCTTCGCAAGCCGACCTTCTCCAAGCCCGACCCATGGGCTACGGAGGCGCCCGCCGAGAGCAACGATCCCGCTGTGCCGCGCGTTGCGATCGTCGGGCGGCCGAACGTTGGCAAGAGCACGCTGTTCAACCGGCTGGTGGGGGAGGACCGCGCGGTGGTCCACGACCTGGCCGGCACGACCCGTGACTCGATCGACACGCTCGTGGAAACTGATGGCGGCCCGATCGTGTTCATCGACACGGCCGGTATGCGCCGCAAGGGCAAGATCGACGATGCGGCCGAGTACTACTCGTTCGTCCGCGCGTTGCGTTCGATCGACAACGCCGACGTGGCGTTGCTTGTGATCGACGCGACCGTGGGAGTCACCGCCCAGGATCAGCGCCTCGCCGAGCGCGTCGATTCGGCTGGTTGCCCGATCGTGTTGATCCTCAACAAGTGGGATCTCGTCGGAACCGAGGAACGTCTGGAGGTGCAGGCGCAGGTGGCGCGGATGCTGGCGTTCGTCGCCGACAGTTCGGTGCTCAAGATCTCGGCGTTGAGCGGCAAGAACGTCGACAAGCTGCATCCTCGCTTGCACGAGGCCATCTCGCAATACCACACGCGTGTGCCGACCAAAGACGTCAACAAGATCATCGCCGCCGCGCAGCAGCGCCAACCGGCCGGCGGCGGCGCCAAGATCATGTACGCGGTGCAGGGGGCGATCGATCCGCCGACGTTCACGCTGTTCGTCAACCGCGAGATCCCGCAGCACTATCTGCGCTACATCGAACGCACCATCCGTGAGGAGTTCGGTCTTGGTTCGACGGCGCTCAAGCTGCGCGTGCGCAAGCGCCAGTGACGTCGGCAACGTGACCGTGGACGGAGGAGCCGATGCCCTGGTGTGAGGAGTGCGCCAAGTACTGGACGCCGAACTCGATGAACGAGGACGGCACCTGCCCAGCCTGCGGACGTGTCGTGGAAGAGCCGACATCGGAAGCTGCCGACGAGGAGAAGACGCCCTGGCACTTCAAGCTCATGGTGTTCACCATCGTTGTGTATCTCGGCTGGCGTGTCGTCCAGATGGTGAGCTGACCCAGCTGGTGAACTGACCGAGGTGGTGAACTGACCGAGTTCGTGGGGCGGGGCGAGCCGGGCCGGCTCGGTTCCGCTCGGGGCGCCGTCTCCTACGCTGCTCGCCTGACGGTCGTTGCCGTCGCGGAGTGGGGTCGACTTCGTTCGTGGATCGTGCCGTCGGGGAGTGTGATGGTGAGTTCCCTCGTGTTGGGATCCAGCTCGAGCCGCCAGCCGCCCTCGTGAACGAGGTGGTGGTGGCGGCTGCAGGTCGGAATGAGTCTGTCCAGGTCGGTGTCGCCCTGGTGGGCGTCCCATTCGTCGACGTGGTGGATCTCGCAGCGACTGAACGACACGTCGCACGTGCCGATGCCGCATGTGCGGTACATCGCCCGCAATGCTCGCCGCTGATCGTCGGTGGCGAGGCGTCGACTCCGCCCGACATCCAGGACGACGCCGTCGCCGCCGAGCACGACCGGCAAGATGTGGGCATCACACGCGAGTCGACGCATGGTCGCCACAGGGATGTTGGTGCCATCATCGAACTCGCACACCGAGTTGTCTCGGAGGCCGCTCGCGAGCGTCTCGAGATCGACGAGTGCAAGCAGCTCCACCTTGCCGGGCCGCGATGCGCGATTGGATGACGTGGCGAGGCCGACGAGCGCGTGAGCAGCGAGCTTGGAGTGCTCGGATGCCGATCTCGATGCTGCGTCGGAGCCCTTGGACAGTGCGCCGGTCTCGGCGTCGATCGCTCTGAAGAGCCGGGCCCCGGATTCCGGGTCGAACTCGGCCCGTAGCCAGTACATACCTGTTTCGGCGTTGACGCCCTTGGTGAGCGCAGTTGCGTTTCGTTGCCGGGCGGCTCGTTCGAGCCCGCGATCAGCAGCGAGCTGGTCGACCACACGTTCGACGTAGCGCCGGAACTGGGCGGGCGTCGATGCTGCCGCCGCACTTGCGAGTTCCGCGTCGAGCGACTGCAGTACGGTCAGCCCGTCGTCATCGAGACGGCGGGCGGCGTGAGCCAGCGTGTCGGCATGTTCGGTGCCGATTCGGCCCTTGCCGAGCTGGCCTGATACGGCTGGCAGTGACCCCAATGCCTCGGCTCGTCGGGAGATCTGTTCCGCCTGGCGCTTCGAGCAGGTTCCGCCCCGGCCGATCAGCTCATCGGCAGGAGCTCCAGACCCGGCAGCGGCCAGAGCGTTCGCCCGGCGAGCCAGAGCGTGTTCGGTCTCGCTGACGAAACCCTTCACCCGGTCGAGTTCGCGGAGCGCAGCGACCACTCCGCCCGCGTCAAGGGCGTGGATGTCCACCGCCTCCAACCGCTCGACCAGGGTACTGACGACCATGAGATCATCATGACAGGGGGGTGTCACAGAGTTGTCGGGACCAGCAAGGAACTGCGTTGGCACTGGATAGAGTTGCGATTCCACATGCATACGGGCTGTGGCGCAGCTTGGTTAGCGCGCTTGTCTGGGGGACAAGAGGTCGGGAGTTCGAATCTCCCCAGCCCGACGCAGTGGAAATCCTTGCACCACAAGGGTCTCCACTTACCTCGACTCTGATCGAAGACGGAAAGACAACAGGCGGGTGGCCTAGCACGTGGCCTTGAAGCGGCCTCGACGATTCGTTCCAAGGTAATCGCGCGCTCCGCGCGATTATCCACCACTCCGGTGACGAGGGTGTCCATGATCGGGGGGCTTAAACAAACCCTGATCCTGGAGGAACAGCGCATGAACCCTGACCCGGACACCCTCGCGACCTGACTGTACGTCACGATCGACGATCTCCTGATCGAACACCCTCAGTGGGTGCCCAAGCGGCCCGTGGTCGGGAAACCACCATGCAGCTTTCGCCGCGGCCCTTCCCGCGCTCGCGTTGTGTGTACTGTTCGCCGCCGTCTTCAGTTGGCGACAGATCTACCTCGGTCTCGTGGCCGGAAACGCCCAGCCGCCCAGGGGATCTCGTTCGCGGTGTTCCCCTGGTCTTCGTGTCGATCGCCTATGTGCCGGTCGAGACGATGCCCGGTTGGCTGCAGCCGAGGCGCTCCTCGGCCACAGTGCCGACTGGTTCTTCGTGCGGTCCATTGCGTAGTCCTCCTGGCGGTGTTCATGACGCTGTCGGCACGCCGCTTCGACCGTCTCTGAGCTCCCCGGTTCGGCCCAATGCGCGACGACCGAATGGCAGCAAGTGATTGATCTCCGAGGGCGACGTCGATCGACGACGGGATCGGCGAGCAGATGTTCAATCCGCTACGCAGCGACCCGGCCAGTCAACGACACCTCTCAACATGACGTCGGGCAAGACGGCCAGCAGTCACACCATGCGCATTGGGTCAGACCCGTCAGGTTCGACGAACCGGTCAAGCCCGCTAGGAGCCGGCAAGCGTCGCCTGGTGGCGTCGAGTCTGCTGGCGGTGGGACGAACAGCGAGCAGCACCGAACACTCCTCACCGATACGGGGTCGACTGGCCAATGATCCGGTCTAGAACCTCGGGCTCACCCACCAGACCCATGCCATCCCGGCGTCGGTGCGGTAGCTGGTGTTCCTCGACGAATCGCCGATAGCCCTCATCCGCGCGCCATTCACTGTCCGCTCCGTCGCAGTCATCGACGAGGATCACGCCACCGTCGGCCAGCCGTTCCCACGCCCGGGTGAGGGCAACGTACACGGGCTCCTCGAGGTCGACATCGACGAGGCACGCCGACACCGCTGGCGGAAACTCCACCGACGTGTCGCAGATGTCGCCCTTCACCAGCCGAAGCGCTGAGGTGCCGTGGCGATGGGCGACCCGTCGAGCCAACGACAATGAGTTCGCCGAAAAAACTTCGCGCTCGCCGGCGTCGGTGCCTTGTCGCTCATCTGCATCGAACTGGTCGGCAACGAACCCCTCAAACGTGTCGTAGGCGAGGTAGCGCCGATGGTCGCCGGTCCTCTCAAGGAAGGAAGAGGAGTAAGCCGCCGTTCCGCCGAACGCGCAGCCAATCTCCACGACGTCACCGTCCACACCAGTGCTGGCCGAGAGAGCGTTTAACCAGAGCCGGAGTCGCTCGGGCGCCAAGACGATCGGTGGGAACTGGAAGGCAACCGGGAACAGCGTCTGCTTCACGGCCAGCTTTACCCGGGTTGTCAACATCGTCATCTATGGGCACCCTCTATCGGCGTCATTCGCTGGCGCCCACATAGACACTATCGAATCGGACGCCACCGATCGGACATCACCCATGATTCGTCCGCCGTCCATGTCTGAGTGAGTTGAGTGTGCACAACCGACACATTGCCGTCATGTCGGTCAGCAACTCGCTTCCCGTCCACGGCTCGAAAACTGAGGGGAGCGGCTTCGGGCGGGCGGATGTAGATCGACGCTTGTCGGTATCCGGGTGGGCTATCGTCCGTTCGTGGCCGACGATTCAACACCAACGACGCCATCGGTCGCGGCGTATCTGTCTGCGCTTGAGCAGTGGCGGTTCCCACCGGAGGGTGAACTCACGGCCTCCAGTTCATGGCAGCACCTTTCGGGATGGCGCCGAATCGTCCTACGGGTGGTGCCTGAACCGTTCGTTGAGCCGGGGCGCTTGCTCGTCACCCGTGCCCGGATGGTGGGACGCCTCCGGCGGCAGTTGCGTCCGGGTGAGCACGGACTCCTCCTGCACTTGGCGTGCGGTGAGCGCCGAATCGCAGGCTGGGTGAACATCGACCTCGCAGGAGCGCACGCTGATGTGGTCTGGGATCTGCGCACGCCCCTTCCCGTCGGGCCAGGGACGGTTCGGGCGATCTTCCACGAACACTTTCTGGAGCACCTGCCGATACGCGAGGCTTTCGACTCGCTCGCCGAGTCTCATCGACTCCTCGAACCGGGTGGTGTCCTCCGCATCGGCGTCCCTGACTTCCGTGAGCATTTCCGCAGCTACATCGAGTCGGACGGCTTTCTCGAGGAGATCCGACCGGGCCGTCCATCACCGCTGTTCGCGCTCAACGAACTCGTTTATTCGTACGGCCACAACTCGCTCTGGGACGCTGAGACCTTCCGCCTCGTGCTGGGTGAGGTCGGTTTCGGCGAGATAAAGATGAGACAGTTCGGTCAGTCTGTGCTTCAGCCAGCTCCCGACTCGGTCGAGCGCCGACTGGGGACGCTTTACGTCGAGGCGATCAAGCCCGGCGCTGCATGACCACTTCCAGATTCCAGGTCAGGACTTCGCGAACGCCTGGGATCCGAGTGATCGGCTGTGTCCACCACGGATAGTACCGAGGTGCGATGGACAGGATCTCGAGCGCTTCGTCCCGTCGCAGCCAATGAATCACGTCACCGACGCTCAGCTGGTAGAGGCTCTCGCCGGGCCGGTTCTTCACGGTGCCGCCACGAGCCTCGTACCGAGTCACGGCTCGCTTGGCGCCGAGGTAGTGCCACGGCGAGATCTCGTGTCCGCCCCACGGAGAGAGCCAGTTCGTGAACGACAGGTACACGAGGCCGCTCGGCGCGGAGCATCGGCCGAGTTCGGCGAGGAGCCGGCGAGGTTCCGGAACGTGCTCGAGCACGTTCGAGCAGTGAACGATGTCGAAGCGTCCATCGGCGAACGGGAGCCGTTGGCCGTCGGCCACGATGGCGAGTGAGCTGGAGCGACCATGAAGGTGCATTTCGCTCAGCGACGGGTCGACGGTCACACATGATCCACCGGCATGGTCGAACGCCTCAGCGACGTATCCCGGTCCGCCGCCTACGTCGAGTACCCGTCGCCCTGCAATGGGGGCGTGGTCCGACAAGGTGTCGATGACGTCCTTGGCCATCAGGGTGTACAGGCGGGCTGGCTCGTCCTGTTCGACTCGGAATGCCTGGAAGAACGCCATGGTCCGCCTGAGTCCCCGGCGTTGTGCGGTCACTGCGACCTCCGCCGTGATCGGCGGCGTGGCCAGCATTCGATGGCCTCCATAGCGACCTCCTCGAAGCGATCGACGGTGCTGCGCGTGTCGAGCATCGATGCCTGATCACGTGCGGCCGTACCATACTGCGCAAGTTGGTCGCAGTCCTGCGCCATCTCGATCCATAACCGAACGAACTCGTCCGTATCGGCCGCGAGTCGTCCAGTTTGCCGATCGATGACCGCGTCGCGCACGCCCGCCGCATCGAAGGCAAGCGCAGGTGTGCACTGTACGGCGGCTTCCGTGATGGCGATGCCCCACCCCTCGTGGCTTGCGGCGTGCACGAGCAGCCACGACTCCGCGAGCAGCCGTTGCTTGGTCTCGTCGTCGACCCTTCCGAGCAGTTCGACCGCGTCGTCGGCGCGATCCCGAAGGCGCTCCAGCTCAGGTCCGTCGCCCATAACGACGAGGCGACCACCCGTCAGCGGTCGCACACGTTCCCACATGTCGAGCAGCAGATCGATTCGCTTGTGCGGGACGAGGCGCCCGAGCGCAACGAACAAGGGTTGTTCGGAACGACTGCGGGACACTGCTCCAGTTGTCAGGTCGACGGCGTTCGGGACGATCCGAATGCGCGAGTCGTCGATGCCGATGCTCCGTAAGTCCTGCGCCGTTGACGGCGACACAGCGATGACCAGGCAGTGCCGATAGATCGTCGGAACGATATGCCGCTCGAAGAAGCTGCCTGCCGCCGCTATCGCGAACGGGAAGTTCTGATGCC
Source organism: Actinomycetes bacterium (assembly GCA_031430875.1). GTDB lineage: Bacteria > Actinomycetota > Acidimicrobiia > Acidimicrobiales > Ilumatobacteraceae > Sva-07. Next base: position 2,481 of record JANPCI010000193.1, on the reverse strand, counting down.
ACTGTTGACTATGGATGTGATGGACGAGCAGAACCGTCGGTTGTCGACGCCACAGCGGCGTGCAATACGTCGCACCGTTCGCTATGTCGAGCACGACATCGGCCTCGCGGGTGAGGTCTCGGTCGAGCCAAGGCACACGGGCGTACTGGCTGTAGGTCCCGCCGGCGTCTGTGACCTCGTATGTCCGCTTGCCGACCGGGCCCCCACAGATCAAGTGGACGCGGTGACCGCGTTGGGTCATGCCCGACGCGAGCTGATCGACCAGCCTCTCGGAGCCGCCCGCTTGCGGGTGGCTCAGCTCCCGCCATGCGTGGATCACCAGGTACATGGCGGATCAGCCCTCGGGGATCGATCGTACGGAGGCGAGCTTGCCGTTCGGCGTGAACGAGCGGCCCCTGAGTGCGAAGAGGATCGCTATACCCGCGGCGCCTGCGATCGTCACCCCGATGACCCAGACAACCGCCGCGCTCATGACGGTGACGTTGCCAGTAACCAAGAGCGGGAGGTACACGCTGGTGGTGAGCACCAGTGGGAGACCGATCATCGCACGCGAGAGGTGCCGGACCTGTGCCACGGCGTAGGCGACGGCGTAAAAGACCAGGGGCACCGCGGCGAGTACCAGCACCCGTAACACATCGACCGAATCGGCGTAACTCGTGCCGTAGACCTGCTCCACGAGCGGTGAACCGAACTGAGTCACGATGACCATCAACGTAGCGACCCCGCTGCCGAGGAGCAGTGCATGCCGCGTCTGCCCCTCGAGGGCCGAGGTCCGTCCACCGTCGGCGAGCAGCGTCGTGCCCAGGTTCTGGATGATGACGAAGATCACGAGCGCGATGTTCCAGGCAACAAAAAAGCCGGCGTTTGCTTCGGAGCTGACGCTCAGCGCCACGACCAGCGGTAACGCCGTCGGGGCGGCCTTGCTGACCAACGAGCCGGTCCAGCTCACCGACAGGTATCGGAGAATGGTTCGCACGTCGTCCGGCACCGGTCGAATCGCGAACCGATCGACGCGCCCTCCTTGGCTCAGTGTCCCAACGATCAACCCTGAGGCTGCTGCAACCCCGGGTCCGGCCAAGAACAGCGCGAGCGGGTTGCCTTCGATCGGACCGAGCGCGACCAGGGCCACGCTCACGACAGCGGCCAGGACGGCCCGCCCGACGATCCATCGGTAGCGACCCTGGCTCAGCAGGTGGATTTCTGCGAGAACCGTGAACGCAGAACCAGCTGCGACGACAGCGAAGGCGAATGTTCCGATGGCCGACTCGACGGGTTGCAATGTCTCCACATCGGCAGCGGAGCCGACGATGGAGATGATCACGGCCCCGGTCGAGGATGCTGCGATCGCCACGAGCGAGGCACGGTTGTAGACCACACGTTCCGCCCGTGCATTCCCGCTGCCGTAACGCGCCACCACTGGCACGAGCCCAAGCGCCGTGAGGTAGACGAGGAACACCGTCGTGCTGGACAGAGCCGCAACTCGCCCGACGTCCTCACTCGACGCGACTCGGGCCGCGATCGCCCAGAACAGGGCCCCACCGACGGCTACCACCAGGACTGACGCACTCAGGGCTGACGACCCACGGAGAATGGTTCCCGTCCGGAGGGAGTCGCGCGCTGGCCCACTGTCGTCTGCCAGGTCATCGTTCGCTGGAGTGGATGGCGGGGAACTCATGGCACCGATCAGTCAGCGCCCACGGTCTCGTGGTCGGTCCTGACGGACTGGGCCGGGTCTGTGATGTCGCTGTTCGTGAGATGGGCCTCGTGCGGGCCGCAAAGGGGTCTGACGGCACCATACATTGCAGCTACTGCCAGCACGAGGGCCAACCGAGCGAGCTCATGAGCGAGCCAGCGCGCTGATGGCCACAGTGGCCAGACCGGCTCGAGTGTCGGCCCTAATGGCGGGATGGTCGCGATGGCGGCGAAGCCGAGGAGTCCGGCGGCGGTGGTTCCCAGGGCTCTCGGCGTGACCCATCGTCGACGCAACGCAGCGACCGATAGCCCTACCACGATCAGCGTCTGCCATCCGCCGACAAGTAAAGCGAACGCTGCGATCGAGGCCAATGCTACGACCGGACCTTGAACGGTTCGCCACCGTGTGTGTGGAGCGACCGACTCATGGTCGCGTCGCCGGGGATCTCTGACGATGACGATGAGCAGCATCGACACCAGCATCAATGACACCAGGGTGACCACACGATAAAGAGTTCGTCCCGCGTGACTGATGCGAAGCTCTTGGAGGCCGTTGGCGGTGAGGGTCCACCCCGCTTGTGTGTCGAGCGATTGGGTGCCGCTGGGGTCGCCGACGTCGGATGCTGCCTGCCAGCCCGCCGAGTAGGACTGGCCGAGGATCACCTGCGTGCCGGCGGGACCGTCAAGGGAGAGTCGATAGTCGTCCGAACCGCGATCGAGCACCGTCACATCGACCGGTACTGCCGGAATCGGCGAGTTTCCGTCGACCGTGTCGAGCCGGAGCCAGTC
>JANPCI010000192.1:0-2927 GCA_031430875.1 Actinomycetes bacterium | reverse complement strand
GACATGGGTGCCTGCGGCCATCATCGTCCACACGGCGAACGCGCAGATCAGGACGGTCGGCGCCATCAGACCCGTCATGCGTTGCTTCTTCTCCGGGAGCAGCGCGCCCGCATTGGCGGCCACGATGGCGAGCAGTCCGAGCGCGGCACACGCGACGTCGGCGAACTGTGGCGCCTCACGTACTTCGAGACCGTCGATCCACGAGATCCCGAACATCCGCGTCGCAAGCCATCCACCGACTGCAACTGCGTTGACCGCAACCACGCCCCAGGCAGCGGTTCGCGTGGGGCGAACCAATGCCCAGAGGCCGACGCCAATCTGCAGGACGGCTGCCACGATGAAGATCCGGGCGAGTTGGGGATGCTCGGCGTGGATGCCTGCAGCCGATGCATGCACGGCTCCCGCCGCGAGCGACGCCAGGCCGCCAAAGGCGATGACGGACATCCCGGGGCGACGTTGGGAGACCTCATGTTCGTCGAGCGCAATACCGCCTGGCTCGACTTCACCGCTGTCACGAGTCATGTCTCGAGGTTACGTGATGTGATGCCCGTCTCACTGACGGTGCAGCGAACTCCCTGGCCTCAGCGCGTCGGCGAGCGATCGTCCACGAGGAGGACCTCGCTTCCACGCCGGGCCGATGTCGCGGGCGATGGGGGTCACCGACCCGCGAGCTGATCGGCCCCGGGATCTGGTGCTCCGTTGTGGCTGGGTGAGGTCGAGGGCCTTCGATGTTATCGTGCATCGTCGAATGTCGATGAAGGAGTGGACATGGTGAACGAACGGACGACCGATACCCCGCCAACCGAAGCGGTGGTCGCCCGGCTGTCGGTGCTGGATCGGTTCTTGCCGGTGTGGATCGGCTTGGCGATGGTGGCGGGGATCGCGCTGGGCAAGGTGTTCACAGGCCTCGACGACACCTTGGACTCGGTGAAGATCGACACGGTCTCGCTCCCGATCGCGATCGGACTGTTCGCGATGATGTATCCGGTGCTCGCCAAGGTGAAGTACCGCTCGATCGGCACCGTCATCGAGCGGCGATCGCTGGTGATGTCATTGGTGCTGAACTGGGTGATCGGGCCATTGCTGATGTTCACACTCGCCTGGCTGCTGCTGCCCGACCTGCCCGAGTACCGAACCGGACTCATCATCGTGGGCCTCGCTCGCTGCATCGCGATGGTGCTGATCTGGAACGATCTCGCGTGCGGCAGCCGCGAGCTGGCGGCGGTGCTCGTGGCCATCAACTCGCTGTTCCAGATCGCCGCCTACGCCCTGCTCGGCTACTTCTACCTCGAGCTCCTGCCCGGCTGGCTGGGACTGGACTCCGACGGTATCGACGTCACCGTCTGGGAGATCACCAAGTCGGTGCTGATCTTCCTCGGCATCCCGCTGCTCGCCGGGTTCCTCACCCGAACGATTCTCGAACGCCGCCGGGGCACCCAGTGGTACGAAGAGGTGTTCCTGCCCCGGATCGGACCGATCGCGCTCTACGGGCTGCTGTTCACCATCGTCGTGCTCTTCGCCCTCCAGGGCGACGCGATCACCAACGCCCCGTTCGACGTTGTCCGCATCGCCATCCCGCTGCTCGTCTACTTCGCGTTGATGTGGACCGGTTCGTTCGCCGCCGGGCTCAAGATGGGCTTCCCGTACGACCGCAACGCCTCGATCGCATTCACCGCGACCGGCAACAACTTCGAACTGGCGATCGCCGTCGCGATCGGCGTGTTCGGTGTGTCGTCGGGCCAGGCCCTCGCCGGCGTCGTGGGACCCCTGATCGAAGTCCCCGCCCTCGTCGGCCTCGTGTACGTGTCGCTGTGGGCGCGCCGGCGCTACTACCCGAACGACGCCGCCATTGCCGCACCCGTCACAGAAGGAGCGCGACCATGACCGTCACCTCGGCCACCACCCCGACGAACCGGTCGACCAGCAGTGAGGAATGTTGCATCCCGACTCCGGTCGACACGCTGGTTCCGCCCCCTGATGACGAGACCCTCGCCGCGATGGCCAAGGCGGTTGCGCACCCGGCCCGGCTGGCGATCCTGCAGTTGCTCACGCACCGCGAGACCTGTGTCACCGGCGACGTCGTCGCCGAACTCCCACTCGCCCAGTCGACCGTGTCGGAACACCTCCGGATCCTCCGCGAAGCCGGGCTGATCCAGGGCGAGATCGAAGGGCCACGAACCCGGTACTGCGTCAACGCCACCGGCCTCGCGATCCTCAAGGCCGGCATCAACGCACTCTGACGGCCGTCCCGCTCCGGCTTCAGTGCGTGGGCGCGTTCAGGAGTGATGGCTCGTAGTCCGGTGGGATCCCCAGGTCGAGCAGCTGCAGGATCGTCGCTGCGACGTTGGCGAGACCTGCGGTGGGCAGATCGTCGCGAAGTCGAATCAGAGGTCCGGCGTAGTCGTGTACGGCGAACATGACCGGGTTGAGTGAGTGTGCCGTGCGCAGCTGGGGTTGGCCGTCGTCGGTCATCAGCGGCTGGCCCTCGCTGTTGCGCTCGGCTTTGTCGTCGGCGTTGCCGTGATCGGCGGTGACGAGCAGACATCCCGACGCGGCTGCGACGGCGTCGGCGATTCGGCCGATGGCCAGGTCGACGCTCTCGACCGCAATGCGAGTCGCGGCGATATCGGCGGTGTGGCCGACCATGTCTCCGCCTGCGAAGTTCATCCTGATGAAGCCGAACTCGCCGGAGCGCACCGCCTCGATCGCGGCGTCGGCAGTCTCGGCGGATTTCATCCAGGGTCGCTCGTTGAAGGGCACGAGGTCAGAGGGGATCTCGACGTAGGTTTCCAATTGGTCGTCGAACTTGCTGGATCGGTTGCCGTTCCAGAAGTAGGTGATGTGCCCGAACTTCTGCGTCTCGGCGCCCGCCCACTGGGAGATGCCTGCCGACGCGATGATCTCGCTGACCGTCGTGTCGACCGACT
>JANPCI010000191.1:0-5736 GCA_031430875.1 Actinomycetes bacterium | reverse complement strand
TGTGGCGGGTGCGGGCGTACTTCTCCCCCGGATTTCCGAGGCCCACGACCAGCCAGTCGTACGGCTTGCCCTTGCCCTCGCGCCCGAACAACCCCATCACAGACCCCTCAGCAACCGAAAAATGCGGTTTGGAGTGCGCTGGGTGCACATATCAGCGCACATTTCGGTGGCGCCGGCGGTCATTGGACCGTGGCGCGTCGGATCACTCGCCGTCGGCGTCGGTCGGCGCCGCGGCGCCGTCACCCTCGGCGGCTTCTTCGGTGGCAGCCGCAGCTTCATCGGCCGCAGAGGTGCGCATCGTGAGGACAGTGACAACGGGAGTGTCTCCGTCGGCTTCGGCGACGACGCCCGAGGGCAGCGGGATGTCCTCGACGCGGATGACCGTGTCCATGGTCATCGCGGTGACGTCGATGGTGATGCCGTCGGGGATGTTGCGCGGCGTGGTGCGCACCGCCAGGTCCTGCATGGTGAGGTCGACCAGGCCGCCGTTGGAGGCGACTTCCTTGGCTTCGCCTTCGAGGTGGATCGGGATCGAGACCACGATTTCCTCGTTGAGGTTGACCTGGATGAAGTCGATGTGCTGCACCGAGCGCTTCACCGGGTGGCGTTGGATGTCCTTGATGAGCGTCGGGTACACGGTGCCGTCGACGGTGAGGTCGAGGATCGTATTCAGTCCGGCGGCGCCCGAGAGGGCCTGGCGCAGCTCGCGCCGATCGACCGACACGGGGAGCGGGTCCATGCCGTGGCCGTACACCACCGCGGGAATCTTGCCGTCGGCGCGCAGGCGGCGAGAATCGGAGCTTCCGGCGTGGCGTCCGGCTTCGGCTTGGAGAACGGTCTCAGACATGGTGATCGGCTTCCATCAGATCTCGTGGCGGCGCCCACAGATCAGGCGCCACGTCGTTACAGCAGCATCTCAAGCTATCGGCCGCCGATCGCATCCCCTCCGCGCCGCTTCACCTCCGAAATTCTCCTCCAGGTGCGCGCCCAGCGCGCACTGTCAGGAGAATTTCGGAGGTGGGGGCGAGGGAGGTGTTCGGGAGTCGGCCGTGCGGCGGGCGTGGACCCTGGCGACCTGGACTGCGGCGGCGTGGAGGTCGTCGCGCATGGTCTCGTCGAAGCGGATGATCAGCCACCCGAGCTCGGCGCAGGCGCGGTCGCGCCCTTGATCGCGCCGTTGACGCAGATCGCCGCCGTGGAACCAGGACGCCCCGGGCTCGACCGCCAGTCGGATCGCGGGCCACGCGATGTCGAGATGGATCAGCTCGCCCGAAGGGAGCGCCAAGGGGTGCTGGCGAACAGGTCGCTGGAGTCCGATGCGTTCGAACTCCTCGAGCAGGGATCGTTCGAGGTTGCTCTGTGCGGGGCGTTCCTGTCCGTCGCAGCGATCCAGCCACTGCTCGATCTTCGACACCCCGTCCCTGCCCCGGCATCGATGCCGTTCGAGGTAGCCGGCGGCGTCAGTCGGCGTGATCAGCCCGAGGTGCCACGCGTCCTCGGCCGCGCGCTCGAAGCGATGCTGGTTGAACGCCTGAGCGAGACCGAACAGGATCCGCATGGGCGATGCCACGACGAACGCGTCGATCGACCACGAGTCGGCGTCCCACCACGTCGTGCGGTGGATGTCGATCCAGGGTGGAGCATCCCTGCGGAACTCGTCGGCGACGGTGACGTGGATCGTCCGCGTGGGCATACCGCGCAGCCCTGCCAGCCGACCGCCGGACCACCCACTGAGGAGGCCATCGGGCCCGGTGAACAGCTGCGTGGCCATGGCTCGGCCCCGATACGAAAGCGGTGTGGAGGCGATTCGCACGACGCCCGGCAGGACATCATCGAACACGCCGTTGCGTCTCGCTCGATAGAGCATCGAACGTGACATGCCGATCGCGGTGACTTGGTGCGCCGCGGCTACTCCGTACTGGCGGGCGAACACCTCCAAGATGTCGGGACTGATCACACCCGCCAGTGGGCATCGACCCCGCCCAATCGGCGTCAACCCCGAAATTTTCCTCCAGGTGCGCGCTCAGCGCGCACTGTCAGGAGAATTTCGGGGTTGGGAGGTGAGAATTTCGGGGGTGGGGGAGGGTCAGGCGAGGTTTTCGCCGTGGAAGATTTCGCTGACGCTGGTGTCGTCGAAGACGGCGCCGAGGGCTTCGGCGATCAGCGGCGCGACGGACAGCACCTCGATCTTGTCGAGCTGCTTCTCCGGCGGGAGCGGCAGCGTGTTCGTGAGCACGATGCGGCTGAGCGGCGCGTTCTTCAACCGGTCGATGGCCGGGCCAGACAGCACGCCGTGGGTGGCCATCGCCCACACCTCGCTGGCGCCGCGTTGCACGAGCAGTTCCGCCGCCGCGCAGATGGTGCCTGCGGTGTCGATCATGTCGTCGGTCAGCACGCACAGGCGGCCATCGACATCGCCCATCACTTCAGCGGCCTCGGCCACATTGGTCGAGCCCTTCGGTCGACGCTTGTAGATGAACGCGAGGTCGGCGCCGATGTCGACGAGGTGCTGGGCCATACGTTCGGCGACCTTGATGCGGCCGGCGTCGGGCGACACGATCACGGGGGCAGTGGCGTGTTGGCGGACGTACTGCTCGAGTACCGGCATCGCAGTGAGGTGGTCGACCGGGCCCTCGAAGAACCCTTGGATCTGGCCGGAGTGCAGGTCGATCGAGATCATCCGCTTGGCGCCGGCGGCCTTGAACATGTCGGCGACCAGGCGGGCGGTGATCGGCTCGCGACCTTCGGCCTTGCGGTCTTGGCGGGCGTAGCCGTAGAAGGGGCACACGGCGGTGATGCGCTTCGCCGAGGCGCGATAGGCGGCGTCGATCATGATCAGGTGTTCCATGATCGAGTCGTTGACCGAGTGGTCGCCGACGCCGTAGTGGCTCTGGATCACGAACACGTCGGATCCACGGATCGACTCGCCGAATCGACACCGCACCTCGCCGTTGGCGAACTCGACGAGGTTGTCGTGGCCGAGCTCGATGTTGAGGTGTGTCGCCACCTCTTGGGCCAGCTCAGGATGGGTGCGGCCCGAGTACAGGGCGAGCCGCTTGGTCGTGACCTTCTCCATGAACGTTGACGTCCTCCCCGACGCTGTTCGACCGTGACTGCCCGGCGCGAAGTCGGCTGAGAGGGTCAGCCGACAGGTGCAGTGTAGAACGCGCCGGTCGTTGCGCCTGCAGCGACTGAGCTCCCCGCCGGAAGATGGGCGTACGGGCCAACGGTGGCGCCGGGTCCGATCTCGGCGTCGTGGCCGACGGTGTGCTCGACAACGGCGCCGCTGCCGACAGCGCAGTCGTCCAGCCGGGTGTCGGGGCCGATGTCGCAACCGTCGCCGACCACCGTGGTTCCCCGCAGGATCGTGCCCGGATACAGCGTGACGTCGCGGCCGATCGACACCGTCACGTCGACGAAGGTCTGGCGCGGATCGAGCATCGTGACGCCGCTGAGCAGCCAGTACTTGTTGGTCCGCGCCCGGAGTTCACGCTCGGCGAGCGCGAGCTGCCAGCGGTCGTTGACGCCCTGGGTTTCGCCCTCGGGTGCCTGGACGCAACCGATGCGATGCCCCATCGCACCGAGCACCGACACCACGTCGGTGAGGTAGTACTCGCCCTGCGCGTTGTCGGTGGTGAGCTTGCGCAGCGCCGGCCCGAGCAGGTCGCGGCGGAATGCATAGATCGATGTACACACCTCGCGAACGTCGAGTTCGTCGGGTGCGGCGTCGCGGTGTTCGACGATGCGGGCGGCCTGGCCGTCGGCTTTGCGGATGACGCGGCCGTAGCCCGTGGGGTCGTCCATCACGCTGGTGAGCAGCGTGGCGGCATTGCCGCACTCGATGTGGACGTCGACGAGTTCACGCAGGGTTTGAGGGCGCAGCAGGGGTGTGTCGCCCGGCAGCACCAGGATGGTGGATTCGTCGTCGTAGTCGTCGCCGTCGAGCGCGGACATGCCGATGGACGCAGCGTCGCCGGTGCCGTTCTGTTGCAACTGCTCGGCGAAGGCGACGTTGGCCCAACTGGGCGAGTGTTGCTGCACCTTCTTGGTGACCTGTTCGGCGCCGTGGCCAACCACGACGACCGTTCGCTCGGGATGCACCAGCTCGAGGGCATGGATCACGTGCAGGACCATGGCCCGCCCGCAGATGAGGTGCAATGGCTTGGGACGGCTCGACTTCATCCGGGTGCCTTCTCCGGCGGCGAGCACGATTGCTGAAACGCTCATGAGCTCCGGGGAGAGGATTCGAACCCCTACACGCGGCACCAAAAACCGCTGTCCTACCATTAGACGACCCCGGACTGGTCACGGGTCGACCCCGCATTGACGGTTTGTCCGCTCGTTCACCGTATCTCGCGTGGCAGGCCTTGACACGGCCGATAGCGTGGCCCGCCTTATGGGTTCTCTGATCAAGAAGCGTCGCAAGCGCATGCGGAAGAAGAAGCACAAGAAGATGCTGCGCCGCACGCGTCACCAGCGTCGCAAGTAGTTCATCCTCGCCAGCTGGCGATGTCCATCGGCACGGTTCGTGCCACGACCACCGTTGCGCCCTCGTCGACCAGTTCGGCGAGGGCGTTGCCATGTTCGCCCTCGGCGAACCACGTGGCGCCACTTCCGGCGAGGGTCGGTGCCGTCCCGATGCGTTCGGCGATGATGTCGCGCCATCGGGCAAGGCGTGGTTCGACGACGAGAGCGGCTGCTTCGAGATCGTTGCATCCCGAACCTTCCGGTCCGCCGAGATCGTCCCATGCCCGATACGCGGCGGGTGTGCTGACGGTGAGCGGTGGGATCACGAGGGTGACGGTGACATCGACGTGGGGGAGTGACTCGACGACTTCGCCGATGCCGGTGACGCGTGCTCGGCCTCCGACGAAGCAGAACGGGATGTCGGCGCCGAGGCGTGCCGCGGCGGCGAGGTCGTCGGTGGTGGTTCCGAATTCGGCCCAGCGCAGTGCCGTGGCCGCATCGGTCGAGCCGCCGCCGAGGCCACCGCCGTGGGGGATCCGCTTGTCGATGGTGACGTGCGCCTGTCGGCCGACGAGGTCGAGTGCCCTGGCAACGAGGTTCGAATCGTCGAGCGGCATCCCGGCCGAGAAGGGGCCGATGGCCGCCAGACCGTGGCGGGTGGGGTCGATGACGAGGACGTCGTGGAGGTCGAGGCTGACCATTTCGGCATCGATCAGGTGAAACCCGTCGGGCCGGATTCCGGTGATCCGCAATGACCTCGTCAGCTTGGCGTGGGCCCTCAGCGACACCGGTACTGCGTCGTCGGCCTCCATCTCGGCGACGTTACCCATGCGCGTTGGCAGCCGCGTGAGCCTCGGCCTGGAGGTGAGCATCGGTCAGTCGACACCAGTCGTCGACGTCGAGTTCCTCGGGGCGGGCCGTCGGGCTGATGACCGCGGCGTCGAATGTGTTCGGTGCGACGATGCCGGCGAGCGAGCGGCGAAGCATCTTGCGTCGTTGTCCGAAGCCGGTGCGCACGAGCGCGAAAAGGGCGTCGGGGTCGGTGGTCGGTGGTTCGTGGCGGATGATCTCGACCAGTGCCGACTCGACATTCGGTCTCGGAACGAACACCGATGCGGGCACGTGGCCGACGATCTTCGCTGTTCCCCAGTAGGCCGTCTTGACGCTGACCGCACCGTAGGCGGAGGTGCGGGGCACGGCGGCGAAACGTTCGGCTGCCTCGCGCTGCACCATCACGATCATCCGCTCGATCGCGGGCACGCCGTCGAG